>JAFUPT010000038.1 GCA_017481065.1 Clostridia bacterium | reverse complement strand
CCTGCGCACGGCAAAGGCAAAGGGCATCGGACATTTCCGGGTGATCAACAAGCACGCGCTACGCAATGCGCTTCTGCCCATCGTCACCGTGATCGGCATGCAGATTCCAACGCTGTTTGGCGGCGCGGTGATCGTGGAGCAAATATTTTCTTGGCCGGGTCTGGGACTCATTGCCATGAACGCCATTACCGGGCGTGACTATCCGGTCATCATGGGAATCTGCTTGCTTTCGGCGGTAGTGGTACTCGCGGCGAACTTGCTCACAGATATCGTGTATGCGCTGGTGGATCCCACGATCAAATACTGAAAAGGATGGTGCGCGACAATGGAATCCAATTTTTCTGTGGTGTTCCGGCGCTTTCGAAAGCACCGTCTAGCCTTTGTCAGCCTGTTTGTATTGGCGGCGATTATTCTGCTGTCAATTCTCGCGCCGGTAATTGCGCCTTACAGTCCCACCAAGGTGACGGGTAGTTTTTCCAAGCCGCCGGATGCACAGCATTGGCTGGGGACAGATCAGATTGGCCGCGATATGCTCAGCCGCCTACTCTATGCAACACGGATTTCGTTGATGGTAGGTGCTCTGGCGACGCTGATTTCGACAACCGTCGGAGTCGTGCTTGGCCTCCTGTCCGGGTACTTCGGCGGCTGGATCGATCATATCATCATGAGTTTTACCGATATGGTCATGTCCTTTCCGTACATCTTGCTGGTGCTGGTGGCGGCGGCAATCTTTGAACCTGGCCTGTGGAGCATCATACTGATCCTCGGCTTCGTGGATTGGCCGGGCGTAACCCGGCTGGTACGGAGTAATGTGCTTTCATTACGTGAAACCAATTTCTTCAAGAGTGATGTCGCTGCAGGAATGTCCCGGCGATACATATTGTTTTCGGAAATTCTGCCAAATACCATCGCTCCTGTACTGGTTTACGCAACGGGCGTGTTCGCTATATCCATCCTGGATGAAGCGGCCCTCAGCTTTCTGGGTATGGGGGTTCAGCCTCCGGTCGCCTCCCTTGGAAATATTCTAAACGGCGCAGAATCCATCACGATTCTGACCGGAAAACCATGGCTGTGGTTGCCCGCAGGAATACTCATCATCCTACTGGTGCTGTGCATCAATTTTGTCGGCGATGCATTGCGGGACGCCATAGATCCCCGGAATTCATGATTACCAAAGGAATGATCGCAATATGAAAAATGTTCTCAACTATCAAAGCAGTGAATACGATTGTGGTCCGACCTCGCTGACCAATGCCCTCCGGTACCTGTTCGAACGATGTGATATTCATCCGGAATTGCTTAAGACGATTTCTCTATACACGTTAGATGTCTACAATGATGAGGGTGAATCCGGAAAGAGCGGAACATCAAGAATGGCAATGCAGTTTCTGGCGAACTGGTTCAACCAGTATGGCAGAAGCAAGAAATTTCCGATCTCAGCAATGTTCTATGAAAATGAGGATGTAGTCATATCTCCCAACAGCGCTATCACGGGCTGCCTGCAGCAGGGCGGCGCGGCTGTTATACGATGCTGGCTGGGAAAGGATGCGCACTACGTACTGCTCACTCGCGTCATTGACGACAGCATCGGGTTGTTTGATCCCTATGCCGTTCATCCCGAGGCTTTTCCTGCGGAACGCCTGCTCGCCCAAGGAATTCAGATTGTGGACGACCAGCCGTGCGTAATGAATCGCATCGTTAAGATGGACGTCATGAACGCGCAGGATGTAAACAACTATAATATGGGCGAATTTGCGACTCGGGAGGCCATTCTGATCTATAACCAGCTGACTCGCCGTACGGAATACCGTTCCATAGAATACATGATTTAAGACCAAATACAAATGGAGGCGACCGATATGAAGTCCATGTCTACTTACAAAATTGTGCTGACAGCCCTGTTTGCCGCGCTGATTTGCGTAGCAACCATGCTGGTACAGATCCCCATTCCTGCAACCGGCGGCTATGCCAACCTGGGGGATGGCGTCATTCTGATCTGCGCATTTCTGATGAACCCTGTCTATGCGGTGATCGCGGCAGGTCTGGGATCAATGCTGGCGGATATCCTGGCGGGATACATCGCCTTCGCACCGGGAACGTTGGTGATCAAGGCGGTTCTTGCACTGATTGCGGCCCTGATCTTCAACCGCTTCGGACGCGGGCATAGTTCCCGCGCTGTACTGCTTGCAATGATCGCGGGCAGCGTCGCTGCAGAAGCGTTTATGGTGCTAGGCTATTTCAGCTATGAAGCGGTATTCATGGGCGCGGGCATCGGTGCGGCAGGCGCAATTGTGGGCAACATCGGTCAGGGCGTTGTGGGCGCACTTGTAGGCTGCTTGCTCACGCCAGTGTTGACACGATCCCGTGAGCTTGCTGAACTGATGGAGAAAACCCGGAATTGAACGTGCTGCCGCCTTCTGCACAAATAATCCATATAACCTATTGACATACTGGGTAAATGCGGATATAATGGTGATACACATCAACGGAAGGAGCGGTAAACATGGCAAGACGCTGCGGTATGATGCTGCGAATGGGCATGTACGTGCGTATATGCTCTGTTTACCCATGCATCCACCGCCGAATGTAGATCCAGGATTCAGCAGGAGGATACCCGCATGGGTATCCTCTCTTTTTTCATCATGAACCGCACAGAAATGGAGGCCCGACCTATGAAAAACCAGTTGGAGACCCGATGTATTCACGGAAATTCTGATTTCAGCTATCAGGACGGCGTCCGCTCCGTCAGTTTTCCCATCTACCAGACGGCAACCTTCGGGCATATCGGCCTGGGACACTCCAGCGGCTTTGATTACACCCGCGAAAAGAACCCCACGCGCCAGCACCTGGAGGAGACCATTTCTGCTTTGGAAGGCGCTGTGGACACCGTGGCGCTCTCTTCCGGCATGGCGGCTATCAGCGCCTGCTTTGATCTGTTCCAGCCGGGCGATCACATCGTCTGCTCGGAGGATCTGTACGGCGGCGCAATCCGCCTGTTCCACACCATCGGAGAGAAGAACGGCCTGAGCTTCAGCTTCGTGGACACCTCCAATTTCGAAAATGTGCGCAGTGCCCTCCGTCCGGAGACGAAGGCGCTCTACATCGAAACGCCCAGCAATCCCATGATGAACATCACGGATCTGCGCGCCTGCTCTACCCTCGCAAAAGAACACGGCCTGCTCATGATCGTGGATAATACCTTCCTGTCCCCCTACCTGCAGAATCCCATTGCACTGGGCGCGGACATCGTGCTGCACAGCGGCAGCAAATTTCTCAGCGGCCACAATGATACCATATCGGGATTTCTTTCCTCCGCCACTCAGGAGCTGGCGGACCGCATCCGGTTGATCGCCAAGACCACCGGTGGCGCGTTGGCTCCGTTTGATTCCTGGCTGGTACTACGCGGTTTGAAAACCCTCTCCGTACGCATGGAGCGCCAGCAGGAGAACGCCCGCAAGGTTGCCCGCTGGCTCGCGCAGCAAAGCGGCGTCTCCCGCGTATTCTACGCCGGGCTTGAGGAGCATCCCGGCTATGCTGTCAACCGGGCGCAGGCCAGGGGCGCGGGCAGCATGATCTCATTTCGTACGAATGACGTGGAAACTGCCCATCACATTCTGGAAAATGTAAAGCTCATCACCTTCGCGGAGAGCCTCGGCGGCACGGAATCCCTGATCACCTATCCCATGACCCAGACCCATCCGGACGTTCCGCAGCAGAGGCGGGAACACCTGGGCATTACGGATACGCTTCTGCGCCTGTCTGTTGGACTGGAACACGTGGATGACATCATTGCCGATCTTGCACAGGCATTGGAGGGATGACAATGACACAGTACAATTTTGATCAGATCATTGACCGAAGCAATACCAACAGCCTGAAGTACGATTTCGCCGTGGAGCGCGGCAAGCCAGCGGATGTGCTTCCCCTGTGGGTGGCGGATATGGATTTCTGCGCGCCGCAGCCAGTGCTGAACGCACTGCACAAGGCGGTGGATCACGGCATATTTGGATACAGCGAGGTCAAGGAGGATTACTTCCGGGCAGTTTCCACCTGGTTTGAGCGCCGCTTCGGCTGGAAGCCGCAGCCGGAATGGCTGGTCAAGACGCCCGGCGTGGTTTATGCGCTGGCGATGGCCGTGCGGGCGCTAACCTGCCCCGGGGACGGCGTTCTGATCCAGCCGCCGGTCTACTATCCCTTCTTCAGCGTCATCCGAGACAACGGCAGAAGAATTGTTGAAAATGAACTGCTCTATCAAAACGGCCGGTATTCCATAGACTTCGATGATTTGCAGCACAAGATTGTAGAACACGGGGTGAAACTCTTCATACTGTGCAGCCCGCACAATCCAATCGGACGCGTTTGGACCCTGGATGAGCTCAGACGGCTGGGCGAAATCTGCAAAGAGCATGGCGTATTCGTGGTTTCTGATGAAATCCACTGCGATTTTGCCTTTGCGGAACATCCGCACCATGTTTTCATCGCTGCCAATCCGGATCTTGCGGATCGATCCATCGTATGTACGGCTCCCAGCAAGACCTTTAATCTGGCCGGGCTTCAGGTATCCAACATCTGGATTCCCAACGCCGGTATCCGCAAGGCCTTTCTCAGGGAAATCGAATGCAGCGGATATTCCCAGCTGAACATCCTCGGCCTTGTCGCCTGCCGGGCAGCCTATGCAGAGGGCAGCGAATGGCTGGACCAATGCCAGGCATATCTGCGCACCAATCTGGATTATGTGCGCCGCTTTCTGGCTGAACGCATTCCTGAAATCAAACTGGTGGAGCCAGAGGGTACCTACTTTGCGTGGCTGGACTGCTCCGGCCTGGGGCTGAGTGCGCAGAAGCTGAATGATCTTGTGGTAAACAAGGCAAAACTGTGGCTGGACGCCGGATATATCTTCGGGAGCTCTGCCGGACAGTTCCAGAGAGTAGTGCTTGCCTGTCCGCGGCCCATATTGAAGCAGGCAATGGAACGACTGGAAGGGGCTGTACGCAGAGACGCTTGATATCATGAAATAAATCGGTTCCCTAAAACTGTGAGGCCGCTGCAGCATTGCGAAAGCTGCAGCGGCTTTAGTGTTCAGTGTATCCAAGTTAATCTCGATTTGTCGCGTCGTATTGAGTTTTGACAATAAATATACTGTCCCATTGTGGGATGTCAGTACTAATACTGGAATAAGATTTGATTTCACTATATGTTGATCGTGCTCATCATGCTGGTTATACTATACTCGGCGAATAAATAAAATCAACCATTAGTGTCGAAAAATCAGAACTTATAATGAATGTCACTGTTAACTCAAATGAGGTTGGTTATATATACGTTCTGTTTTGCCGATTCCTACAGAAGAAGATAGAGATAATCTCCCTTGCGATGATATGTCAGTTTCATCTGCTTCGACCTCCTGTAAATCTTGCACTTTCGCGCAGTAAAGCGATTATATATTATGCTGTAGTCTTTGGCAAGTAGGGGATGATAATTTAACGAATAGATCGGAGAATGAAGAAACGGAGATAAACATTCCCTCATGGCGCTTGCGTCATGCTGTGAGCGCAGCGAACCAACTGCAGCAAAGATGCGGGTATGGGGAGCGCAATCCCCATCAAGATCGCCTGCATCACTTCTGCAGGAGCAGATTGTGATACAGGGCGTATCTTGCTTTTATAATGGGAACGAAACCTATGAAAAATCGGATCATACGCTGAATAACGACGAATGATTCTTTATGTGTTTTTTACACCAATGACCCTATTTGCACCGATTCTTTGGCTGAGTTTATGAGGGAGAATTCTCCCGGTCGGACACAACTATCAGAACAAAGGATCATTATTGGAGGTGCATTTGGGAAGAAAGAAGAAACTGATCAACAATTCCGATATTCCGCAGCATGTGATTGAAGCGATCGCCCGCTGTATACTGCCGGACATTCAAACTTTCTACGAGAGCGAAGAAGGGCAGAGAGAATTTGCGGAATGGAAACTAAAGCAAGAGGAGGATAATCGACTGACAACCACAGAATAACAGCAACCGGCGTGCAGCATCCGAAGATGATCTGCACGCCGGTTCAGTCTATCAGGTTGTCTTTTTCTTACGCGGGCCTTTGGGCTTGGAAGTTGCCTGCTTCTTCGCTCCGTTGCGGAAGTAAACATCCTCGTAGCAATCGAAATAAAAGAATAATCCGAACCCATCTCCCACTGGGAAGAGCTGGTTCGGATTATATTGATTTGGTGCGGACGACGGGACTTGAACCCGTACGGTCTCCCACACGCCCCTCAAACGTGCGCGTATGCCTATTCCGCCACGTCCGCGCGAACATATAATATTATACACATTGGGGAAGGGGATGTCAAGGGGTTTTGGGAAATTTCTTCGGGGGGGAGGCGCTTGAGGCACGGAGTTCCTTAGGAATCCCTGCCAAGGGGGAGAGCTTCCCCCTGGCATCCTCCGGGCGCTGCTGTAAATGGTTTTGCGATGCGCAGCGTCACTCCAGCGCTTCTTCACGCCAAACCTCTCTGCTCGCCAAATCCTTCCACATCAGTCTGCCGCCATCGAGCAGGATGTAGCCGTGGGGGCTGTTCTGCTTGGGGATGGAAACGGAGCCGGGGTTCACATAGGTGAAGCCATCGTGGATGTTGAAGGCGGGGATGTGGGTATGGCCACAGAGCAGCACATCACCGGACATCAGCGGCGGGGGATTGCCTTCGCCATGGTTGTGGCCGTGGGTGGCGTAGATGATCCTGCCGCCCAGCGGCAGCGCGCAGTAATCGGCCATCACGGGGAACTTGAGCACCATCTGGTCCACCTCCGCCTCGCAATTGCCGCGCACGCACAGCAGCTTTTCCTTGACGCCATTCAGCATTTCAATCACCTGCTTCGGCGCGTACTGCTCCGGCAGGTCGTTTCTCGGGCCGTGGTAGAGCAGGTCGCCCAGCAGCAGCATGCGCGGCTCGCCTTCGCCCTTCCAGGCCTCGATCAGCTTCGCGCACCATTTCGCGGAGCCGTGGATATCCGATGCAATCATGATTTTCATGTTGTTACCTCCTTGAGATGGGGGAGACACGCTTAGGAGGCTGTCCCTGCGCCCTGCTAAGGGCCATGATGCCCTTAAAAATCTCCTGTATGGGCGCACAATGCGCGCCTGAAGAAATTATACATGATAATATCTCACTTATCAACAACAAAAAATGACCTCGGAGCGAGGTCATTTTTTGTGCAGGGACCCAGGGGAAATCATTTCCTCTGGCGGGAATTCTTAAGAGGCAGCGCCCCGTAAGCCTTACTTACCCAGCTCGTGATTCTTCTTGGCGAAGTAATCCTTGGTCAGCTTGGCGACCACGCCTGCCAGCGGGATCAGGGCGATCAGGTTCGGCAGGGCCATCAGGCCGTTGAGGGTATCGGCGATATCCCACATCAGGGTGCCGCTGCCGGTTGCGCCTACGATGCACATCAGGATGAATACCACCTTGTAGATCACATCGACAACCTTGTTGCCCTTGGTGAGGTAGGCCCAGCAGGTTTCGCCGTAGTAGCTCCAGCTGATGATGGTGGAGAGGGCGAAGAACAGCAGGCTGATCTGGATAATGGTGCCGCCGATGGTGCCGGGCAGGATGGTATTGAAGGCTGCGACGGCCGCCGCGCCCTTGGATGCGAAGGCGCTGAGGCCATCGGGATTGGTCCAAACGCCGGAGAGCAGAACGGTCAGTGCGGTGATGGAGCAGATGACGATGGTATCGAAGAATACTTCAAATACGCCCCAGATTGCCTGCTCCACGGGCTCCTCGGTGGAGGAAGCGGCGTGGGCCATGGGAGCGGAGCCCAGGCCGGCCTCGTTGGAGAATACGCCGCGGGCGAAGCCCTGGCGCATGGCCACCATGATGGCATAGCCGAAGATACCGCCGCCGACGGACTTGAAGGAGAACGCGCCCTTGAAGATCTCAGCAAACACGCCGGGGATATCGCCGATGCGCATGATGATAACGATGATGCCGGCCACGACATAGAAGATGGACATGAAGGGAACCATCAGGCTGGTTACCTGGCCGATGCGCTTTACGCCGCCCAGAACCACGATGGCCACCAGAATGGCCAGCAGGATGCCTACCCACAGCGGGGAGAGGCCGGTGAGGCTGTTCACAGCGCCGGCAATTTCGCTGGACTGGGCGATGTTGCCGATACCGAAGCTGGCCAAGCCGCCCAGGATGGCGAATACAACCGCCAGCCACTTCCAGTTCTTGCCCAGACCGTTTACGATGTAATACATGGGGCCGCCGTGATAGACGCCGTCCTTATCCTTCTCACGGTACTTCATGGCAAGCACGATCTCGGCATACTTGGTGCACATGCCGAAGAACGCGGAAACCCACATCCAGAATACCGCACCCGGGCCGCCTACGAAGATCGCGCCGGTAACGCCGGCAATGTTGCCGGTGCCCACGGTGCCCGCCAGCGCGGTGGCGACCGCCTGGAAGGGGGACAGGTTCTTGCCGTGGTCCTTGTCGCTCTTCTTAAAGAGGCTGCCAAGGGTGTTCTTCATCACATAACCAAACTTGCGCACCTGGATAAAGCCGGTGCGGATGGAGAGGTATACGCCGGAGCCCACCAGCAGGGCCAGCATGATCGGACCCCAGGCGAAGCTGTTGATTGCGCCGTTCACTTCGCTGACCTTATCAACGAAGCTGGGCGCCGCTGCGGCGGCTTCCTCTGCGAATGCGCTGCCCATCAGGCAGGCCAGCAGCAGGATGAGTGCAAGAGAGAAGAATTTTTTGCGGTTCATGGAAATGCTCCTTCCCAAATGAAATGGGTTTCCGGGCGGACACAAAAAAACGCGCCGTCCTATGCCTATGCATAAGGACGAAGCGCTGCTTCGCGGTACCACCTTACTTCGCCTGCACCTCGCGATGCCGGCCTCGCGGACAGATTCCTCTGCCTCACCGCTGTATCGGGCGGACCCGGCGCAGCCTACGCAGCGGGAATATTTCCCCGCCTTCGGTGCGCATCTCCGGGATGCCTTCGCCCCGTACCCTTCGCGCCTTTCACCAGCCGGCAGCTCTCTTTGCAAGGATAATGGGGTTACTCGTTCCCTTCGCCGAATATGGCGCTATTTTAGCATATGCAGGAAGCTCTTGTCAAGACTGCATTTCGAATATTTTTCGGCGAATCGCAGGTATAACAATGTTTTTACATTGCGGACGGGTGTGCGCAGACCAAGGAAACAAAACTGGTTTTGAAAACGAGATCAGACGGGGATTGGAACAACAAAATGAAGTAAAAAACCATCTTGGCTGCAAAATTTGCCGAAATTCCGGGTTGAAGCGTAGGAGAAGCGTAAAAAATCAGATAAATTTGCAGGAAATGAACCGTTTATGCGGCAAAAGCGATGGAAAAATCATGTGGTTTGTGCTATGATAGATTTAGTTGACAGCTCAACCAGATTCGAGCCGGAAGGATGAAATAGATTGAATAAGACGGATAAAATCAGGAAGCGCCGCGGCGACCGTTTTGACGCTGCCTGGGTGCGGGATTGCGATCCCATGCATGGCTTTGTGCCCTACCTTTACATCAACCGCGCGGATAACGAGGCGTTCATCCAGGAATCCATCGATTTGACCGCGCTGAATAAGTTCCTCGAAAAGAAGAACGAGGGCCTGGATAAGAAGCACCGCTACACCATCTTCCATTGCGTGGCCTGCGCCCTGGTAAAAACCATTACCCAGCGCCCGAAGATGAATTACTTCGTGAAGGGCAACCGCCTTTACAGCCGCAACGATATCTCCGTCGCCTTCACCATCAAAAAATACTTTGCAGATGAAGCCCACGAAGCCCTTGCCTTTAAGAAGTTCGGCCCGGAAACCACCATCGATTCCTTCCATGAAGGTATCATGAAGGAAATCTTCGAGTGCCGCCGGGAGGACAAGCTGGATAATTCCACCGATATGATGGCCATGCTGATGAAGCTGCCCCGCTTCATCCTGCGTCCGCTGGCATGGGTGCTGCACCGCCTGGATTACTACGGAAAGGTTCCCTACGACCTGATCAAGGCCGATCCGAACTATGCATCCGTGTTCCTGTCCAACCTGGGCTCCATCGGCCTCAAGGCCGGCTACCACCACCTGAGCAACTGGGGCACCTGCTCCCTCTTCGTGGTGATCGGCGAAAAGAAGATGGAACCCGTGTTCCAGCCCGATGGCAGCTATGAGATGCACGAAATGCTCCCCCTGGGCCTCACCCTGGATGAGCGCATCGCCGATGGCTACTATTATTCCAAGACCGTAAAGCTCTTTAAGCACATTATGGAACATCCCGAGCTGCTTGAGCTCCCCGCAAACCAGGAGGTAGAACTGTGAAATTCCCCAAGCCCGATTCCGTAAAAACCCCGTGGACGTCCTTCCTGAACGGCATTCCCGCCCGGCTGGACTACTTTGATGGCAGCATGTGCGAGGCTGTGGAGCGCATCGCCGAAAAGCACCCGGACCTCATCGCCTATGATTTCATGGGCACCAACACCAGCTACCGCAAGGCTGTTTCCGCCATCCATGAGTGCGCCCGCGCCCTCGCAGCCATCGGCATCAGGAAGAACGACCGCGTTACCATTGCAATGCCCAACTGCCCCCAGGCGGTTTCCATGTTCTACGCTGTAAACATGGTGGGCGCGGTGGCGAACATGATCCATCCCCTCTCCGCCGAGGGCGAGATTGAGTTCTACCTGAACGATTCCAAATCCGTGGCGGCCATCACGCTGGACCAGTTCTACGGCAAGTTTGCCGCCATCCGCGGGAATGTGCCCCACCTCAAGCACCTTATCATTACCTCCATCGGCGACGCCCTCTCCGGCGTGATGAAGATCGGCTATGCCCTCACCCAGGGCCGCAAAATTCCCAAGCTCCCTGCCGACGGCCAGTACATTGCCTGGAAGAACTTCCTGGCAGGCGGCAAGGCCTTTGCCGGCGATCCCCGGGTGAAGCGCCCCTGCACCGAAGGCGCGGTCATCCTCTATTCCGGCGGCACCACCGGCACCACCAAGGGCATCCTGCTCTCCGATTTCAACTTCAATGCCCTCGGCGCGCAGATCATTGCCACCAACCCCATCTTCCAGCCCGGCGACAAGATGCTCGCCATCATGCCCATGTTCCATGGCTTCGGCCTGGGCGTGAGCATCCATTCCATGCTGGTAAACGGCGGCCATTGCGTGCTGGTGCCCCGCTTCACTCCCAAGACCTATGCGGAACTGCTGGCCAAGCACCGCCCGAACTTCATCGCCGGCGTGCCCACGCTCTATGAAGCGCTGCTGCGCCTGCCCGGCCTCGAAAAGCTGGATCTCTCCTGCCTCAAGGGCATGTTCTCCGGCGGCGATTCCCTGCCGGTTGAGCTCAAGAAGCGTATCGACCAGTTCCTCATCGACCATAAGGGCACCATCGAAGTGCTCGAGGGCTACGGCACCACCGAGTGCGTCACCGCCAGCTGCCTTACCCCCCGCGGCCATGCCCGCGAAGGCTCCATCGGCATCCCCTTCCCGGATACCTACTATAAGAATGTGATGCCCGGCACCTAAATCGAAGTTCCCTATGGCCAGGAGGGCGAAATCTGCCTCGCGGGCCCCACCGTCATGCTGGAGTATGTGAACCATCCCCAGGAGACCGCCGATACCCTGCGCGTCCATTCCGATGGCCTCACCTGGGTGCATACCGGCGACCTCGGCATCATGGATGCCGATGGCTTCATCTATTTCCGCCAGCGCATCAAGCGCATGATCGTCACCTCCGGCTACAATGTATATCCCTCCCAGATCGAAAATCTGCTGGACGCCCACGAGTGCGTGCATATGTCCTGCGTCATCGGCGTGAAGGACCCCTACAAGATGCAGAAGGTGAAGGCCTTCATCGTGCTCAAGCCCGGCTTCGAAAAGACCGAGGAAACCCGGGAAAAGATCATGGATTACTGCCGCAAGAACATTGCCAAGTACGCCATGCCCTATGAAATTGAATTCCGCGATGAACTGCCCAAGACCCTCGTCGGCAAAGTTGCCTACCGCATCCTCGAAGAGGAAGAGGCCAAGAAGGCGGCGTAACGGGGGTATTGGGTCGCTGGGGCGCTGTCCCTGCACCCTGCCAAAGGGAATGATTCCCTTTGGAAACCTCTCATAAAAAATCGATCCCGCTCCGGGATCGATTTTTTGATAATATTTTTAAAGGCACGCACAAGCGTGCCTTTTTCTGCGGGCTCCAAGGGGAGTCCCAATGTCATTCTCCCTCCACCGGAAAAGTGACCTCCCAGTGGCCCTCCACCAGCGTATCCGCCCGGTAGAACTGGCCGAAGAGCCTGCATTCCGCGAGGGTTTCCGGGCTGATGGCAAAGATCTGCTCGTAATAGCAGCTTCCCTTGTCGGCGTCATCCCAGAAGGACACTCCATACACATCGGGGATGGAATTTCCCTCCGCGTCCACCAGGCACACATAGCCGTGGGCGTCGGTATCAAGGATGTTTTCGTAATGGGTCTGGATGTGCAGGTAGCCGTCCACCCAGCCCATGCCGGTGATGCTTACGCCCTCCATGGGGGAGAGGATTTCGCCCGGAACCAGGAATTCATCCACGGCGAGATCCGCCCAGGATTCATCGAGCCATCCGTGGCCGCGCGTGACCACATCCGTCTGCACGGCGGGGTTTTCAGCTGCGGCTGCAGGGTCGATCTTCAGGTAATCCGCGAATTCCTGCTTGCCGGAGATGAAGCGGCTTATGGAGAAGGTTACCTTGTCCCCGTCGATTTTGTTTCCGTCCGGCCAGATCTCCACCAGGAAGAGCGCGGTCTGCGTGCTTTCATCGTAATGGGAATAGGAGCAGGTGCTCATGCTGTTGCCGTCCATGTGAATCCTGTAACTGTCGAAGAGGTCGGTGCTTGCGTCCACGCGCCCGCCCTCCAGGTCCCGCAGACCCAGGTAAATCTTTGCGCTCTCGTCCTCAATATTTGCGGAGATCACTTCCAGCTCAATGCCATTGTCCACGCAGGACATGCGCACGGGCTTCAATTTCTGGGCAATGGCGGGGGAGAGCTGGTAGAGGAAATTGTACACCGGCTCCACATCGGCAGCCGCCAGCGCGGATACCGTGAGCGCCATGCACAGCAGCACGGCGGCGAGTATCACCGGGAATTTATGGCTGCGCCTGCGGGCGCATGCATCCGCATCGGCGATGAAATCATCGCGGACACCGCCGAATGTGCCGAGCAGGGCCTCTGCGTTCAGTTTCTGCTTCATTCGAAAACACCTTCTTCCTTGAGTCGCTTCATGAGCCTTTGGCGGGTGCGGTACAGCATGGATTTCACCTTGCCTTCGCTGAAGCCGAAGCGCGCGGCGGTATCTGAAATGGAGTCCAGATACCAGTAGCGCCTGATGAATACCCGGCGCTCGTCCGCCGCCAGGCCCGCGAGAAAGCGGTTCATCAGCTGTGTGAGCGCGGCCTCGTCGAGGGCGGTTTCGATGCTGTCGCCGCCGGGCAGGCATTCCGCCAGCTCATCCAGCGCAAGGGCAACCTCGCCGCCGCCCCGCTTGAGGGCGCTACGGTCGCGCCATTTTTTCAGGCTGATGCGCCGGGCGATCTTTCCGAGGTAGGCCTTGAGCAGCGCGGGCTTCTGGGGCGGGATGCTGTTCCATGCCGCCAGCCAGGTATCGTTCAGGCATTCCTGCTCATCCTGCGCATTGTTCAGGATGTTCCGGGCGACGGCGCGGCAGTAGGAACCGTATTTCTGCTCGGTTTCGCCGATGGCCGCTTCGTTCCGCGCCCAGTAGAGATTGAGAATCTCAGCATCGTTCATGCTTGCACCACCTTTGTTTCTTCTTGAAGGCCTTCACCTATATAGTACCGGAAAGGGCGGGCTTGGTTGCAGGGGGCTGGGGTTCTGTTCGTAAATGCTGCCCCGGATCCCGCCAAAGGGAAGCATTCCCTTTGGATATCCCGGAAAATATAAAGGAATCCGGCTCGGCAGGAATGAGCCGGATTCCTTTTCATTTGCGGGTGAATCGTAGGAATGTTGGCCGACGGATGCGGCGTTGCTCCGCTTTAAACCATCGTTCTCAGCATTTCAATGTGCTCCGGCGTGGTACCGCAGCAGCCTCCGAGGATTTTTGCCCCGGCCTTGTACAGCTTCTGCATGCCCCGGGCGAACTTGCCGGGGGACATGGAATATACCGCGCTGCCATCGGGCTGCATCACTGGCATGCCTGCATTGGGCTTGGCGATGAGCGGCACGGAAGAAATCTCCGCCATGCGCGCGATCACGCCCTCGTAGAGCTCCGGTCCCTGGCCGCAGTTCACGCCGACGGCATCCGCGCCCAGCTCGGGAAGCTGGAGCACCGCCTGCTCAGCGTCGCCGTCGAAGTAAGCCCCGCCCACGGCGTCGAGGGTGAGGGTGCACATGATGGGCAGCATGGAAACCGCGCGCACGCCCTCGATGGCCGCGCTGCACTCGGTAACGCCCAGCATGGTTTCGATCACGAACAGGTCTACCCCGGCATCCACGAGCGCGGCGGCCTGTTCCCGGTAGATTTCGATGAGCTCGGAGTAGCTCACGCCGCCCTCCACATCCACAGGCTTGCCGGTGGTGGTGATATCACCGGCCACCAGCGCGCGATCGCCCACGGCCCTGCGGGAGATGGCGACCAGGCCGCGGTTCATTTCAGGCAGCTTGTCCGCAAGGCCGTAGGAGGCGAGGTTCAGCCGGTTGCCGCCGAAGGTGGGCGCGTATACGATGTTGCTGCCCGCATCCGCGTAGGCGCGCTGCAGCTTCATCAGGATTTCCGGGTTTTCCAGCACCCATGCCTCGGTGCATACGCCCACGGGCATGCCCGCCGCGCGCAGGTTCGATCCCGTCGCGCCGTCGAGGATAAGGGGGCCGTTGTCAAGCAGTTTGCAGAATTCTTCGCGGGTCATATCTATACCTCCAAATAAAAAAGCGGCGTTGTTACGCCGCTATATTAGCATAAAAACTGGTATTTTTCAATCCCGCGCGTTCATCAGGCGCTTCAATTTCTCCTCAAAGAAATCGCACATGCCCTCCGCCGCCTCCATATCGGCGGCTTCGGCGATGATTTCCATCTCCGCGCCGGCCTCATCCGGGCTGAGCCAGGCCCAGCCATCCTCCTGGGGCAGGCGCAGTCCGCCGCCCATCTCTGCGCCGGGGGCCTCCTCCGCCAGCGCGTGCAATACCCGGCCGCTCTCGGAAAGGGGCATGCGCACCATGCGCGCGCTGCGGAACACAGGCGGCAGCCGCATGCGCCACTGGTCGAGTGAGAGCCCCGTTTCGGTGAGCCGGGACAGGAAGCTGAGCGCAAAGCGCAGGCCGTCGCACTGGATGGCGAGCTGCCCCGGTTCCCGGCCGGCCACGGCGTTCATCCATGCGGCGCGCTCCCCGGAGGGATATACGGCGTGGGCATTGTATTCCTTCGCCAGCGCCTCGATGGCCCGGGTGGCGCTCAGGGGCAGGATCAGCCGGCTCGCACCGCCTTCCAGGATCACCCATGCCCGCGCCAGCTGGCACTGGGTGTCGTCCAGCCTGCCCCGGCTGTCGGAGAGCACGGCTTCCTCGCCGTCTCCCGGCAGGAATACGCCAAGCTCATCCTCCTCCACGAAAAATTGCTCGGCATTCCATTCGCTGCGCACCCTGAGCCCCGCCCGGGCGAAGGCCTGCTCCGCAAGGGTGAGCAGGTGGTGGTTCGCCGAACAAAGCGCCACCGGCGGCGCCAGCAGGGGATCGGCGGTGAAGCAGGCGGCGGCTTCGGCGATGTAGGCGATATCCGTACGCCCGGCGGACTGCATCGGCCGGGTCACGCCGCTGAATGGACCGGAGAAATCCTGCCGCTCGCAGAGTTTCAGTATGGTGCGCTGGTCCTTCTCCGGGATGCGCGCGCCGGCGCGGTTCAGGGGCAGCAGCCTGTCCTCCGTCACCAGCAGCGCCGCATCCCCGTGCAGGCTGCCCAGCGCATGCCGCAGCTGGGGCAGGGAGCATATGCCCGCATCGATTACCTGCACGCCCTGGGCCATGGCTCCCGAGCACACCGCATGCCACATAGCGCTGGCCACCGTGGAGCCGGACCGGCCCACCAGCAGCTCCCGGGGCTGCATCTGGGCAATGATGGCTCCTGCGGCCCGGGCTGCCTGCGCCGGGGATTCCAATTGCAGCGCTCCAGCCACGAAGCGCTGTTCCCTGCGGGAGCCCCACACGATGTTCGCATCCGGGTGGCCGCCCTCGGGCAGGCTCTTTTCCGGCCAGAGCTTCACGCCGGGGGAGAGCAGCGCCCGCGCGCCCACGCTGGAACGGCTGCCCACCACGCTCTCCTCATAGAGCTGCGCGCCATCGCCCACCTGCGCGCCCGCGCATGCCACGCAGCCGCGCAGCTGCGCCCCGGAACCGATGCGGCAGTTCGGGAAGATTATGCTGCGCTTGATGCTCGCCCCCGGCTGTACCACGCTGCCCTCGCCGATCACTGCGTAGGGGCCGATGCGCGCGCCCGCGCAGATGTGGGCCCCGGCTTCGATGTGGCAGGGAGGCTCCAGTATGCAGCCCGGCTCCAGCACCGCCGCATTGGAGAGGGACGCCGGGCTGATGGTGCGTATCTTCCCGTCCATCGCGTCGGCGTGTACCCGCAGGTATGCGCCCACATCGCCCACATCGCACCAGTAGCCCTCCGCCGTGTAGCCATACACCGGCAGTCCCTCCGCCACCAGCGCGGGAAAGAGATCGTGACCGAAATCGTAGGGGCAGCCCTCCGGGATGCGCGCCATGATCTCCGGCTCCAGGATATAGATGCCGGTGTTGATCCGGTCGGAATATACATCGCAGCGGCCCGGCTTTTCATGGAAGGCGCGGATGCGGCCCTCGCCATCGCACACCACCATGCCGTATTCCTGCGGGGATGCGCATTTGCAGAGCACCAGCGTGGCAAGGGCCTTCTTTTCCTCATGGAAGCGGATGGCGGCGGCGAGATCAAAATCGGTGATGCCGTCGCCGGAGAGCACGATGAAGCGCTCGTTCAAAAATTCCCGGGCCTGCCCCACGCTTCCGGCGGTACCCAGCGGCGATTTTTCAATATACCAGCGAAGATTTACGCCCAGGCGCTCCCCATCGCCGAAATAATCCTGAATAGCCTCCGGCAGGTAGCCCAGCGTGGCGGCAATCTCATCCACGCCCGTCTCTTTCAGCAGCAAAATTGCATGCTCCATCAGGGGCTTGCCCATCAGGCGCAGCATCGGTTTCGGACAATCGCATGTCAGGGGCCGCAGGCGCGAGCCCTCGCCCCCAGCCATGATGATCGCTTTCAAAATCATTCACGTCCTTTATAAGCTATTAAAAAACTACCACACAGTTATGTATGCGGTAGTTTTGCCGTTCAGGACAAGATTTATGCGGAGTCGACACCGGTGCGCTGGCCCAGCCCCGGCCGAGGGGGCAGACACGCTTTGCATGCCTGGAGTATATCAAGAAAAGCCTTCCCCTTGAGGGGAAGGCGGACTGAGAGGCAGGGCAGATGAGGTGCTGTATCATTCTTTTCGAAGTGCGGCCACAAGCTGCCGCACCAGCATTTCATTTTCTTCACTCAGGCCGGAAATATCCAGCGTTTTTTGTTTCTCGATGCCCAGCAGGTGATCGGAGCTGACATGGAAAATGGCGCAGATCCGAATCAGAATATCATAGGAAGGATAGCGCATTGAGGTCTCGTAGGCGCTGACCACGCTCTTCGTTACCCGCAGCTGCGAAGCCAGCTCCGCCTGTGTCCAGCCCTTTCCCACGCGCAGCTCCCGCAGCCTGTTACCAAAATTCAGCAAAATACATCCCTCTTTCCAATAATAGCATATAAGAAGGGCGTTTACTATCGGATGATTGTATTCTTTAGAGGGGTCCAGGGAGGGAGGCCGTAGGCCGACATAGGGAATCATTTCCCCTGGCGGGGTTTGGGGCAGTGCCCCGGCAGTTCCTTACAGGATATACTTCCTTACATCCTTGGCATGGGCGTCGTCCTTGAGCTGTGCGTTGACATAATTGGCGTCGATGGTCACGCAGATTTCCGGGGCGTCGCCGCCGCCGGCGTTGAAGGCGATATCATTCAGGATGCGCTCCAGCATGGTGTGCAGACGGCGCGCGCCGATGTTTTCGGCGGTTTCGTTGGCCTGCCATGCATACTGGGCGATGGTTTCCAGCGCGGAATCCTGGAAGTCGAGGGACACGCCGTCTACGCCCAGCAGCAGCTGGTACTGGCGGATCAGCGCGTTTTCCGGCTGGGTGAGGATCAGCTTGTAATCCTCCACGGTGAGGGGCTTCAAATCCACGCGCACAGGGAAGCGGCCCTGCAGCTCGGGAATCAGGTCGGTCACCTTCGCTACATGGAACGCGCCGGCGGCGATGAAGAGGATGTGATCGGTCTTTACCGGGCCATACTTGGTATTTACGGTGGTGCCCTCCACGATGGGCAGGATATCGCGCTGCACACCCTCGCGGGACACATCCGGGCCGTGGCCGCCGCTGCGGCCGGCCACCTTGTCGATCTCATCGAGGAATACGATGCCGTTCTGCTCGGCGCGCTCGATGGCCTCGGTGTACACCGCGTCCATGTCGATCAGGTTGGTCTCCTCTTCGGCCTGCAGAATCTTGCGGGCTTCGCGGACCTCCACCTTGCGCAGCTTGGTCTTCTTGGGAAGGATGTTGCCCAGCACATCGTTCATGTTCATATCCATGCCGGGAATTTCAGTCTGGGGCTTTACCTCCTCCACCTCGATCTCCACGATTTCCTGCTCCAGCTCGCCGCGGCGCAGGCGGGTGCGCACATCATCCTGGCGGATGGCGAGGGCGGTCTTTTCGGAATCGGAGAGCTCAGGCTCCTTGGGCTTGTTGCCCAGCAGGATT
>JAFUPT010000037.1 GCA_017481065.1 Clostridia bacterium | reverse complement strand
GAGATTGCTGTCAATCAAAACGGCGTCGGTATTGGTGCCGCCTACGTCGATGCCCAGCTTATACATTCGCCGCACCTCCCTTTGCACGTTCTTCCACGGGGATATAATCTGTATCAATACCGAAGTAGCGCGGGCCGACCAGCTCAATGCCCTTGGGCGTGCGCCACATGTGGTAGCACTTGAGACCCACCACCAGCACGCGCTTGCCGTACTTCAGGCCATCGGTGGTGACAGGCGTGAAGGTTTCGGTATCTACCAGGCAGATCAGGTCGGGCGCAGTTGCCACGATGTTTCCGTCCACGCTGGCACAGAGATTTTCGTTCTGGAAGGTGACTTCGCCTTTGTGGCCCTTGCAGTCGCCGATGCCTTCAAGCTGGATCTTGCCTAGGTTGAACTTGCCGTTGGTGGTGCGCAGTACATCGGAAATCTTGCCCTTGAACAGCTTGATGCCTTCAGAGAACTTCAGGAAGCTTTCTTCAGGGGTACCTTCAGTGACGTTCTTCACATTGCGGATTGCCTTGCCTAGCTGCTCACTGCGGGTTACGATATCATGTACGGAGAATTCCTTCATGGTCTTGCCGTCCATGACGTACAGGGCGCAGGTGACGCTGCCGCCGCAGGACATGGTGACCGCACGGGCAAGTTCTTCTGTCCACTGGTTGGTGATGGTTTCAAAGATGACGCTGTTACCCTTTTCGTCGGTCAGCGCCATGGGTGTTGCGGATACGCCGCCGATGGTAAAGGTGACCATCTGAAGCTCGGGGAATGCGCGGCCCATGCCGTCGCAGTCCACCATGGGAAGTCCCAGACGTGCAGCTGCTGCAATGGGCAGCATGGAGTTTACGCCGCCTGCCTCCATGGGCATGGTTGCATAGACCTTACGTCCAAAGTAGCGCTCCACCATTTCAAAAATGCGCTTGTATTCCGTGCCGCCGATGCCCTTTTCGCAGAGCACCGTGGGCGCACCCATCATGGCGATGGGCATGATCAGTGCATCATCCGGCACTTCTTCGGGAGAAATCAGTTCCACTTCGCCGCATTCGCGGATCGCGCCGATTGCCATCAGCTTGCCGATATAGGGATCACCGCCGCCGCCGGCGCCCAGCAATGCTGCGCCCAGAGCGATATCTTCAATTTCTTTGATGCCGATCTTTCTCAATGTTCTTCACCTCATGTATTTTGTAGATACGCCTGTCGGCGGCACTGAATCATGCCGCCGACATATATTCATTTGGAGGGAACCGGGGATTTACTTCTTTGCCTTGCAGATGATGGTATACAGTACCAGGGAAACGATGATGCCGTTCACCGGCCCGATGAAGAAGGGCAGGTTCAGCCATGCAAGGCCAGGGAAAGCAGCGAAGGTGCCGCCGGTGAGGCAAGCTACGAATGCGCCGACCAGGTAGGCGATCAGGCCGGGAGCATAAACGCCGCTCTGAATCTTGAACAGATCCTTCTTGCCCTTGCCGATGATCCAGTAGTTGGCGATGATCACGCCAGCCAGCGGAGGCAGCAGTGCGCTCATCAGGCTCAGGAAGGCTTCAAACTTGCCCAGCACGCCGAAGGCTGCCAGCAGGGTACCGGCTGCGCCTGCAATGGCGGTGGTGAGCTTGAACTTGCTCTCGTCAAAGCCCAGCAGGTTGGAAAGGGCCAGACCGCCGGAATAGGCATTGGTTACGTTGGTGGTCCAGGTTGCCAGAACCAGAGCTACCAGGCCGAAGAACGGTACGCCCAGGCTTGCCAGAATGGCGGAAATGTCATATTGGCCGGTAACGATGGACATCACGCCGCCGGTGAGCAGCATGAACAGACCAGCAGGAATCACGCCCAGGATGGAGGACTTTACAACATCGCCGCGGCTCCTGGCAAAGCGGCAGTAGTCGGCGGAAATCAGTCCGCCCAGAGCGAAGGATGCAACAACCATGCTCATGCCGAATACAAGACCGGAGGAAACCTGCGGGTTGTAGGCTGCGAGCACTGCGCCGCCATCATTCTTCACCATGCTGGCAATGATGCCGTAGAGGCATACGATCACCAGTGCGGGAACGGCAATGTAG
>JAFUPT010000036.1 GCA_017481065.1 Clostridia bacterium | reverse complement strand
TACGGGCCGACAAGGAATTGGCATGTTTTCGCCATATTTCTCCTGGCTTACAAATGATAGGAGGAACCCGTAATGAAGAAAAGGAACCTTAAGCTCCTGACCATGGTGCTCGCCGTGGCGCTGAGCGTAACCGCAATCGTCAGCGGTACCGTGGCGTATTTCACCGATACGGTAAGCACGGAAGAACAAGTAACGTCCGGCAATCTGGATGTCACGCTGGAATATTTTAACAAGGAAACAAATGAGTGGGTAACCGTTAAGGAACAGGACTACAACCCGGCTGACAAGGCGGATACAACTTGGGTAGATAAAGATTCGAATGCAAACCTCTTTAAGGATAATGCCCTCTATGAGCCCGGCTACACCGAGTATGTGCAGGTGCGCGTGAAGAATGCGGGCGATCTGGCCCTGCAGTATAAGCTGGGTTTGAGAGCTGCAAATACTCAGGCAGGTATCAATGTTTATGATGATCCTTTCTATCTCTCCGATTATCTGATGGTTGGCTCTGTGAAGTGTGATTACGAGGGAGAGGTGCCTGGCAGCCGCGAAGAAGTCTGGACGAATTATGGCGGCAAGTATATTACTCCTGTTGATGACAGTGCCGATGAAACTGCGACTGGAACGATCTACACGGTAGAACTGATGAAGGATCAGGAACTGCTGCCCAGCGGAGCAACGAATTATCACAATGTTGCCCTGTGGATGCCCACCGATGTTACCAATGTGGCCAACCACAAGACTGGTACGGCTAAGCCCACCATCGCTCTTGGCGTAACCCTCGATGCAGCCCAGTACACCCATGAGAGCGATAGCTTCAGTGACCAGTATGATGCGGGAGCAACTTACACCGATAACACTGCCGGCGGCACCAACGTTGTAACCAACTACGCGCCCGAAGAATACAGCGATTTTGCGTTCTATATTGATAAGAAGACTGGTGAAGCAGGCGTGCAGTTCTATCGTGGAGCCACCGATAAGCCGAGCGTTCCCAACTATATCAATTATGATGGCAAAACCTATCCGGTAACGGCCATATACAATGAAGGTGCGTTCGGTGACTATACTACTGAGGATGGCGATACGCAGACGATAACCGAGGTCTCCCTGCCCTCCACCATTACCGACATCTATACTGGTACTTTCCCCGAAGGCGTAACTCTGAATCTGGCATCCGGCACCGTGCTGAATTCGATCAGTTGGACTGCCTTTGGAACTGATGTCCGTGCAAATCAGGGAACTGGCAGCCCGCTTGTAACGATTAACTATGCTGGAACCAAGGAAGAATGGGATGACAGCGATAACGCGTCTGTTCTGGAAGATAATCTTTATAAGGAAGGCGAAGATTACGTTCTTTTAACCAGCAATGGTTATGATTCTTCTCGGTTTGCTCATCTGTTCCGCTATAATATATCTACCGCTGAACCGGTGGGCGGCAATTTCAGCGATTGGACTTACACTAAGATTGATACTGACTCCGATGTAACCGATAAGAACCCTGCCTTTGAGCTGTCCCTTAATTCCGGGGTTGCGACGGGTGCAAGTGTCGTGACGATGCCCGAGTCCAGTACTTCGGTTTATTTCAACACGGAGAATCCGACTGCTCTGTCTGATACGCAAACCGAGGAGTGTGACTATGAGAGCAAAGCTGGTTGGACCATGAGCAAACTCACTGGAACGATTCCTAACACCGTGGGCGAAGTGCGAATTCCCGATTACATTAATGAAATTGGCGAAGGTGTCTTTGCGAAGCGACAGGAACTGCGCCTGATTGTTGGAGAGAATAGTACGCTGAGAAAGATTTCTGCAGATATGTTTACAGATGATGCTGGAGAAGGTGTGTTTTACATTGTCTTCGCAGATGGTGGCGTAAATATCCAGAGCAATTGGAAGAACGGTCATGTTAAAATGGCGCTTGATAACGCTGGCTTTGTGGAAGGTGTGGACTACTATGTGCTGTTCCCGGTCGTTGATACAGAAAACGTGCCTGATTACAGCTATGCAAATACCACGGTTTTTGGTAACTAACCCCATTGATTCCGAACAGCCGTAAGACTCCTCGCTTCCGTCTGTTCGAATCATACCCCCGCAATTTTGCGGGGGATTTTTTATGGGAAGGGAATTTGCCCATAAAAAATCCAGCCCATTCTTGCCGGGCCGGATGGATTCAACTGGCTGTCGGCCCTGCCGACAAAAAAGAGCATCCTAAGATGCTCAAAGTATCCCAAGAGTGCCGTCCATCTCTGCTTTTTCACCCGCCGCTCTGGCAGGGCGGAGACCTGCGACTGCTTACTGCCTTCCCCTGGCGAAAATCGGGGGCATGGCATCTGCATATCGACCCGGAATCCTTTTGTGAATCTGTGGGTAAAAGCACAGATACACGCACACCCCAGGATAACAACTTTTTCGGGGCGGCTCGCGCCGCCGACATGTAATATTATATGCCTGCGGGGGGCGAATGTCAAGGGTTTCGGGGCGATCTTAGCTGCCAAATTCCACCAGCAAAATCTGCGCCCGGGCTCCGATGCGCAGGGGCAGGCGGCTCACGCCGATTCCATTGCAGACGGCGAGATAAGAATTTCCGAATTTGGAAAGGCCGCCCGCGCCCAGCAGGCGGTATGCGCGCTCAAAGCCGATGGAATAGGGGGTGAGGCCGAGGAAATTGATTTGCCCGCCGTGGGTGTGGCCGGAAAGCATGAGATCGGGCGCGCAATCCGGCGCTGCGGGGAAATGGGAGATGAGGATGCGGTAGCCGCCATCGGAGAAGAGGCCGGAAGTGCGGGGGGAGCCGAACTTGTGGTCATCGCAGCCGCCGATCTGGAGCTTTCCGCCGGGGAGATGCAGGGATACGGCGCGGTTGCTGAGCAGAATTGCGCCTGCGCGGGCCATATATGCGGGCAGGGATTCGCGATCATCATTGTTGCCGGGAACGCCATAGACGCCGAGGGGGGCATCGACACCCCGGAAGGCTTCAAAGAAGCGGGCGCACTGGGCGTCCGTCTCGGCATAATCGCCGCCGAGGAGGATGAGATCGGCCCCTGCGGCGCGGATTTGCCGGATCAGCGCATGGAGCTTTTCATCAGAAACGCAGCCGCGCAGGTGGATATCTGAAAGGAACAGCGCCTTTACGCCCCGCATGAAGGCAGGTGCGCCGGGAATGCGCAGGACTTCAAGCTCCGGGGATGGAAAGAAGCCGATGTGGAAATAGCGGCTCCAGGGGGTGCGCAAGGGCATCATGCTTCCCCGGCAGCCAGCAGCGCCGCGCCGTACATGCCCGCCTGATCGCCGAACTTCGCGGGCACGAACTGCGCCGGGAAGCGCTGGTCCAGCAGGGAATAATGGCGGTAGGCCGCGATCATGCGGTCGATGAAGCGGGGGCCCAGCTTGGCCACGCCGCCGCCATATACGAAATAATTGATATCGAAGATATGGTTCAGGGAATGGAACATGCGGCCGAGATATTCCGCGCCGCGGTTCACCACCTCGAGGGCGAGGGAATCGTTGTTTTTGAGGGCCTTGCCCACGGCCACCATATCGATGTTGGAGAGGGTGCCGGCGTAGTTGAGGATGGCGCTGTCCTCGCCCTCCTTGATGCGGTCGGTGACATACTTGGCCATGTGCGCACCCGAGGAGATGGATTGCACGCAGCCGGTGACGCCGCAGGGGCAGGGATAGCCGATAGAATCGGAGACAAACATATGGCCGATTTCGCCGGCCATGCCATGCATGCCGCGATAGAGCTTGCCATTGAGGATGAGGCCGCCGCCGATGCCGGTGGCGAGGGCGGTGTAGATCATATTATCCTGGCCCATGCCCGCACCGAGGCGGTGCTCCGCGAGGGCTGCGGCGTTGGCGTCGTTTTCCAGGGCCACGGGCACATCCAGCCGCGCCTCCAGCAGGGCCTTGAGGGGGGCGTTGTTCAGGGCCATGATGTAGTTGGATTCGATGGCCACGCCGTTTTTATGATCGATATAGCAGGGGAAGGCTGCGCCCACGCCCTTGAGCTCCGCCATCTTTATATTGTTGGCGAGGAGGATGCGGCGCACGAGGGCTTCGATGAAGTCCAGCAGGCGCTGCTGGTCTGCCTCCGGGTCGGTCAGTTCCTGGGACTGGGCGATGAGCTGCGCATCATCAAAGAGGCCGATCTTGGTGTTGGTTGCGCCGATATCGATGCCGATGGAATATTTTTTCATGCACATGCCTCCGTTTGCTTAGTTGGAAAGGAATTGATCCACATGGTTGCAGGCTTCGGAGAGGGGATCGCCGGCCATATCCAGCCAGCGGATTTCCTTGTCCCGGCGGAACCAGGTCATCTGCCGCTTGGCAAAGCGCTTGATGGCGAGGCCCAGCTGCTCCACCATTTCCGCCTCGGTGGGGATTTCGCCGGTGATATACTGGGTGATGAAGCGGTATTCAAGGCCCAGCTTATACATAAATTCGGTGGTGGCGCCGCCATCGAGCAGGGCGCGGACTTCATCCACCATGCCCTGCTCCATGCGGCGGCTGAGGCGCTCGTCGATGCGCTGCTTCAGGATTTCCCGCGGCCAGGTTACGCCCAGCTTCAGGCAATTGTAGCGGGGGCAGCTGCGGGGCAGGTGGTCGTCGCCATCATGCAGCTTTTCCAGCATGCGCATCACGCGGTTGCGGTTCTTGGGGTCCACATCCACATCCGGAACCTTTTCAAGGAGCATGGAATAGAGTTCGGGGGTGGAGAAGGTTTCCAGGTGATCGCGGTATTGAAGATCCGGCGCGCGGTCGCTCATGACATAGCCCTGGGTGACCGATTCCACATAGAGGCCGGTGCCGCCCACGAGGAAGGGAATTTTGCCCCGGGCGAGGATATCATCGATGGCGGCGTAGGCTCTCTTCTGGAAATCATGCATGGAGAAGAATTCATTGGAATCGCAGATATCGATCAGGTGGTGGGGAACGCCCTGCATTTCCTCCGGCGTGATCTTGCCGCTGCCGAGGTCATAGCCCCGGAACACCTGGCGGGAATCGGCGGAGATGATTTCGCCGCCATACTTCCTGGCCAGCTCCACGCCGAGGCCGCTCTTTCCGGAGGCGTTGGTGCCCTCCACCACGATGAGCTTGGGTAAATTATGCATATGTGTTTCTCTCCTTCGATGTGCAGTCGCTGAATAGAATGCTACTATTATAGCAGACCGATTATTAAACATCAAGATGCTTGCGCCCAGGGAAATTGAGTGGTAAAATCCTTCTTTGATATGAATCGAGGCGATGGGATGTTTACGAGGGATAAGGAATTCTACAAGATCTTCATACGGCTCTGCCTGGCGCTGATGCTGGAGCAGGCGGTGGTGCTGAGCGTGAACCTGGCGGATAACCTGATGCTGGGCACCTACAACGAGGCCGCGCTGGCCGGCGTGGCGGCGGTGAACCAGATACAATTTGTCTACCAGCAGGTGGTGTATTCCATCGGCAACGGCATGATCGTGCTTGCCAGCCAGTACTGGGGACAGCGGCGCATGGGCGAAATCCGCAGCATTGCCTGCACGGGCGTGCGGCTGGAGCTGGTCGTGGCGGCGCTGCTGTTCATCGCGGTGAGCATCTTCCCGGAGGGCGCGGTGCGCATCTTCAGCCCGGATGATGCGATTGTGGAGCAGGGCGTGGCATACTTGAAGATCATGCGCTTTTCTTACCCCTTCTTTGCGCTCACGGCGGTGCTTTTGAATGCGATGCGCGTGGTGGAGACGGTGAAGATCGCGCTGGGCGTATCGGCCATTTCGCTGACGATCAACTGCGCGATCAATTACCTGCTGATCGGCGGCAATCTCGGCGCGCCGGAGCTGGGCGTGCGGGGCGCGGCCATCGGCACGCTCACGGCGCGGGTGGTGGAATGCATCATCGTGGTGTGCTTCGTGCTGCGGGACAAGAAGCTGGGCCTGCGCTTGAAGGATTTCCTGAGCAGGAACGGCGCGCTGGTGCGGGATATCATCCGCGTGACGCTGCCGGTGCTGTTCTCGGGCCTGCTCTGGGGCGTGGCAAACGCGCTGCAGACGGTGATCCTGGGCCACATGAACGATTCCGCCATCGCGGCGCAGTCCATTTCCAACACGGTATTCCTGCTGCTGAAGGTGACCTCCGTGGGCGCGGCATCGGCTGCGGCGGTGATCATCGGAAAGACGGTGGGCCGGGGTGATTTGCCGAAGGTGAAGGAATATACCCGCACCCTGCAGGGAATCTTTGTGTGCATCGGCATTGTGCTGGCGACGGCGATGCTGCTGATCCGCACTCCGCTTCTGGGCGTGTACGCGCCGAAGATTTCCGAGGAGACCTACCGGCTCGCCAACGCATACATGCTGATCCAGTCCGCAGTGCTGCTGGTGATGAGCTACCAGATGCCCATCAACGCGGGCATCATCCGCGGCGGCGGGGACACGAAGTTCATCATGTACATCGATATTATCGCCATCTGCACCTTTATTCCGCTGGCGATGCTGGGCGGCATGGTGTGGGGCTGGCCGCCCATCGCGGTGATCATCTGCGTGAATGTGGACCAGCTGCTCAAGTGCATTCCGGCGGCGATACATGTGAATGGATACAGATGGGTAAAGAAGCTGACCCGATAGTTTCAGATTTCCCCGCCGGCCGGGGAAGCTGTAAATGGCAAAACAGAATCCGGCGTTCCGCGCCGGACAAAAGAAAACCTCTCCGAAAGGAGAGGTTTTTTGCTTACTTCTTCATCATGATGATGCCGAAGGTGTTTTCGCCGCAGTGGCTGGTGATGGAGCAGCCGGCGCGGACCTCGTAGACTTCATCGAAGCTGAGCTCGGAAGTTACGATTTCGCGGATGGTATTGAGGGCGGAATCGTTGAGGCCAGTGTGGGTGATGTAGATGCGCTTGGTTTCCAGCTGGTCCTTGGCGCGGAAGCGGTCCGCCAGGTACTGGCGCAGGCAGCGCTCGTAGGTGCCGCGGTATTTCTTGCCCACCACCATCTTGCCGCCGCTTACCTCGATGCAGGGGCGGATGTGCAGCACGTTTGCGCCCAGCATGGTGAGCATGGAGCAGCGGCCGCCCTTGTAGAGGTAATCGAGGCGGTCCACGATGAAGGATACATCCACCTTGGCGGCGAGTTCGTTGATCTCTTTGGCGATCTGGGCGGCTTCCATGCCGGCGTTCGCGCGGTCCACGGCCTCGGCCAGCAGCATGGTGATGCCGGTGGAGAGGTTGGCGGATTCGATGACGAATACATTCAGCCCCTCGGCGGCGAGGCAGGCGTTCTGGTAGCAGGAGGAGAAGCCGGAGCCGATGGGGAAGTGGATCACGGCGTCGCAATCCTGGAGCATGCGGGTGAATACATCGCGGTATTCGGTGACATTGATGGCAGAGGTCTTGGGCAGGTTGGAGCCGCCGTTGACGCTGGAGATGATATCGTCGGGGGAAAGATCCACGCCGTCGGTATAGTATTTGCCGGCCAGCTCAATGCGAAGCGGAATAACTTCCACCTGATAGCGTTCGATGAGCGCCGGATTCAGGTCGCAGGTGCTGTCTGCGGTAAAGCGAATTTTCATGAAGAATCCTCCGTGGTTTTCCTCGAGCGGAAAGGTTGTGTTGCGGAAAAAACATACAAGGCCATTATAGCGCAGGAGGGATGCGTTCGTCAAGCACGAAGTGAAAAAGAGTGGCTGCGGAGAAAAAAGCCCTGCCGCCGGAAAAGCCGGGGCAGGGAAGGAATTCAGACCATCTTTTCATAGGCCACGCGCACGGGATCGCCGGCGGTGACTTCGTATACCACCTCGCCGCAATAGGCGAAGCCGCATTTGTTCAGAAGGCCGCGCATGGCCAGGTTGCCGCGATGGGTATCGGCGCGCAGGGAGGAGAGGCCCTGCCGGCGGGCGAGCTCCTCCGCGAAGGCGATCATCTGCATGCTCAGGCCCTTGCCGCACCAATCATCATCGATGGCCATGCGGTGGATGGTGAGGTAATTCTCGCCTTCGGTGAGCCACTTGCCCTCGAGGGTATCGTAAACGGGCTCCCGGCCGGGCAGGAGCACGGCGTAGGCGGCGACCCTGCCATCATCATCAAACACCCAGCCGCGGCCGAGGGAAATATCCTCCTGGATGAGCTCCGGCTCGGGATAGCCATCCTGCCACTGGTCGATGCCGAGCCTGGCGATGCGGGCCTGGGCGCGGCGGATCAGGGGGAGGAGGGGTTCGTAATCTCTTTGCGCAGCGGGGCGTGCTTTGATCATGACTGTGGTTCCTTTCGAATCAGGTGAGGTAGGATACGAGTAGCTTCAGGGTGTTCTCCACGCCGTCCTTGTGGCTGCGCTCGTAGCCGTGGGAGGCGTAAACGCCTGCGCCGATCAGGCCATGCTTGATATCATGGCCGGCTTTCAGCGTGGTGGCGACGTCGGAGCTGTAACGGGGATATACATCCACGGCGTAGCTCGCGCCCGCACGCTCGGCGGCCTCGGCCAGCTTCACCACAATATCCCGGTTGAAGGGACCGCTGGAATCCTTTGCGCAGATGGAAACCATGCGCTCGGTGCATTCCAGGCCCTCGCCCACGCAGCCCATATCCACCACGAGGGCTTCTGTGACACCTGCGGGAACGGATGCGCAGCCGCCGTGGCCCACTTCCTCATAAACGGTGATGTGGGCCCAGGTGCGGCGGGGGAGCCGGGCGCCGCTGTCCTTGATATACTTGCCAAGGCCCAGCAGGATGCCCACGGAGAGCTTATCATCCAGGAAGCGGCTCTTGATGTAGCCGGATTCGGTGACGCGGGTGCGGGGATCAAAGCATACATAATCGCCGGTATGGATGCCGAGGGCGAATACATCCTCTTTGGAGGAGACGTCCTCGTCCAGCACGAATTCCATCTCGTCCCAGCCGCGCTTGGTGTCGTTGTAAGCGCCGTTTACATGGATGGAGGCGTTGATGAGCTGGAGGGTTCCCTCATACTTTTTGCCGCTGCGGGTGAACAGCACGGCATTTTCGGCCTCGGCATTGTTGGCGTTCATGCCGCCGATGTTGGTGAGGCGCAGGCGGCCGTTGGACTTTACTTCGGCAACCATGGCGCCGAGGGTATCGGCATGGGCTTCCAGGAAGATGGCGTTGCCTTCATCCACGCCGCCGAAATCCACCAGCAGGCCGCCCTTCACCGTGACCTCCGCCTCGAAGCCGAGGGCGGTGAATTCCGCCTGGAGCCAGGCGATGGCGTCGCTGGTAAAGCCGCTGGGGCTGGGAATGTTCAGCAATTGGCAGGTCTTTTCGACCGCGAATTCGGTGTAAGTTCTCATGCTTCCCAGGCTTCCTTGATCATGGCGAAGAGGGGTTCATCCTTGGTGAGGCCCATGTAATGCTCGATCACATAATCGACGCCCTGCTCCTTGAGGGCTTCCTGCACTTCGGGAGCGGTAGGATCGCCGGGCATGGCAAACTTCAGGCCGGCAACGATGCCGCGCACGATGGGGCTGGGATCGATGCCCTGCTCCATGGCGAAGAGGGCCGCGCCAACGATGCGGTCGTTCCTGCGGAGCTTGCGCACGGGGTCCGCGCCCACGCGGGAGACGGTGTCCTTCAGGGCCTTGTTCTGGAAGCGGAAGAGCAGGTCTACAACGTTGTTTTCCACATTTTCGCGGATCTCTTCGCCGAATTTCTTGATCAGGGCCTGGGCGCTGCAGTTCATGGCAGCCTTGGCGGTTTCATAGATTTCCGGATCGGCGATGGCTTCCCAGATGTAATCATAGCCCTTCTGGAAGCCCAGCCAGGCGCAGGTGGCATGGCCGCCGTTGTGCAGGAAGAGCTTGCGCTTGATGTAGAACTCAAAGGGAGTGTAGGGGATCAGGCCGGTGAGCTCCGGAATTTCGCCGCGGAAGGAATCCTTGTCCACGGGCAGCTCGCAGTAGGGCTCCACGCAGATCAGCAGCGGGTCCTGCGCGCGCATTTCGGGGGTGAGCGGCGGCACCATGCGGCCGATGGAGGCTTCCACCAGGCCCAGGTTCTTATCGCACCATGCCTTCTGCTCGTCGTTCAGGCATTCATAGATCCAGCCGCGCATCAGGATATCGGCCTCCAGCTGGTTTTCGCAGAGGATGATGTCCAGGGGCTTGCCGGTCTTTTCCATGCGGGCGACCACACCCTTGGCGATCACGGGCGCGATGCGGGGCAGGATATTTACGCCGACGGCGGTGGCCATGATATCGCAGGTGACGATTTCATCGATGGCGGCGTCAGTGCTGGAATTTACGGCGCGGACGGGCTTAACGGTGGTGTTCACGGTTTCAGCGTTGGAAACGATGCGCACGGTGTATTCGCCGCGGCGGTTCATTTCGTCGATCAGGGCCTGCATGATATCCAGGAAGACGACTTCATAGCCGGAATCTGCGAATACCTTGCCGATGAAACCGCGGCCGATGTTGCCGCCGCCGTACATAACTGCCTTTTTCATGGGGAAAACCCTTCTTTCTGCAAAATTATACAGATAGATTATAGCACAGACCGGGATTGATGGAAAGCAAAAAACAAAAAGAAAATACAAAGAACCCCGAAGCAAAACACTTTATGGCATCTGCTTCGGGGCGGCTGATTTTAAATCGTGTCCGGCGACATGCGCGGCGGGCACGGGGTGTGCAGCGAAGGGGAGTTGTTCCCCTTCACGATTTATCGCTTGGTGCCGAGGAAGAACAGCGCGATAACGCCGGGGCCTGCATGGGCGCCGATGACGGGGCCGACATAATTGATGATGACGTCCTTTACATGCAGCTCCTTGCGGATCATATCGCCGAGGTATTCGGCGTCATCCTGCGCATCGCCGTGGGAGATGAAGATCACCTGGTTTTCGGGATCGATGGCGGTGTTCTTCATTTCCTGCAGCAGCTGCTTGATGGAAGCCTTGCGGCCGCGGGCCTTGCTGACGAGGGTGAGATGGCCTTCATCATCCACATGCATCACCGGCTTGATGCTCAGCATGGAGCCGAGGATGGCGGTGGTGGCGCTGACGCGGCCGCCCTTCTTCAGGTGGAAGAGATCATTTACGGTGAACCAGTGGCAGAGGTTCATCTTGATTTCTTCCAGGTAATCCCGCACTTCTTCAATGGTTGCGCCCGCGCACTTCTTCTGCCAGGCGAGATAGACATACATGCCCTGGCCGAGGGAGGCGCAGAGGCTGTCCACGGCATAAATCTTGCGTTCGGGATATTTTTCGGCAAGCTCCTGGGCCGCCAGCGCGCCTGCGGAATAGGTGCCGCTCAGGCCGGAGGAGAAGCCGATGTAGAGCAGGTCCCTGCCGGACTGCAGGATGGGCTCCATGGCATCGGTGAAGGCCTGCTGGTTTACGGCGGAGGTCTTTACATCCTTCACGCCGGGCAGCTTGGCATAGAAATCCTTGTAGGTGATTTCGCTTTCATCCAGCAGATTCTGGTAGGTTTCATCATCCATGTGCACGCTCAGGGGCAGCACGGTAAGCTGCATTTCCTTGGCCAGCGCGTCGGTCAGGTCGCAGCAGGAATCGGTAAAAAGTACATATTCAGCCATCGTTTTCCCTCCGGTGATTCGTAAGCTGGAATTAATTGTAGCATAATCAAGGGGATACAGTCAACTGGAAATTGGGATGAAGCGATATAAAATTTGAAATGATCTGGTTTTGAAAACGAGATTGGGGATAAACAACCCCTCAGTCTGCTTCGCAGACAGCTTACCTTGCACAGGGGAGCCAAGAATTCACCCGTATATCAAAAAATCATGCCGCTGTCCGGCATGATTTTTTATTCTGGGGTTTCCAAGGGGACACTGTCTCCAACGTCCCCCAAAAGCCTGCGTCAGAAATCCAGCGTGGAGAGCATGGTTTCCACTTCGGCGTCGCCGAGGCCGCTGGCGCTGACCAGCAGCAGCTGGCTGCCGTTGGAGAAGAAATAGAGGCGGAAGGTGATATCCTCCACGGCGCAGGCAAAGCCCGCGGCGGTGTTTGCGCCGAAAATAATCTCCTGGGCGCTGTCGGGGCTGCCGAGGATGGTGGCGGCGGCCTCCCGGGCGGCTTCGATGGAGGTCTGCTGGGAATCCATCAGCGCAAAGCAGGCCACGGCTTCCCCGGCGGGATCGGATGCGGCCAGCAGGGTCTGGGCGGTATCGGGGAAACCGGCCTGCACGGCGGCGTCGTAACCGGCGAGGGCGGCTTCATCGAGGGGCTCCATGCCGAAGGGCAGGTAGACGATGAAGGCTTCGCAGGAAAATTCCGTGCCGAGGGGGGCGATGCTGGGCGTGGGGGAGACCAGCGTGAGCGCGGTTTCAGCGAGGGCAAAGCAGGGCAGAATGATCAAAAGCATGAAAATGCTGAACAGGCGTTTCATAAGGCGATACCTCCTATATTCCCATGATAGCATGTCCGGGGAAAAATGTAAATCGTAAATTTACCCAGCAGCAACGAAAGCATGCTTTTCCGGATGGGAAAGAGTGCTATAATCATCGCTATGGAAAAATGTTAACCTGTTAACGAAAAGGCGGGATAAACATGGAAGACCGATACCAGAAGCTCTGCATGCTGCAGATGCAGATCGGCAGGATGCGCCACAGGATTATCGATGGCAGGATTCAGGAACTGGGCATACATCCCAGCCAGCATTTGATGCTGGTGCACCTGTCCCGCATGGGCAGGATACTTTCCCAGGCGAGGCTGGCGGAGGAGCTGAACGTGAGCCCGGCGCTGGTGGCGCGGACGCTGAAGAACCTGGAGGCGGGCGGCTACATCGAGCGCGCCGACAGCAGCACCGACGGCAGGCGCAACGAGATCACCATCACATCCCTGGGCGAAGCGGTGCTCCGCAAGGGCAAATGCATGGTGCAGGGCGTGGATGCATGCAGCTTCGAGGGCTTTTCCACGGAGGAGCTGGACCAGCTGCAGGGGCTTCTGAAAAAAATGTTTGATAATATCGCGCGACTTGAGCAGGCGGAAAAGGAGATGAAGCAGAATTGAAGCTGTCGAAAATGAAGCGGGGCCAGCTGCTGGGGCGCTGGGGAAAATACGTCAGGCCCTATTGGAAGTATTTCGTGCTGGGGCCGCTGTGCATGATCATTGAGGTTGTGGGAGAAATCGTGCTGCCCAAATTGTATGCCGATATCATCAACAACGGCGTGGCGGGCGCAAATATCGGAAGAATTGTGTTCATCTGCGCCATGATGGTGCTCAGCTCCATCATCATGATGCTGGGCGGCGTGGGCGGCGCTTACTTCGGCGCGAAGGCGGCGGTGAATTTTGCCGCGGACCTGCGCAGGGATGTGTTTGCCAAGGTGCAGAAATTCTCCTTTGCAAATATCGACCGCTTCTCCACCGGCTCTCTGGTGACGCGGCTGACCAACGACGTGACCCAGCTGATGAACTTCGTGAACATGCTGCTGCGCATGTGCCTGCGCTCGCCGGGCATGCTGATCGGCGCGCTGGTGATGACCATTATGATGAATCCCCGGCTGGCCGCTGTGCTGGCGGTTACGCTGCCGCTGCTGCTGATCGTGCAGTTTCTGATCATCCGCAAGGGCTTCCCGCGCTTTACGAAGATGCAGCACAAGATCGATGCGCTGAACACCAGCATTCAGGAAAACCTGACCAATGTGCGCGTGGTGAAGAGCTTCGTGCGCGAGGATTTTGAGCAGGAAAAGTTTGACCACGCCAACGGCGAACTCAAGCAGGCCGGCCTCTCCGCCATGCATGTGATGGTGATGATGATGCCGATGATGATGCTGATCATGAACATCACCAGCGTGCTGGTGGTGTGGCTGGGCGGCAGGGAAGTGATCTTCGGCAGCATGCTGGTGGGCGATCTGAGCGCATTTATTACTTACATCAACCAGATATTGATGTCCCTGATGATGGTGAGCATGCTGTTTATGGTCACCTCCCGCTCGCTGGCATCGGCGCGGCGCATCTCGGAAGTGCTGGATGAGAAGATCGACCTGGACGATGCAGGCGCCGCATGCCCGGAAAAGAGGGTGGAAAAGGGCGATGTGGAGTTCAGGAACGTTTCCTTCCGCTACTATAAAAACAGCGTGGGCAGCGTGCTGGAGGATGTGAGCTTTACCATCCGCGCCGGCGAGACGCTGGGCATCATCGGCTCCACCGGCTCCGGCAAGACCACGCTGGTATCCATGATTCCCCGGCTCTACGATGTGGACGCCGGCGAGGTGCTGGTGGACGGCGTGAATGTGAAGGATTACAGCCTGAAACACCTGCGCGACGGCGTGGGCATGGTGCTGCAGAAGAACGTGCTCTTCTCCGGAACCATCGAGGAAAACCTGCGCTGGGGTGATGCGGACGCGGACATGGCCGAGATCGAGGCTGCCGCAGGAAGCGCATGCGCCCACGGCTTTATCGAGAACTTCAAGGATGGCTACGACCATGAGTTGGACCAGGGCGGCACGAACGTTTCCGGCGGTCAGAAGCAGAGGCTCTGCATCGCCCGGGCGCTTTTGAAGAAGCCGAAGATCCTGATCCTGGACGACTCCACCAGCGCCGTGGATACCGCCACCGAGGCCCAGATCCGGAAGGCGTTTGCCAATGAATTGAAGGATTCCACGAAGATCATCATTGCCCAGCGCATCTCCTCCGTAATGGAGGCGGACCGCATCCTGGTGCTGGACGAGGGCAAAATCACCGGCATCGGCAGCCATGCCGAGCTGATGAAGGGCAATAAGGAATACCGCGAGATTTACGAATCCCAGATGTCTGCGGCGGACGAGGGAAGGGAGGGAGCATAAATGGCAGGACGCAGCCTTGAAAACCTGAGAAAGCGCTATAATACCGGCGCGGCGGTGAACGGCAATGGCCCGGCCCCGGTCGCTCCCCGGCGCGGTCCCGGTCCGGGCGGCCCGGCGATGGGCAAACCCAAGGACGCGGGCAAGACCATAAAGCGCATCTTTTCCTATTTGAAGGGATCGGAAGGTAAGCTGGCGGTGGTGATCGCCTGCCTGCTGCTCAACACTGCGGCGAGTCTCGCCGGCAGCTACATGCTGCGCCCCATCCTGAACCATGTGGCGGATGGAAGCCTCGGCACTGCGGAGCGGGTGAGCTATCTGCTCTCCATGCTGGTTGTGCTGCTGCTGATTTACATGGTAGCGGTGCTGGCGGCGTTTTTCCAGATGCGCATCATGGTGGGCGTGTCCCGCGGCGCGGTGGAGCGCATCCGCCGGGATCTGTTTGCCAAGCTGCAGAAGCTGCCGCTGTGCTACTTTGATTCCCACAATAACGGCGAAATCATGAGCCGCTTCACCAACGATGTGGACAACATCGCCATGATGCTGGATAATTCCGTGCTTTCCATGATTTCCGGCGCGGTGACTCTGGTGGGCACCTTCGTGATGATGTGCGTCACCAATATCTGGCTCACGCTGATCACCGTGGTGTTCATTCCGCTGTTCATGCGGGCGAGCATGGCCATCATGAAGCGCAGCCGGAAGTATTTCTCCGCCCAGCAGAGTGCCCTCGGCGCGGTGAACGGCTATATTGAGGAGACCGTCGCCGGCCAGAAGGTGGTAAAGGTATTCAACCATGAAGGAGTATGCGAGGAGGAATTCGGCAGGCTGAACGATGACCTGCGCGACAAGCAGATCGGCGCGCTCTTCTTCGGCGGCATCATGGGCCCGATCATGGGCAACGTATCCAAGGTGAGCTATTCCCTCACGGCGGGCATCGGCGGCGTGCTCTGCGTGGCCCGGGGCTTCGATGTGGGCGGCCTGGCCATCTTCGTGAACTATGCCAACCAGTTTGCCCGGCCCATCAACGAGCTCTCCCAGCATGTGAGCACCGTGTTTTCCGCCCTTGCCGGCGCGGAGCGGGTGTTTGCGGTGATGGATGAGGAGCCGGAGGCGGCGGATGCCGCCGGCGCTGTGGATATGAAGATTGCGGGCCATGTGATCCTGGAGGATGTGAGCTTCAGCTATGTGCCGGGCAAGACCATCCTGAAAAACATCTCGCTCTACGCGCGGCCGGGCCAGAAGATCGCCTTCGTGGGCTCCACCGGTGCGGGCAAGACCACGGTTACGAATCTTTTGAACCGCTTCTATGATATAGAATCCGGCAGGATTACCATCGATGGCGTGGAGATTCACAACATCAAGCGCGAAACCCTGCGCGAAAACATCGCCATGGTATTGCAGGATACCCACCTCTTTACCGGCACGATCATGGAAAACATCCGCTACGGCAGGCTGGACGCCACCGACGACGAGGTGATTGCCGCGGCCAAGACCGCCAGCGCCCATTCCTTCATCATGCGCCTGGAGCACGGCTACGACACCGTGATCGAGGGCGACGGCGCGAACCTTTCCCAGGGCCAGCGGCAGCT
>JAFUPT010000035.1 GCA_017481065.1 Clostridia bacterium | reverse complement strand
TACGGGCCGACAAGGAATTGGCATGTTTTCGCCATATTTCTCCTGGCTTACAAATGATAGGAGGAACCCGTAATGAAGAAAAGGAACCTTAAGCTCCTGACCATGGTGCTCGCCGTGGCGCTGAGCGTAACCGCAATCGTCGGCGGTACCGTAGCATTCTATACCGATGCCGAAGTGTACAGCGGTGATGATGCATCTTCCAAGCACTTGGATATTGCTCTGGTATACAACGATGAGAATGGAAATCTAGTAGAAATCAATGGTGAAAAGGATAATGAGTCTGAGGATGGGTCTGATGGTTCTACTGCGACCACCGGCGGACTGTTTGCAAATGCCAACTACGAACCCGGCTATACCTATGTAGTACCCATGCAAGTAAAGAACACTGGTGAAGTGTCCGTCAAGTGCAGACTGGATGCGCTGGTCACCAATACCGCTCAGGGTTTGAATGTAGAGGGTAACCAGTTCTGGCTTTCTGGTTATCTGAGGATGGCCGCATTTACTACTAAACCGACTACCCGTGATGAAGTTTGGAACAGTGGAGCTAGCTATCTGACCGACAACGAAGTTGACGAAGTAGTGAAGGATGAAACTTATGAAGTCGTCCTGCTTGAGGACACCGAGATCGTACTGGATGTTGAAGAAACCAAGGATGTATATGTAGCTATGTGGATGCCGCCCGAGGTAGACAATGCGGCCAATCATAAGCCGGGCAATGAGAATAAGCCCCATGTAACTCTGGGCGTACAGGTCTTTGCAACGCAGGCCACCTTCGAAGGTGACTACTTCTCTAGCCTGGATACCGATGGAACTGACTACGATGTAGATGCTCCCGAGGTAGATTCTTCTACTGAGCCCTCGGTTGAATCTGTTCTGGCATTCAGCACTGCTGGTTATGAATATGAATGGATTGATAGTGTAGAAAGTGGCGATGAAACAATAGCTGGTGGTTGGGCATTTCTGAAGGAACATGGACTGAGTGAAGCGGCATCGACAATGAACGTACCTGGAAATGACGAACAGTATGATGCTTACTATAATGCAGAAGAGAAGAAAGCATCGGCAGAAGAACAGGAAGGCTATGATTATGTTGTAGGTCCTATTCGTCAGTTGGGATACGAACATGAGGGTGAGGATACTAGTATTGCATTCCCGACAGCTAAAGCGCTTAACCTCGGCTTCGGTAACTATGTAATCAAGGATTATTCTTTTAGTGGAGACGTAAGTATCTATGTTACGCAGGACACTACGCTGTATGGTTCCGATTTCACCAATAACGGTAATATCACTTTCTACTTCCAGAATGTCGCTTCTATGCTGGAAGATGAACAGTATGAATTCTTGAATTCTATTCCCGAGGGTACTAATGCAACGATCATGGTTTATGTAACTGATGATAATGGCGATTATCCCGCGACTGATGAAAACGGCGATATTATTTGGGAAACTTATACTCCCACCAACCCTTAACCCCCTTCCCCCGCAATTTTGCGGGGGATTTTCATTTTCCCGGCAAATCGCGCCGCCGAATGGCGCGATTTTTCTGAGGTTTCCAAAGGGGATCATCCCCTTTGGCAGGGGTTTGGGGGCAGCGCCCCCAACAGGGAGGCCCAGGGGCAGCGATCCCAACAAAGCCCCTGAGCGTTTCCACCCACCTTTTTTCCATACACCCTTGACCCTGCCCGGGAATTATTCTATAATTAGCATATTATCGTATAAGGCGGTGGAATGGCGTGGCGCTCAAGCCCTATAAAACCCTGATCAAGCGGGCGGATGATTTTTTCATTGTGAATAAATCCCGCTTCATCGGCTATGGCTGCCCCTGCGAGACCGAGGAGGAGGCCCTGGCCTTCCTTTCCGAAATCCGCACCAGGCACAAGGACGCCACCCACAATTGCTATGCCTATATCATCGGCACGAACATGGGCATCATGCGCTATTCGGATGATGGCGAACCCGGCGGCACAGCCGGAATGCCGATCATCGAAGTGATGAAGGCCCGGGGAGTGACCAACTGCGCGGTGGTGGTCACCCGCTATTTCGGCGGCGTGCTGCTGGGCGCGGGCGGGCTGGTGCGCGCCTATTCCCAGGGCGCGGCCACGGCGATCAATGCCTGCGGCGTGGGCGTGATGCATCCCACGGCCCGCTATCTTATGGAAATTTCCTATCCGATGCTCAGCAAGGTGGAATATTTCCTGAAATCCGAGCCCATCATCGTGGAGGATAAGAGCTTCACCGATGTGATCACCCTCACCCTCATCGTGAAATGCGAGGATGAGGAGGGCTTTATCGCCCGGGTCACCAATATGTCCGAGGGCAGAATTGAGCCGCTCAGGTATGAGGAAATGTATCTGCCCTGGCCGGAGGAGGAAGCATGATCCGCCATGAAATTCCCGAAAGCCTGCGCGCCGATGAGCTCTCCCGCTATTTGAAGCGCGCCTGGCCGCTGCTGCCGGGGCATGTGCTGAGGGATTTGCTGAAAAAGAAGGATGTGCGCATAAACGGCGTGAAATCCGGCAAGGGCGATCAGGTTCGCGGCGGCGATATTCTGGAAATTTATGCCCCGGAGAAGCATTTTGCCGCGAATGCCGAAGTGATATTCGATGATGGAAGGCTCATGGCGGCGGTGAAGCCCCAGGGCCTGCCCTCCCTGCCGGATGCGGATGGCGTGGGCGCAGACACCATGGAGCTGCGGCTTAAAAGAATCAAAGCGGCGGCAAGGCTCTGCCACAGGCTGGATGCGGGCACCGGCGGCGTGATGCTGGCTGCGGCAAATGAAGAAGTGGAAGGCCAGGCCTTCGAAGCCTTCAAGCAGCACCAGATTCGCAAAACATACCGGGCGCTCCTGTGCAAAAAGCCTCCGAAGGATGAAATGGTGTTGAAGGCCCAGCTCACCAAGGATGCGCGGCATTCCACTGTGCGCATTTCGGATAAGCCGGGGAAGGGCTCCAGGGAGATCATCACCCGGGTGAAGGTGCGCGGCCAGCAGAGCGGCCTCTGGGATGTGGAGCTGGAGCCCGTCACCGGGCGCACCCACCAGCTGCGCGCCCACATGGCCTTCATCGGCTGCCCCATCCTGGGCGACGATAAATACGGCGACCGGGAGAAAAACAGGCAGCTGGGCTTCATGAACAAACTGTGCCTCTGGTGCGAAACGCTGGAAATTCCGGCGGGAAGTCCGCTGCAGGATTATATCGGGCGGAAGTTTTATGCGCCCTGCCCGGATTGGATGAAAAAATAATGGATATCAAATTGATTGCGCTGGATATCGATGGCACCCTGATGAACAGCGCCAAGGAATTCCCGGAGATCAATTGCCGGGTATTGCAGGAATGCGAAAGGCGCGGCATAAAATCCGCCCTCATCAGCGGCCGCAGCTTTGAACTTATGCGGCAGTTTGCCCGGGATCTGGGCATCCATCCCATCATGGCCGCCTGCAACGGCAGCCGCATTGAGGCCGGGGAAAACGGCCCCACCCTGTCCGAGCATACTTTTGCCCGGGCGGACGCCGAGCGCATCTGCCGCACCCTCGAGGAAAGCGGCATGTATTTCAACGCCTACCGCCGGGGCAAGTGCTACCTGGGCAATCCCCATGTGCGCCCGTCGCTGGGGCCGAGGTATGCCCACCACATTCCCGGCGTCTGCGGTGAGCCCGGCTATGAATATGAAACCGTATCCGATCGGGACCGCCTCTGGGGCGAGGGACTCGACGGCGTGTATAAGTTCGTGGTGCTGGGCATGCCCTATGACCCGATGTTTGCAAAGATCCACGCCGAATTGGAGGATATGCGCCTCTCCATCTCCAGCGCGTCCCGGCGCAATACCGAGCTCATGCCCACGGGCGTGGACAAGGGCTTCGCGGTGAATGCCATCTGCCGCCATCTCGGCATTTCGCCGGAACAGGTGATGGCCTTCGGCGACCAGACCAACGATATTCCCATGCTCCGCGCCTCCGGCTTTCCCGTGGCCATGGAAAATGGCGAGGATGCGGTGAAGGCCGCGGCCAGAATCATCGCCCCGGACCATAACCTCGGCGGCGTGGGCCTCACCCTTGAAAAATACCTTCTGGAGAATTGATATGGATATTCGGCTCATCTTTTCGGATATTGACCGCACCATCCTGCCCGCCAAGGGAAATATCTCCCCCGCGACGGCAAAAGCCGTGGCGGATTGCCGGGCAAGGGGCGTGGAATTCGTGGTGGCCAGCGGGCGCTGGTATCCCGCCGCGAAGCTGATCTCGGAGGGCCAGCTCGGCGTCCGGGATGGCTATATGATCATCTGCAATGGCGGCGCCGTGGTGCGCTCCGATGGCTCTCCCCTGATGGAGTGGGGCATGAGCGATGCGGAGGTAAAGGCCGTGTATGATATCCTCTGGCCGGAGAAGGTGATGATGACCGCCTATGTGCGAAATGCCATCTTCCGCCTGCGGGGGGAATATCTCACCGTTTTCAGCCTGCCGGAGGTGGGCTTCTTCAGCGAAAACGCCGCCTACGAGGTGGTGGACGGCGACCATGCCCGCTTCGTAAGCGAGGGCATGCGCCATCCCTATAAAATGGAAGCCTATTCCGATGATTTTGCCCTGCTGGCGCGGCTAAGGGAAAAGCTCAGCGCCGCCGGCCTGCAGGTCAACAGCTCCTTCCCCTGCAATTTGGAAATCATGGGAAGCGGCATGGGCAAGGGCGCGGCCGTGCGCTGGCTCACGCAGCACCTGGGCTTTTCCGCGGAGCAAACCATGGGCTTCGGCGATTACACCAATGATATCCCCATGCTGGAAAATGTGGGCTGGCCCGTGGCCGTGGACAATGCCTGCGATGAAGTGAAAAAAATCTGCCGCATGGTTGCGCCCGCCTGCGATGACGACGGCGTGGCAAAATTCATCGGCAAATACATACTGGGGGATGAAAAAACATGATGCATATCGTGCTGGTGAACCCCGAAATTCCCCAGAACACCGGAAACATCGCCCGCACCTGCGCGGCCACCGGGGCGATGCTGCACTTGATCAAGCCCCTGGGCTTTGAACTCTCGGATAAATATTTAAAGCGCGCCGGCCTGGATTATTGGCACATGATGACCCTCGAAATCCATGATTCCTGGCAGGCTTTTCTCGAAAAATACCCCGATGCCCGGCTCCGCTTCGCCACCACCAAGGCGCCCCGGGATTATGCGGGCGTGAATTATTCAGACGGCGATTTCATCGTGTTCGGCCGGGAAACCAAGGGCCTCGATGAAGAGCTGCTGGCAAGCAACTATGAAAAGTGCATCCGCATTCCCATGCGCCATGATGCGCGCAGCCTGAACCTATCCAATTCCGTGGCCATCGTGCTTTACGAGGCGCTGCGCCAGCAGGGTTTCCCCGGGCTCGAGGGCACAGGACAATTGCATCATACCGAGCCGGTTGGAGACTGGCGGGACTACATTTAATTACGGAGGAAAATATCATGCGTATCGAAACCAAGTGCGTGCAGGCCGGCTACCAGCCCGGCAACGGCGAACCCAGGCAGATTCCCATCATCCAGAGCACCACCTTCAAATATGCCACCGGCGAAGCCATGGGCAAGCTCTTTGACCTCGAGGCTTCCGGCTATTTCTATTCCCGCCTGCAGAATCCCACCTGCGATTCCGTGGCGGCCAAGATCTGCGCCCTCGAGGGCGGCTCCGCCGCGATGCTCACCTCCTCCGGCCAGGCTGCGAATTTCTACGCCGTGTTCAATATCGCCTCCTGCGGCGATCATGTGGTCTCCTCCGCTTCCATCTATGGCGGCACCTTCAATCTCTTCGCCGTCACCATGAAGCGCATGGGCGTGGAATTCACCTTCGTATCCCCGGATTGCTCGGATGAAGAGTTGGAAGCCGCCTTCCGTCCCAACACCAAGGCTGTGTTCGGCGAAACCATCGCAAATCCGGCGCTCACTGTGTTTGATATCGAGCGCTTTGCCAATGCCGCCCATGCCCATGGCGTGCCGCTCATCGTGGACAACACCTTCGCCACCCCCGTCAACTGCCGTCCCTTCGAGTGGGGCGCGGATATCGTCACCCATTCCACCACCAAGTATATGGATGGCCATGGCGCGGCGGTCGGCGGCGCGATCGTGGATTCCGGCAAGTTTGATTGGCTGGCCCATGCCGATAAGTTCCCCGGCCTCACCACCCCGGATGACAGCTACCACGGCGTCACCTATGCCGAAAAGTTCGGCCTCGGCGGCGCGTTCATCACCAAGGCCACCGCCCAGCTGATGCGCGATTTCGGCTCCACGCCCTCTCCCCAGAGCGCGTTCATGCTGAACCTGGGCCTGGAAAGCCTGCATGTGCGCATGCCGCGCCACTGCGAAAATGCCCAGAAGGTGGCCGAATACCTGGAAGCCCATGATAAGATCGAATGGGTGAACTACCCCGGCCTCAAGTCCAATGCCTACTATGAGCGCGCCCGGAAGTATATGCCCAACGGCACCTGCGGCGTGGTCTCCTTCGGCGTGAAGGGCGGCCGCGATGCAGCCCAGGCATTCATGCAGAACCTCAAGATCGCCGCCATCGAAACCCATGTGGCCGATGCCCGCACCTGCTGCCTGCATCCCGCCAGCACCACCCACCGCCAGATGAACGATGATGAACTGATCGCCGCCGGCGTATCCCCGGATCTCGTGCGCCTGAGCTGCGGCCTCGAAAGCGCGCAGGACCTGATCGAGGATATTGCGCAGGCGCTGGAAAAAGTATAAGCATTTTCGGCGTCTTTGCCTCTGGTACCGCGTTGAAATGGCTCGATTTACGACCCGGTAAGCCTTCGCCCTTTCGCCTTGTCCCAGAGGCAAATCCACTCAAAACTGCGCTCCTGTTCTGCTTTGTGCTTTGGCGGTTTCCAAAAGCCTCCCTTGTGCAAAGGGAGGCGGCGCGAAGCGCCGGAGGGATTGTTGTTCTTCTGCAATTATAACAACCATGGAGGCAATTCCAAATGCCCATCAAAATTCCCAACAACCTGCCCGCAGCGGAAATCCTGCAAAAGGAAAATATCTTCGTTATGACTGAAACCCGGGCCACCACCCAGCACATCCGGCCGCTCCGGATCCTGCTTCTGAATCTCATGCCCAAAAAGGTGGAAACGGAGACCCAGCTCACCCGCCTGCTGGGCAATACGCCGCTGCAGATCGAGCTGGACCTTCTGCGGGTCACGGCCCATCATTCCCTGAACACCAGCCAGGAACACCTGCTCTCCTTCTATAAAACCTTCGACCAGGTGAAGGAAACCTACTATGATGGCATGATCATCACCGGCGCGCCGGTGGAACACCTGCCCTTTGAAGAGGTGGATTATTGGCAGGAGCTGTGCATGATCATGGAATGGACCCTCACCCATGTGCATTCCACGCTGCATATCTGCTGGGGCGCGCAGGCGGGCCTTTATTACCACTATGGCATCCAGAAGCAGCCGCTGGAAAAGAAGCTCTTCGGCGTGTTCCCCCACAGGAGCGAATACAGGGAATCCATGCTCACCCGCGGCTTTGATGATGTGTTCATGTTCCCCCATTCCCGCCATACCACCGTCAAGAGGCAGGATATCGAGGCCAATCCCGGCCTGCAAATCCTGATCTCCTCCGATGAGGCCGGGGTCTTCGTGGTGCGCAACCGCCAGTGCCGCCAGTTCTTCATGATGGGCCACCCGGAATATGATCCGCGCACCCTCGAGGCCGAATATCTCCGCGATGTCAACGCGGGCAAGCCCATCGAGCCGCCGGTCAACTATTATCCCGATGATGATCCCTCCCAGCCGCCCATGGTCACCTGGCGGGGACATGCCAACCTGCTCTATTCCAATTGGCTGAATTATTTCGTCTACCAAACCACCCCCTATGATGTCACCCGCGTGGGCAAGGAAGCCTGCGACCGCTGACGGGGGGAGCGTGTTGGGGGCATTCTGCCCCCACCCCCCTGGACCCGGCACATAAAAAATGACCTCATTCTGAGGTCATTTTTTTAATGGAACCGTAGGGCGGGATGCCCACATCCCGCCGCAGGAAAAACAGGGTTCCTTGTAGGGGCGCACCTGTGTGTGCGCCCGCCGGTTACAGCAGAAAAAATCGTGCCGCCGTCCGGCACGATTTGCCTTACAGAGGGTTCCCAGGGGGATCATCCCCCCTTGGCGGGTTTTTAAGGCGGAGCCTCAAGTGGGGGTGATTTTTTGTTTTCTTCTGCAACGCGAAGCGTTGCTATCAGAGGGGTCCAGGGGAAATCATTTCCCCTGGCAGGGAGTCTTCAGGGACAGAGTCCTTTAAGCGGAGCCCCTGACTTTCCCCCGAAATCTCACGCCCGCTTGTCCAGGCACACCAGGTTCACCCCCGGAATGCCGTTGAAGTTGCAGGGGACAACGCAGGCCTCGGCATAGCCCAGCTTTTTGTAGAGCGCGCGTGCGGCGGCATTGATGGCGTTGGTGTCCATGCGCAGGGCGGTGCAGCCGTGCTGCCGGGCGTAATCCTCATAGAAGGCCACGAACTTCGTGCCGTAACCCCGGCCCTTGCTTTTCGGGGAAACCACCAGCGTGTGCAGCACCATCACATCTTCGGGATCAGCTTCGAAGCTCCAAACCGCATCGTCATATTCCGGCCCCTGGTACTGGTTGATCCGCGCGGCCGCAACGATGCTTCCGCCGTCCTCCAGCACAAACATATCGCCCTTTTGAATCGATGCTTCCGCCGTCTCCCGGGTGGGATAAACCCCGCGAATCCAGCCGATGCTGGCGCGCCCGGCGGCAATTTCATCGTGGATTTCAGAATAAATCGCTGTGATAGAATTGAGATCATCCATCGTTGCCCTGCGGATCTTGGGTTCAGGCTTCGGTGTTCCATATTTTCCATCGTAGATTTCCATGGCCATATCCATCATTTTCCGATCAATTTCAAAGTCTGCCGGCCAAGCGGATTCCGCTGCAAGACGTTCAAAGCATTCGCGGGCCTTTTCTGCTTCCGCTCTGCCGTCATTATACAACAGGAGGCTGAGAATATAGTAGCTGCGCTGCATCACGGGAGATTTGGTCATCGATTTCATATGCCTTTGCATGAAGGAATCTGCTAGTTCATGTATCTTTTCGGCAGGCTCGCCCAACAGCAGACCGATGGAGGTCAGGTTTGCGGTAAGAAGGATGCGATCCATCGGGGAAATATCCGCGTCGCCTGAAAGTATGCGGCGGATTTCAGACTGTGCTTCGGCGAATTTTTCCGAATCGATCATGCGATCGGTGCAATTGATTGCGGAAGAAGCCAGTGTGCAATTCTGCCAAGCAGTTTCTTCAGGCATGGGAAACCATTCTTCAGGCATGTCCCGCAGGCGAATGTTGTTTATGTGCAGGGTTTCGCTGATGCGGCTGTGCCGCACCATTGCCTTAAGTGATTCCGGGCATTGCAGCAGCGCGCGCAGCCGGTAACCATCGTTGTGGATTACCAGTTTCTGGGGAATGGCGTTGTTCAGCGCAAAGAACAGGGCAAGCGTCGCCTGCATCAGGCAAAAGAAGGGCAGATAGGGAATCCTTCCGCGGCTGATCAGGAAGGTTGTGAAGAAAACCAGCGCGGAAATGGTATCCATCAGCACGCCGCCGAGATAAAACAGCCTTACAGGCGGTTCGCTCATTTCCGGCACGCACATGGCGCAGTAGCCCGCCGCTCCGTGCATGGTGTGGCTGCGGCGGATGAGCCTTCTGTCCTTTTTCATCCATAGGTGGTTTCCGATGCCGAAATAGCCGAAGCGATAGCCAGACAGCTTGCCGAATACCAGATGGCCGAACTCATGCAGCAAGGTTTCCAGGCGAGGGCCGAGCAAAATGGATGCAAAAACCAGCACATATAGAGCCAAAGAGGAATTATTCGGGACCAGCCCCATCAGTGTGCCAGCGATGCATGGAATAAAGACAGCCAGTCCGGAAAGGATGTTCTGTTTCAACTGGATGCGCCGGATTTGCTTCTGCCAATTCTTGTCCATGCTCAATCCTCCAGTTCGAACGCGGGCAGGTTGCTGGAATCCTTGATGGAGGCCATCAGCTCGCCCACTTCCTTATCGGAAAGCTCCTTCCACTGGCCGGGCTGCAGATTTCCCAGCTTGATGGTGTTGATGCGCACGCGCTTGAGCTTTACTACATTATATCCCAGCGCCTCGCACATGCGGCGGATCTGCCGGTTCAGCCCCTGCACCAGGATCAGCTTGAAGCTGCGGTCGCCGGTTCGCCGCAGCTTGCAGGGCAGGGTCACGGTATCGAGAATAGGCACGCCCGCCATCATCTTTTCCATGAATTCCCGGGTGAGGGGCTTGTCCACCTCCACCTCGTATTCCTTCTCATGGCCTCCGGCGGCGCGCAGCAGGCGGTTCACGATCTCGCCGTCGCTGGTGAGCAGCAGCAGGCCCTCGGATGCCTTGTCCAGCCTGCCCACCGGGAAGATGCGGATGGGATAATTGATGTAATCCACCACATTCATCGGCTCCCGGGGATCGGCGGTGCACACGATTCCCTGGGGCTTGTTGAGGGCAATGTACACCTTCTCTCCCTGCCCGGAGAGTACTTTCCCATCGCACACCACCTTCATGCCGGGCAGAACCTTATCGCCCAGCACGCCAACCCGGCCGTCGATCTTCACTCTTCCTTCGGTGATCAGCCGGTCGGCCTCCCGGCGGGAGCAATAGCCGCTGTCGGCGATATATTTGTTCAGGCGCTTGCCTGCGGCGTTGTTTTCCATAAAAAAATCTCCTCAAATGGCGTTTTTATGATTATAGCATGTTTCGATGCACTGGACAAGTTTACACGGATGCGATACACTGTTTTTAATACAACATATGGAGGCAACTATGGCAACTGTAACCCTTCGCAAAACCCGCGAAACCCGCGTTCGCGGCGGACATCCCTGGATTTATGCGTCTGAGATCGAAAAGGTGGAGGGCGCTTTCGAAAACGGCGATATCGTGGATGTGCAGGATTTCCGCGGCAAGTATATCGGCCGCGGCTTCTACAATCCCCAGAGCCAGATTTCCCTGCGCATCCTCACCCGCAATGATGAACCCTGCGACCGCGCCTTCTTCGCCAAGCGCATTCAGGATGCATGGGATTACCGCAAGCTCTGCTGCGATCCAAACAGCTGCCGCCTGATCTATTCTGAATCCGATTTCCTGCCCGGCCTGGTGGTGGATAAGTACAATGATGTGCTGGTGCTCCAGAGCCTCTCCCTCGGTATCGAGCGCATCAAGGATATGATCGCCGATCTGCTGATGGAAATCGTTGAGCCCGCCGGCATCTGGGAGCGCAGCGATGTGCCCGTCCGCCGCCTCGAGGGCATGGAGCAGACCACCGGCCTGCTCCGCGGCGAAGTGCCGGACCTGGTTGAAATGAAGGAAAACGGCATCATCTTCGGCGTGGATGTGAAGAACGGCCAGAAGACCGGCTTCTTCCTCGACCAGAAGGAAAACCGCGCCGCCATCGCCCCCTTCTGCAAGGACGCCAAGGTGCTGGATTGCTTCTGCCACAACGGCTCCTTCTCCCTGCACGCCGCCAAGTTCGGCGCGAAGGATGTGCTGGGCGTGGATATTTCCGAGGACGCCCTCGTGGTCGCCCGGGAAAATGCTGCCCGCAATAAGCTCACCAACGTGCGCTTCGAGGCCCACAACTGCTTCGATCTCCTCCGGGAGCTCACCGATGCAGGCGAACAGTTTGATCTCGTCATCCTCGATCCGCCCGCCTTCACCAAAAACAAGGCGGCCCTGCAGAGCGCCCTGCGCGGCTACAAGGAAATCAACCTCCGCGGCCTCAAGCTCGTGCGCCCCGGCGGATTCCTCGTCACCTGCTCCTGCAGCCAGCATGTGGTTACCGAAATGTTCCAGAATATGGTCAATGAAGCCGCCCGCGATGCCAAAAAGCGCATCCGCATGGTGGAATACCGCACCCAGGGCAAGGATCATCCGCTCCTTCCCCAGAGCATCGAAACCAAGTACCTCAAGACCATGATCCTGCAGGTGCTGGAGTGACGGGAGAGACGTTGCCAGAGGACGCTGTCCTCTGGACTCCTGCTTAAGGCTCTGCCTTAAGAATCCGCCAAGGGGGATGATCCCCCTTGGAACCCTCAGTAAAAAATCCCTGTCCCAGAGTGGGACAGGGATTTAGATTTATATTATTCCTGCACTGCGCAGCAGTGCTATTCAGGGGTTTCCAAAGGGAATCATTCCCTTTGGCAGGGGTTTCAGGGGACAGCGTCCCCTGACCGTTCCCCATAACCGATTTCCTTTAGAACAGCGGCTTCCGGAATTCCGCCTCAATCGCGCTCCACTTCCGCAAAAATTCTTCGCCTTCCGCGTCCTCCGCCAGAACCTGCACCGCCCTTGCGCAGCCGCGCACGAAATCCGGGTTCAGGCCATTGAGCCCGCTGGAAGCCAGGGGGCAGACCGCCCTTGCCCGGGCGTCCATGCGCACGGTCCATTTGCCGCTCCTGCCAATCACCGGGCAGAGGGGAAAGATGCGGCACAGGAAGGGGCGCTTTTCCCGGTCGCACATGCCGCTGCACATCACCATGGGCGCATCCATCTGGGGATCATGGGTAATTTCGCCCCATGCGGCGCAGGCTTCCTCGCCGGGCAGCAGGCATACGCCGCCCTGCCCGTCCGCATCGGTTTTGCAGCAGGCGGCGGCGCAGAGGGCGCCGCAATCGGTGGTCAGGGGCGTGGCTTCGCCGATGGCGGCGTAGGCGCGAAGCAGGGTTTCCATCTGCATGTTGATTCTTTTCCTTCCATTATATATAGCGTGTTTTTAAACATAGTATCACAGCATATGCCCGCTGTCAAACAACTTGACATTTTCTTGCAAATTCTGTATCCTTATCGGGTACGGAGGAAAAACATTTATGCGAATACTCGGAATCGACCCCGGCCTCGCCACCATGGGCTACGGCGTGATCGAAGCGGATCGCGGCAAATACCGCCTGATCCAGTATGGCACCATCAATACCCCGGCGGGCCAGCCCATGCCCCAGCGGCTGCGGGCCATCTTCCAGGGCGTGAACCAGCTGATGGAAATTTACGAGCCGGATGAAGTGGCCTTTGAGGAGCTCTTCTTCTCCAAAAACATCACCACGGGCATGGCGGTGAGCGCGGCCCGCGGCGTGGCGCTGGTGGCGGTGGTGCAGAAAACCGATCAGCTCTATGAATATACCCCCATGCAGATCAAGCAGGCGGTCACCGGCTACGGCGGCGCGGATAAACACCAGGTACAGCACATGGTTAAACTTCTGTTGCATATGGATGAAATTGCCAGGCCGGATGACGCCGCAGACGCCATCGCAGTGGCCCTCACCCATGCAAACAGCCAGCAGGCCAAGCATCTTTTTAAAATTAAGTAGAATCCGGGCTAAGAATTGGCGACCATGGGCCGCCGCAAGTTTTAACAATCAGGAGGCAGCATGTACGCACATATCGAAGGCATCGTCGCCGAAAAGGACCATAAAAGCATCGTGCTGGATGCGGGCGGCGTGGGCTATTTATTGAATGTCAGCGGCGCAACCCTGTCCATGGCGCCGTCCGTGGGCGAAAGAATGAAGCTCTACTGCGTGCTCAATGTGCGCGAGGACGCCATGGAGCTCTATGGCTTCTATTCCCGGGAGGAAAAGAAGATGTACGAGCGCCTGCGCAGCGTTTCCGGCGTGGGAAGCCGCACCGCGCTGGCCATCCTCTCCAGCCTGTCCGTGCGCGATCTCTCCATCGCGCTGGTGGCCGGGGATGCAAACGCCCTCACCCGGGTGCCCGGCATCGGCAAAAAAACCGCCCAGCGCCTCGTGCTCGAACTCAAGGATAAGGTGGACGACGACCAGCTCCTCGGCCAGGCCGCTTCCATCTCTCCCAAGGTCAATGCCAATGGTCCCGAGGCCGAGGCCGTCGCCGCGCTGGTTTCCCTCGGCTATTCCAGCTCCGAAGCCGCGAAGGCCGTTTCCCAGGTGGCCGGCCAAACCACCGAGGCCGATAAGATGATCTTCCTCGCCCTGAAGGGCCTGGGCGGCTGACGCCGGAAGGTGGATGCGTTGGAAACCCCGCTCAGGGGCTCCGCTCCTAAGAACCCCGCCAATGGGGGATGATCCCCATTAAAAAATCGTGCCGGACAGCGGCGCGATTTTTTGGTATGCGGGAGCCCCTGGCCTCCCCTGCGCAAGTGCCGGCTGTTTCAGCCAAAGCTGCCGCCGCTGTCGGCCTCCCTCTGGGAAGGAGAGGCCTTCTTCCCAACCCAAAATAAAAACCACACCCCATACAAATCCGCCGCCCAATTCTCCTGTTCGGCAAAGGAAATCCCCTTCCCTTCTCATAAATATCTATCACCAATGTATGGCGAATATACGGTCCAAATCATAACAAATCCATACTTTCCGCCCCGCAAAACGCGCCGCCTCCCGGCATATTTTGCTTTTCAGAGGGGTACAGGGGAAAGCATCTCCTCTGCTCCTCTGCGTTTCTTCCATAAATCCCCGCATATGTGACATAAACATCCCCCTTTCCGCATAAATAATTGTCAGAAAAGGGGATGTTTTATATGCTCAGGGATATTCAGTCGATGGAATTTGCCCATGATTTGAAGGTGCCGCTGCAGCTGATCTCCAGCTGTGTGCAATTGCTGGAGGCGGAGCTCGAGGCCAATACCCGGGCAGAGGAATACCTGCGTACCCTCGCCCGCAGCGCAAACCAGCTGCAGAATATGGTACAAAACGCGCTGGAAAATGATGAAATCCGCCGGGGAAAGCGGGATGTGGTGAAAGATGCGCGGGAGCTCGCCCGGGAGTTTGATGTGCTGGCCCGGCGAAGGGGCGTAAAGGTGGTTTTCTCCGCAAATGCATCGAAGTTTTCCATGCAAACCGATGGCGAAAAGCTGCGCCGCATACTGGATAATCTGCTGGCCAACGCCCTGCGCTTCACGCCGCCCGGGGGCAGGATCGGCCTCGATGTGCGCCTGCTGGGCGATTCTGTGGAGTTTTCCGTAGAAGATACCGGCTGCGGCATACCGGAAAAGGTGCAGGCGAAGGTGTTTGAACCCGGCTACACCACCGGCGGCACGGGCCATGGCCTCGCTATCGCAAAAAAGTATGCCGGAATGCTGGGCGGAAGTATCAATTTGCAATCCCATCCGGGATTGGGAAGCTGCTTTACCCTGCGCATTCCCGTGTAAACAGCGGACGGCATAGCGCATATTCTGGCAGAAGAAAGAAGGGATGCTATGCGTTACGCGGTAATCGGCGGGGATATGCGCTTTGCCCACCTCGCCAGCATGCTGAATGAAGCGGGCAGGCCGGCCACAGGCTTCCTCCAGGAAAGGGCCAATGATGAAAGCGCGCCGCTTTCAGAGCTGAAAAAGCACAGTATTATCATTACAAATTGGCCCATGCGCTGGCCGCTCTCCGGGCAGCAGGTATCCGAGGAAGAGATCATGGATCAGATCGAACCCGGCAGCGTGCTGCTGCTCTGCGGGCCGAAGTTCCAGAAGGATAAAAGATGGGATTTGCAGTATGTGAACCTCTGGGAAGATGAAAAACTCCTCAGGGAAAATGCCTGGCTCACGGCGGAAGCGGTCGCGGCCTCGGCCATGCGCCGCACCGGGCGATCCCTGATGCACATGGAATGCGCCGTGATCGGCTATGGCAGGATCGGCCGCGCGCTCACGGAAATCCTGAAAAACCTCGGCGCGCGGGTCACGGTAATCTCCCGCACGGAGGCCAAGCGCAGGCTGGCGGAGGAGAGCGGCGCGCAGTCGGCGGATATGATCGAAATCGGCGAAACGCTGCCGGGAAAACAGCTGATTTTTTCCACGCCGCCCAGCGCGGTGATCGATGTGGATTTACTTAGAAAAATCGATAAAAATGCGCTGATTATGGATCTTGCGAGCCCGCCCTATGGCTTCGATCTGGACGCCGCGCAGGACCTGGGCCTGAATGCCTGCCGCGAACCGGGATTGCCGGGCAGGTATTGCCCGCTGAGCGCGGCGAGGGTGATCTATCATGCGGTGCTTCGCTGGGAGGAGGCGGAAAGGGATGGCTGAGTTGAGCGGCGTGCGCATCGGCTGCGCAATGACGGGTTCCTTCTGTACGTTTAAAGAGGTTTTCGCGGTTTGGAAACAGCTGAAAAATGCCGGGGCAGAACTCACGCCCATCATGTCCTTCAACGCATGCAGCCTGGATACCCGCTTTTACCCGGCAAAGGAAAGCGTGGAAATCTTCGAAGAAATCTGTGGAAGAAAGCTGCTGAACCGCATCGAGCAGGTGGAGCCCATCGGCCCGAAGAAATTGCTGGATCTGCTGATCGTGGCCCCTTGCACGGGAAATACCATCGCGAAGATCGCCAAAGGAATTACGGATACACCGGCCGCACTCGCCGTGAAATCCCACCTGCGCAACGCCAGGCCGGTGCTGATCGCCGTTTCCACCAACGATGCCCTCTCCGGCAGCGCGCAAAACATTGGAAAACTGATGAATACAAAGAATGTTTTCTTCGTGCCCTTTCGGCAGGATGATCCCGCAAATAAGCCCACTTCCTGCGTTGCAAGGTTCGAAATGCTGCCCGCAAGCGCCAAAGCAGCACTCGATGGGCGTCAGATACAGCCGATTCTCGTATAAATACCTCAAAAACCCCTGTTTTGTGACCAAAAACTACGGTTTTGTGTTAAAGAGAAAAAAAGTTGAAAAAAGGGGTTGACAAGTACAAATCGTTTTGCTATAATCATCAACGTTGTCGCGAGAACAGCGGATCACCACTGAGGCGAGCAACGGCAAACGATCCTTGAAAACGATACAGCGAATAAAGTAGATTAAGGGTTACACGAGAGTGTAACGAAGAACAGTCAGATTCTGAGAGAGTAAACGCCTGACTGGTTTCTGGAAGAGCCGAGGCTTTGGCGAGCTGAGGCGCGGAAGGGAACGGGTGAGGAAAAGGATTGAACATATGAGTTTGATCCTGGCTCAGGACGAACGCTGGCGGCGTGCTTAAC
>JAFUPT010000009.1 GCA_017481065.1 Clostridia bacterium | reverse complement strand
GGTGATCACCTGCCGTCCCGTGGATGATCCCAGCTACGGCGCAAAGCACCTCGCTGAGTTCCGCAAGGAAATCGGCCAGTATTACACCCAGGAAGAGGACGTGCTCTCCTACGCCCTGTTCCCGCAGGTTGCAGAGAAGTTCTTCATCGCCCGCCAGGCTTCCCAGCTCCAGCTGGATAATTCTGTCCGCGATGAGAAGAACAACGCCATGCCCATCTGATTCGGGCAGGCCGCTTATAATTCCCGCAAACAAGGGTATGCCTTTATAAAAGGCATACCCTTTTACTGCGTTATCTGCACCAAGCCAACACAGTCACTTACGTCACGGTAAGCTCCTGCGTTGGCTTGGTTTGATTCCTTGTCTTGCGGGCTTCTAAGCGACTCACGGAATATTTCCTGAATCGTGTTCCAATACATATATTGCAAATCGTGCCGCCGTCCGGTACGATTTGTATTTCTGCCGGGTCCGGGAGAGGCTCTTCTGGTGGCGGGGTCCGGGACAGTACTTCGTGGAGGGGCTGTACCATTCGGATAGGGATACAAATATATTCCTGCAAATCGTGCCGCTGTCCGGCACGATTTGCAATTGTGAGGGGTCCAGGGGAAATCATTTCCCCTGGCAGGGGTTTTTAGGGGACAGAGTCCCCTAAGCGTTCCCCCGCATTTTACAGTTGGAAATGTTTACAAATTCCCTTCTCCGTGCTAAAATAATATGGTATCATAAGGCAAAATACGGGGGATCGTTGTGGAGGAACAGAAGAAGCGCAAAAAGCGCCTTACAAGGGAACAACGGCTGCGCATCCAGCGCAGGAGGCGGCGGAAAAAGATCATCCGCCTGCTGCTGGCGCTGACGGCGCTGATCGCCGCAGGCATCGCAATCGGCCTGATCGCGGGCAATGCCGCGCGGGATCGCGTTGCCTCCGCCCCGGCAATCACAGCCACGCCCGAGCCCACCGCAGAACCTACCGCCACCCCGCAGCCCACGCCCTCTCCCACCCCGGAGCCCACCGAGGTTCCCGAGCCGAAGTACATCACCATCACGGCAGTCGGCGATTGCACACTCGGCGGCAACACCAACGACGGCGGAGACGGCGAGGAGAGGTTCCAGAAATCTTTCAATGAAAACGGCGCGGATTACTACCTGCAGAACTTCCGGGAACTTTTTGAAAGCGATGATTTGACCATCGCCAACCTGGAGGGTCCGCTCACGGACGCCACCTCCAAGCGCAGCGGCCGCACCTTCAATTTCCGCGGCGAGGCGGAGTACGCCGAAATCCTCTCCGGCTCCGGCGTGGATGTGTGTACCCTCGCCAACAACCATGCCTTTGATTTCAAGCAGCAGGGCTTTGACGATACCGCCGCCGCCCTCGAAGCAGCGGGCATAGGCGCGTGCGGCTTCGGCCTGGAGGACTACCAGATCGTGAACGGTGTGACCATCGGCAACCTCGGCTTCACCGAATGGGATTTCGAGGAATCCGAGATCGAAGCCGCCGTCCGCGCGGCCAAGGAAAAGTGCGACCTGCTCATCGTGTCCATCCACTGGGGCGAGGAGCTGGAGGAGAAGCACGACCGCACCACCGAAAAGCTGGGCAAGCTGATCGTGGATGCGGGCGCAGACCTCGTGATCGGCAACCACAGCCATATCCGCGGCGAAATCATGAAGTATAATGGCAAATACATCATTTACAGCCTCGGCAACTTCTGCTTCGGCGGCAACACCCGGCCCACGGATATGCGCTGCATCGTGTTCCAGCAGAGCTTCATCATCCAGCCGGACGGCGCCGTGCGGGACAACGGCATCAACCTGATCCCGGCACGGGTCTCCTCCAATGCCAAGCGGAATGATTTGCAGCCCGTTTACCTGGAGGGCGATGATGCGGAGGAGATGCTGCAGGAGGTTTACCACCTGTCTGATCTCACCGGGGAGGAAACCATCTGGATGGCGGAAAGCTATGTGGTCCAGAATAATATTGTATCTGCCAACGCCAGAATCGCGGATTCCATATCGTAGAAATATATCATATTGCTGAAATAGATTAGGGGGAACAGAGTAATGGAGAACGAAGCAAGACGCGCAAGCAATTTTATCGAGGAAAACATCAACCAGGACCTGGCCAGCGGCCGCTTTGACCATGTAAAGACCCGCTTCCCGCCGGAGCCCAACGGCTACCTGCACATCGGCCATGCAAAGGCCCTGTGCGTGGATTTCGGCATCGCCAAGAAATACGGCGGTTCCTGCAACCTGCGCTTTGACGATACCAACCCCGCCAAGGAGGAAAAGGCCTTCGTAGACGGCATCCAGGCCGATATCGAATGGCTGGGCTTCAAGTGGGATAACCTCTATTTCGCTTCCGACTTCTTTGATAAGCTGTATGAAATCGCATGCAGCATGATCAGGCGCGGCCTGGCCTATGTGGACGACCAGTCCCCCGAGGAGATGCGCGCCAACCGCGGCACCCTCACCCAGCCCGGCAAGAACAGCCCCTACCGCGACCGCACGCCCGAGGAGAACCTGGATCTCTTCGAGCGCATGAAGAACGGCGAATTCCCGGATGGCAGCCGCGTGCTGCGCGCCAAGATTGATATGGCCTCTCCCAACGTGCTGCTGCGCGACCCCACCATGTATCGCATCAAGCATATGCATCACCACCGCGCCGGCGATAAGTGGTGCATCTACCCGATGTATGATTTCCCGCATCCCGTGCAGGACGCCATCGAGGGCATCACCCATTCCCTCTGCTCCCTGGAGTATGAGATTCACCGCCCGCTCTACGATTGGTTCGTCACCCACGCCGAAATCACCGATCAGCCGCCGCGCCAGATTGAGTTCGCCCGCCTGAACATCGAGCGCACCGTGATGTCCAAGCGCTATCTCCGCCGCATGGTGGAGGAAGGCGTGGTTTCCGGCTGGGATGATCCCCGCATGCCCACCCTGGTCGCCATGCGCCGCCGCGGCTATCCCGCCGCCGTGATCGATTTCATGGGCCGCGTGGGCGTGGCCAAGGCCGATTCCACCGTCGAGGGCAACCTGCTGGACCACTGCGTCCGCGAAGCCCTGGCCGACAGCGCTCCCCGCGCCATGGCCGTGCTCAATCCCCTGAAGCTCACCTTCACCAACTGGGAGGAAGGCAAGATTGATGAGCTCACCGTGGAAAACCATCCCGATCATCCCGAGATGGGCGTCCGCACCGTGCGCTTTGCCAAGCATGCCTACATCGAGCAGGAGGACTTCATGGAGGAGCCCGTGAAGAAGTTCTTCCGCCTGGCTCCCGGCAAGGAAGTTCGCCTCAAGGGCGCTTACATCATCCAGTGCAACGAGGTTGTGAAGGATGAAAATGGCAACATTACCGAGCTCCTTTGCACCGTAGACCTCGATTCCCGCTCCGGCAGCGAGGGCGCCAACCGCAAGGTGAAGGGCACCCTGCACTGGCTCAGCGAAGCAGACGCCATTCCCGCCGAGTTCCGCCTCTACGAGCCCATCCTCAGCGAGGAGCCGGAGGAGGAAGAAATCATCGTCTCCGAGGACGAGGAAGCCGCTGAGACCGTCTCCAAGGATTTCATGGACCGCATCAACCCCGACAGCCTGAAGGTTGTAAACGGCTTCTGCGAGCCCTACATCGCGAATTCCGAGCTCGGCTCCACCTTCCAGTTCCTGCGCATGGGCTATTTCTGCAAGGATAAGGATTCCACCGCCGAACTGCCCGTCTACAACCGCACCGTCGGCCTCAAGGACAGCTGGGCCAAGGTCGCGAAGTAAGGTAACATTTTGAGGAACGTCTGGGGCGCTGCCCCAGACCCTGCCAAAGGGCGCTGCCCTCAGACTCCCGCCAAAGGG
>JAFUPT010000034.1 GCA_017481065.1 Clostridia bacterium | reverse complement strand
TGTTCAGGAGGTGCTTTTCTTCAATGCCGACGATCAATCAGTTGATCCGCAAGGGTAGAGAAAAGGTAACCAGCAAGTCGAATTCCCCGATTCTGCAGTCCTGTCCGCAGAAGCGCGGCGTCTGCCTGTCTGTTAAGACCCAGACCCCGAAGAAGCCGAACTCCGCACTGCGTAAGATTGCACGTGTACGTCTGACCAACCAGATCGAAGGTACCTGCTACATCCCCGGTATCGGTCACAACCTGCAGGAGCACTCTGTTGTACTGATCCGCGGCGGCAAGGTTCGCGACCTGCCTGGCGTACGTTATCACATCATCCGCGGCGCTCTCGATGCTGCTGGCGTTGCCAAGCGCATGCAGGGCCGCTCCCTCTACGGCGCAAAGCGTCCGAAGAAGTAAGCGAAAGCAGTTTTTGCAATTGCTTTCATTGGCGAAAACGCACAGAACCGCGATGGAGCATGTGCCATTTGGAACGTGGGAATATGCTGATTGCGGGGATGGAGCGGGCAGTGCAGCTGCGCCAACAGCTGCATGGGCTTTTGCCTGTTTCTCGTTCACTTGAAACCGTTAGATTATTAATCAGGAGGGACAACAATGCCCAGACGTGGATTTATTCCGAAGCGTGAAGTGCTTCCGGATCCTGTATATGGAAGTATCGTCGTAACCAAGCTGATCAACCAGGTAATGTATGATGGCAAGCGCGGCGTAGCCCAGGCTGTTTGCTACGATGCATTCGAAATGGTTGCCCAGAAGACCGGCAAGGAAGCCATCGAAGTTTTCAACCAGGCCATGGCAAACATCATGCCCGCCCTGGAGTGCAAGGCCCGCCGCGTTGGCGGCGCAACCTACCAGGTTCCGCTGGAGGTTCGCCCCGAGCGCCGTCAGACCCTGGCTCTGCGTTGGCTGGTTATGTTCGCCCGCAAGCGCGGCGAGCGCCTGATGTCCGAGCGTCTCGCAGGCGAGATTCTGGACGCTGCAAACAACGCTGGTAACGCCGTGAAGCGTCGCGAAGATATGCACAAGCAGGCTGAGGCCAACAAGGCATTCGCGCACTATCGCTGGTAATTACTATTGCTCCATAGAATTTCTATCTTCAGCACGCTTTAAGCGTGCTGAAGCTGGCTATGGGGGCAGTGTTAAGATTTTAAACGGGCGTTTACCCGTTTTTCCATTCAAGATAAGAGAGGATTTAGACTGTGGCGAGAACACATACACTCGATCATGTACGCAATATCGGCATCATGGCCCACATCGACGCCGGCAAGACGACTACGTCCGAACGTATCCTTTACTATACCGGCCGTACCCACCGCGTGGGCGAGACCCACGAGGGCATGGCTACGATGGACTGGATGGAGCAGGAACAGGAGCGCGGCATCACCATTACTTCCGCCGCGACGACCTGCGAATGGCGCGGTCATCAGATCAACCTGATCGATACCCCCGGCCACGTTGACTTCACTGTTGAGGTCGAGCGTTCCCTGCGCGTGCTGGACGGCGCTGTTTCCGTATTCTGCGCAAAGGGCGGCGTTGAGCCCCAGTCCGAAACCGTTTGGCGTCAGGCCACCAAGTACCAGGTGCCCCGCATGGCTTATGTAAATAAGATGGATATCACCGGCGCGGACTTCTTCCGCGTGGTGGAGATGATGCGCGAGCGCCTGCATGCAAATGCCGTACCGATCCAGCTGCCCATCGGCGTGGAATCCAGCTTCATTGGCCTGGTTGACCTGGTGAAGATGAAGGCTGAAATCTATGTGGATGAAATGGGCACCACCATGGACGAGACCGATATCCCGGCCGATATGATCGAAATGGCCGAGGAATACCGCGCCAAGATGGTGGAAGCCGCTGCCGAGGCGGACGATGAGCTGATGATGAAGTTCCTGGAAGGCGAAGAGCTGACCACGGAAGAAATCAAATACGGCATCCGCAAGGCCACCATCGAAAACAAGATGACGCCTGTGCTCTGCGGCACTTCCTACCGCAACAAGGGCGTGCAGCCCCTGCTGGACGCCATCGTGGATTACCTGCCCTCCCCGCTGGATATTCCCCCGGTAAAGGGTACCAAGGTGAATTCCGATGAAGAGATCGAGCGCGCAGCAGATGATGACGCTCCCTTCTCCGCGCTGGTGTTCAAGATCATGGCCGATCCCTATGTCGGCAAGCTGGCATTTTTCCGCGTATATTCCGGTACCCTCAAGGCCGGTTCTTACGTTTATAATTCCAATAAGGGCAAGCGCGAGCGCGTGGGCCGCATCCTGAGGATGCATGCCAACCACCGCGAGGAGACCGACGAGATCCGCGCAGGCGACATCGCCGCCGCCGTCGGCCTGAAGGAAACCACCACGGGCAACACCATCTGCGCCGAAAACAAGCAGATCGTGCTGGAATCCATGGAGTTCCCGGAGCCCGTTATCCGCGTTGCCATCGAGCCCAAGACCAAGTCCGGCGCCGAAAAGATGAGCCTCGCGCTCGTGCGCCTCGCCGAGGAAGATCCCACCTTCAAGACCTACACCGATGATACCACCGGCCAGACCATCATCGCCGGCATGGGTGAATTGCACCTTGAGATCATCGTGGACAGACTTCTCCGCGAGTTCAAGGTGGAGGCAAACATCGGTAAGCCGCAGGTTGCATACAAAGAGACCATCCGCAAGCAGGTGGATCACGAGTGCAAGTACAAGCGTCAGTCCGGTGGTTCCGGTCAGTACGGTCATGTTAAGATCACCATTGAGCCCAACGAGCCCGGTAAGGGTTACGAGTTCGTTAACGCCGTAACCGGCGGTGCTATTCCGAAGGAATTTATCGAACCCGTTAACCAGGGTATTCAGGGTGCTATGCAGAACGGTGTCCTCGCCGGCTACAATGTAGTGGACGTTAAGGTTACTTTGTACGATGGTTCTTACCATGAAGTTGACTCTTCTGAGATGGCGTTCAAGATCGCCGGTTCTATGGCGTTCAAGGAAGCGATGAGAAAGGCTGACCCCGTTCTCACCGAGCCGATCATGAAGGTC
>JAFUPT010000033.1 GCA_017481065.1 Clostridia bacterium | reverse complement strand
TTACAAGCCCACCGGCGTGGAGCTGGCAGAGACCGGCACCGTGATGCTGAGCCTGGGCGAAACCCTGCAGCTGAACGCGAGCCTGCTGCCCACCACCGCCAAGAGCGAGCTGACCTGGAGCACCAGCGCCAAGAAGACCGCAACCGTGGATGAAAACGGCCTGGTAACCCCCGTGAAGGAAGGCACCGCAACCATCACCGTAAAGACCTACAACGGCAAGAAGGATACCGTGAAGGTGAAGGTTGTGGATCCCAAGAAGGTTGCAGCGGTTGAACTGAATTATAGCGGCACCGTGAAGCTCCAGCTGGGCGAAACCCTGCAGCTGAATGCCGCCGTGCTGCCTGCCACTGCGGAAACCACCCTCACCTGGTCCTCCTCCAGCAAGAAGGTTGCCACCGTGGATGAAAATGGCCTTGTGACCTCCGTGAAGGCCGGCACCACCACCATCACCGTGAAATCTGCCAACGGCAAGAAGGATACGGTGAAGGTGAAGGTTGTGAAGTGACGGGGGGAGCAAACGGAAAGAACGCTGGGGGGAATGATTCCCCCTGGCCCCCTCAGTAAAGCGCACTTCGTGCGCTGGGATAATTGAATATAGGGAAGTACAATCCTTCTCCTCAAAAAATGACCTCGCTTCGAGGTCATTTTTTATACTGGGGATTCCAAAGAGAATCATTCCCTTTGGCGGGGTCTGGGGCAGCGCCCCAGCGTAACCCTTCGTCTCCCCACAATATGGAGGTATAACCATGGCAGAAGAAAAGAAGATTGTTGCTCCCGAAAATACCCACCATGAAGCCGATGGCGTAAATGCAAACAAGCACCCCGAGAGGGGTGCTTGTTTTTTCTCCCTTCTAATAGTCGATGGGGATTCTCCTGCCGCATATGGTACACTTTACATATTGTCGTTTATAATTTACAGTACTACCGTATTTGTGTGTGGTAAAAGTATGCCCCATCCGGCAGGTAACAATAATTTCATCAGAACCAGGCGATTCTTCGTAAGAACCATACGTTGTTCCGCCGGTGATATTTTCCAGCTCATCATCATTGATCGGCATATTCATATTCTCTTTGTTATTCATGGTTTTGTTCCTTTCGCTTGATTACAGCATCTTCGTTTCATGAGAGGAAAGGTATTTTTTGCCGCATTTGGTGCATGTGAAAGCGTTCCTTTCGAGGTCGACAGGAAATCTATCCCTTATAAGGCAGCTCGGACAGGTGTTCGTGATAAATATTTGTTCTTTGTTTGCTCCGCCGGAGACAATCTGGAGCTCATCATCATTCAGGGGAGCAGGATTCATAATCTTCTTATCTTCCATGGTGTTTTCTCCTTCGATTTATATTCTATATTCTTCATGACCGCATTTGAGGCACACGCAGGCGGGGGTGACGAGGTCAACCGGGATGTGGGCGCCAAACGAGAAGTAATCCGTAAATCTGGCTGCGCCCATATCCCCGCCGCAGATGCGGCAAACAGTGTAGGGATCCGCTTCCATTTTATTTTGTTCGGCCGCTCCGCCGGATACGGCTTCCAGCTCGCTATCGTTCAGAGAGGCGTGATTCATAATCTTCTTATCTTCCATGGTTGCTTCCTCCTGTTTGTCTTTCTGATTATATATACGATGCGGATGGCCGCGCCGGCCGCTTTTTCTGAAAATTTTTTTTATATAATATCATGAATTGCGCTTTGGCGCAAGAGGAAAGGGGCAGCGCCGCCCCTCCCTTGACCTACCGGGAAAATGGGAGTATAATGTTCACATCATTTTTGAATTAAGGAGATGTTTTTCCTATGGGCAAGAGCGTGCAGGATATTCTGAATATCATCAAAGAGAAAGAAATCAGAATGATTGATTTCAAAATGGTGGATATCAACGGCCAATACCGCCATGTTACCATTCCTGCGGAGAATTTCTGCGAGGACACGCTCATCAGCGGCATCGGCTTCGACGCTTCCAACTATGGCTATGCGGTGGTGGAGAAGAGCGACATGGTGTTCATCCCGGACCCGGACACCGCGGTGATCGATCCCTTCTGCGCCATTCCCACCCTTTCGATGACCGGCAACGCCATGATCATCGATAACCCGGAAAACCGTCCGCTGGCGCAGTATCCGCGCAATATCGTGCTTGCTGCGGAAAAATATATGCAGGATATGGGCATTGCCGATACGATGATGATTCTGCCCGAATTCGAATTCTATCTCTTCGATCAGGCGGGATGGGAGGTAAGCCCGAATTGCGTGGCCGCTTCCGTGGACGCCGAGCAGAGCTACTGGAACAGCGCCACCGAGGGCCTCGGAGTGGTGGTTGCCAAGCAGAAGGCCTATCACATCGCCAAGCCCTTCGATCGCAGCTATGAATGCCGCAGCGAAATGTGCATGCACATGAAGGATGCGGGCATTGATATCAATTATCATCATCCCGAGGTGGCTGCATCCGGCCAGTTTGAAATCGAGCCCCAGCTGGGCAAGATGAGCAAAATGGCGGACGCCACCATGATGATCAAATATATCATCCACAATACCGCCCTCAAGCATGGCAAGACCGCCACCTTCATGCCCAAGCCCATCTACGGCGAGGCCGGCAGCGGCATGCATGTGCACATGCTGCTGATGAAGGATGGCCAGCCCGTTTTCTCCGATGACAATGGCTATGCCCACCTGAGCGAAACCGCGCATTATTTCATGGGCGGCCTGTTGAAGCATATCTCCTCCCTCTGCGCGCTCACCAATCCCAGCACCAATTCCTTCAAGCGCCTGGTGCCCGGCTTCGAAGCGCCCGTAACCGTGGGATATGCCACTTCCAACCGCAGCGCCGTGATCCGCATCCCCGCCTACGCCAAATCCCCGGATAAGCGCCGCTTCGAGCTGCGCAACCCGGACGCCACCTGCAACCCCTATTTCTGCTATGCAGCCATCCTGATGGCGGGCCTCGATGGCGTGATCAACAAGATCGATCCCCACGCAAACGGCTGGGGTCCCTATGATGTAAACCTCTACACCCTGCCCGAGGAGGAAAAGGCCAAGCTCAAGGGCCTGCCCACCTCCCTCGAAGCCGCCCTCGACGCCCTCGAGGCCGACCATGATTACCTCACCGCCGGCGGCGTGTTCCCCGAGGAGCTGATTGCGAACTTTATCAAGGG
>JAFUPT010000032.1 GCA_017481065.1 Clostridia bacterium | reverse complement strand
GCCAATCGTCCTCCTTAATTTTTTTATCAATCATTGTAGCATTTTATCTAAAAAAACTCGTTTTTTTATCATAGTCTTTTTTAAGTAAACAAATTATCAAAAACTGCTAGAGCTTCTTTTGGATTACATGTATGAATCGATATCTCGCCATCCATACATATTGTACCTTAATATTCTAGCGCAAATATTTACAACTGTCAAGCAATTGAGAGGATTTGCGTAAAAAAAGGCAATGTTTCAGCTGTAATTTTGCCTTATTTGGAATAGACGCCCCGTGCAGCCTCGTACATGCGCTTGTACTGTTCGTACTTTTCATCATACTCGGCCTTGTACTTCGCGCTGGGCTCCACGCAGCCGGTCTTCTTCACCAGCGCGGAAACGCCCTCCTCGAAGCTGGCGAACTGTCCGGCAGCCTTGCCGCAGAGCATTACCATGCCCACGGTGCCGCCCTGGTTGGTGTTGAGCATGTAGATGGGCTTCTGGAAGATATCCGCCTTGATGCGCAGGGCTTCCGGGGATGCGCCGCCGCCCACCGCAGTGAGGCCATCGAACTTCATGCCGAAGCGGCTGAGGAGCTCCAGGTTATAGCGCATTTCATAATTGTTGCCCTCGATGATGGCGCGGTAGATGTCCATTTTGCTGGAGGCGAGGGTCAGGCCCATGATCGCGCCCTTCGCGCCGGAATCCATGTAAGGCGTGCCGGTGCCCGCCAGGTGCGGCAGGAACAGCAGCGGCGACGGCGCTTCTGTGAGGGATTTATTGAGCTCGGCATAGGTGTTCTTCCCCGCCGCATCGCACTTTTCGCGCAGCTCGCGCTCGAAGGTATCGCGGTACCACTTGAGCGCCGCGCCCGCGGTGTTGGAAAAGATCAGCGCCAGGTACTTGCCGGGTACGGCGTGGGGCTCGGCGCAGATGTTGTAGCGGAACATGCCGGCAAAATCTACATTATTATCCGGCAGGACTGCGGAAATGCACTCCGCGCTGCCGATGCCGTCGGCCATATCTCCGGAATGGAGGGCTCCCGCGCCGAGTGCGGCTGCAATCTGGTCGTGCACGCCGGAAACGATGATGGGATTGCCCTTGATGCCCAGCTCCTCCGCCACGGAGGGCAGGATGCGGCCCACGGGTTCGCCCGCAGGAACGAACTTCGGCATCCATTCGCGGCGGATTCCGAAGGTATCCAGCGTCTCCTGGTCCCAATCGAGGGTCAGGCGGTTAAACATCAGCATGCGGGAGGACAGGGAGCCGTCGGAAGCCGCCTCGCCGGAGAGCATGTAGGCGATGTAGGAGCTGTACGGCAGGAGCTTGCGGGTCTTTTCAAGGATCCACGGCTCATTCTTCTGCACCCACATGAGCTTGGGCAGGGTATACATGAAGTTGATGGGCATGCCGGTGCGATGCTGGAAGACGTCCACATCCACGCGGGAGCGCAGTTCGTCCAGACTCTCGGTACCGCGAACATCGGTGTAGAAGATGCTGTCGCACACGGGCTTGTCATCCTCGCCCATGAAAACCACGGCCTCACCGAAGGAAGCGGCCGCGATGGCCTCGATGGGCTTGCCATACTGGGCGGCGGCGTCCCGCAGGGCGCGCTTGGCTGCATCCCACACGCGGCTGGGATTCATGGTCACATAGCCCGGCTTGGGGAATTCCAGGTCGTATTCATGGTAAATGCTCAGCACAATTTCGCCGGACTGCTCGATAACCGTAGCCTTGCTGCCGGTGGTGCCTACGTCAATGCCAATATAAGCCATTGTTACCTCCTGAGGAAAAATCCGTTCCCTGCCGGGCGGCAAGGAACAGACTTTGGTTCGTTTTGATCAAGATTCGCCAGACTTCAGTCTGTTTATCAGAGCTTGATGCGGGTGTAGCCCAGATACTTGGAGAGGGCCTCTTCAACCTCGCGCACATGGTCGCCGGGGGTGATGATGGCGTGGTGGCGGAAGCCTTCGTTCTGCATGGTGTAGAGCTTATCCTGCAGGTTTTCCATTTCGATTACGCCGCAGGTGCCGAAGAACGCCTCTTCCACCGGGTCCTCGGTCATAACGCCCTTCTCAACGAAGTAGCGAACCTCGCCGTTTTCGGTGCGGCCGCCGCAGATGGTGACCACGCCGGGCTTGATGTGGCCCACGTTCAGGCCCCAGGAGCAGTTGTCGCCCTGGGTCTTGGTGAACATCAGGTGCTCCTCAATGTGGCCGGGGGCAACCATGAAGTCTGCCGGCACCGGGCCGCAGTGGAACAGGATGGCCTTGTTTTCTTCCTCGCCGTAGTTGTTGTTGATATCCAGGCAGGCGGTGGACTTGCCGGAGGCGCAGTGCAGGGCCATCTGGGGAATGGCGTTGGAGGCGTCGGTCTCGCAGGTAGCGGGGATGCCCATGCCGTTCAGGATGCCCAGGATGGAGCAGGGTGCGACGTGCAGCATGTGCTGCAGCTCGCTCCAGCAGCGGATGGTGATGGCGTCCAGCTTGAGCTCCTTCACAAAGGACATGATGGTCGCGCCCAGCTTGCACAGGGTGGGCAGGGCATAATCGGCTGCATCCTTGAAATCGCCTGCGGCCAGCAGCTTCTCGCGGAACATCTGGGCGTCTTCGCAGTTTTCGTCGATTTCGTTGTACTTCTCCATGAACATGGTCAGGTCGAAGGTTTCCACATCGCAGCCGCGGGCTTCCATCGCGCCCTCATCGAAACGGACGGACTTGAAGGCGGTGGTGCGGGCGCCGAACACGCCCAGGCGCATGTAGCGCATGCGCTTTACGATGTTGCAGATGGCGGCGAACTCGGTCAGTTCCTTGTTGAAGGCATCGCTCAGCGGATGCATTACGAAGGGCTTGCCGGAGGTGAACTTGAAGCCCATCTGCTTAAACACTGCGCACAGGCCCAGCTTGCCGCAGAATGCATCGCGGCGGTTTGCAAAGTCCATCTTGCCGATTTCATCCGGATAGGCCTGCAGCAGCACGGGAACATTCACATCGCGCAGGGCAGCCTTGATGCCGTTTTCATCGCCGAAGTTGGGCAGGCAGATGATCACGCCGTCGTATTCGCCGTGATGCTCCTCGAGGAAATCATGGTAAATCATGCCTTCCTGGGTGGTTTCAACCGCGCCGTACTTCACCTTGTCCTTTTCGATTTCCAGCAGTTCAACGCCCACCTTGGCTGCGGCCTGGCGCATTTCATCATAGGCAGATTCGATTACGGAGCTGGGAAAAAAGCCGCGGTTTGCAACCAAAAGAGCAAGTTTCATATGGAATACCCTCCTGTAAGATCAAAAGTCAATGTGTAAACAAATACCATTGTTGATAACATTTTATCACAGAGGCGGCCATTTGGCAATCGGATAATTTGTGCTGAATTGCCGTATTTGTTGATTGCATGTGCTCGATTTCAAAAAAACGCCAGGAATAAGCGGCCCATGCAGCGCGCAATCTAAAGCCGATCGACCGACGGGGAGTGAAAAAATTCATGCAGAACCAGAACATGCTTCCGAGCAAGAACCTGACCATTTTGGGCGACCAGATGCAGCATGAATATGTTGCATGCAAAAAGGCCGAATTTTATGCGTCCAGCTTCACCGATCCGCAGCTCAAGGCTGTGGCGAACCAGCTCGCCGGCGACCATCGCCAGCGCTTCGACCGCCTGTTCAACTATCTGAACAGCCACGCATAAAAGGAGGAAGACAAATGAACAACACTGCCACTGCGGCCAGCTTTACCGACCAGGACCGCATGGAGGACCTGATCGCACAGGAAAAATACCTGATCGACGGTTACTCCACCTTTATTCCCGAGGCAACCTGCCCCCAGCTTCGGCAGGTTCTGAGTGACAACCTGAACGGCTGCTGCAACAACCAGTATACCGTTTATGACAAGATGAGCCAGCTCGGCTGGTATCCCATCAAGAATGCCTCCCAGGCGGAAATTGATGAAGCAAAGCAGAAATTTTCGCAGCTGAAGCAGAAGCTGGGATAAACCCAAGGAATCCGGGATAAGCCCGGTTAAAAATAGAAAAGTCGGCCGATCAGCCCGGAAGGAAAATTTCCTTCCGGGCTTTTATCGTATATACTGGATTTTATGGATGGCATATGCTATAATAATTGTAAACAATGATGTTTGGAGGCATATGTTATGGGAAAGCTGATCAAGGAATTTAAGGAATTTGCATTCAAGGGCAATGTAATCGATATGGCAGTCGGCGTTGTGATCGGCTCCGCGTTCACCGGCATTGTGACCAGCGTAGTAAACGATCTCTTCACTCCCCTGATTGCCAAGCTCACCGGCAGTGTGGATTTCTCCGCCCTCTCCATCGCCCTCGGTTCCGGCGAAAACGCTCCCACCATCGCCGTCGGCAGCTTCATCCAGGCTGTGATCAATTTCTTCCTGATCGCCATCTGCGTGTTCGCCTTCGTGAAGGTTGTAAACAAGATGCGCAAGCCCAAGGTGGAAGCCCCGAAGCCGGCTCCCCGCCTCTGCCCCTTCTGCAAGAGCGCCATCGCAGACGATGCGACCCGCTGCCCGCACTGCACTTCCCAGCTGTAATTTCAAATGCAAGTTTTGGAGCGCCTACGGGCGCTCCTTTGCATACCGGATGATTTATCCGTAAAAATACAAACGTTTTTATGGAAAAAACAAATGCGAAAACAAAGGAGCAACCCATGCGAAGGCCATCCTTCGGAAAATTCAACCTGAAGAAAATCACCGCCCTCGCGGTCGCCGTGAACCTGATCCAGATCTGCGCCGCGCTCGCCCTGCTGCTCTTTGTGGTGTTCAACCGCAGCATCAATATTCCCGAACAGGCGGAGATCGCCCTGCTGGCAGTAATGGCGGGCGTAATCATCTGGGGCGCAGTAGTAGATATCCGCGATGCCCGCATCACCCGGAAGGTGGATGAACAGCGCATCATGCTGGAGGAGGCCTACCGCCAGCTGGAGGATCTGAACCAGCTGCTGCGGGAGCAGAGGCACGATTTCAAGAATCACCTGCAGGTGGTGTACAGTCTGACGGAAATGGGCGCATATTCCGATGCGCAGGAATATGTGCAGCGCATCTACGAGGATGTGCAGGCGCTGGGCAGCCGTATCCGCACCGCCTCCCCCGCCGTCAACGCCCTGCTCTCCGCCAAACAGGCGGACTGCGAGGAGCGCGGCATCGCCCTGGAAATCGGCATCCAGTCCGCCTGGGAGGAGATACCCGTGCCCGGCTGGGAGCTCTGCCGCATCCTGGGCAACCTGATCGACAACGCGGCGGACGCGCTGGAGGAGGGAAAAACGGCCAATCCCCACATCTGCGTCTGCATCGCGGAGGATATCCGCTGCTGGGCGCTCACGGTGGCAAACAACGGCCCGGAAATTCCCCGCAGCCACGTCGGCCAGATATTCCTGCCCGGCTTCACCACCAAATCCGAGGGCCACGGCAACGGCCTTGGCATCGTGACCGGCCTTGTGGAGAAGTACGGCGGCAAAATCTGCGTGGAATCCAGCCCGGAGCGCACGGTTTTCACCTGCACAATTCCCAAAAATGCGCAATAAAATGCGAAGCCCCGGAGGCACATGCCTTCGGGGCTTCGTTTGTCAATCATTTGTTTGCCGTTTTTGCGATTTCGCGCAGGATACAGTTGATCATGGTGATGGTCAGCGGAATGCCGCCCTTCTTGCCGCGCACGACAATGGAGGTAAGGTCGCTGTCCATCAGCCGCTCCTTCAGCTGCACCACGCTTGCAAAGCCGGTGGATGCAGCCAGCACGCAAACATCGCTCATGGGCTCATGCTGGCGGCGGCGGATCATGCGGTTGATGGCCGCCGGCGCGCTGCCCACGATCATCAGCTTGGGTCCATTCACAGCCAGGCCGTAATCCACGGCGATTTCGGCGCGGGTCACGCGGCGCTGTTCTGCAAGGGAAATTACCTGGGGATCATCAATAAAGCAGGCAACTTTGGTGCCTTTGCTGCCGAGCAGGCTTACATCAATTCCATTTGCCACGAGCGTGGTATCGGTAATAATCGTGCCGCCCATGTCCACCAGGCGCTTGATATGGGTAAGCGCCGTGGGGCTGAAATAAATGCTCTGCGAAAGCGAGGGATCATTTGCCTCGCGCTCAACCTCGGCAAGGATGGAAGCCATTTCCTGGGTCATATAGGGCATGCCAACATTGTGGCGGCTCCCCTCGCCCTGTGTTCTGCGGATCAATTGCTCACTCCTCATTTTCTTTCGTAAATTACTGTTTGTTGGCAAATACTATCTTATTCAACAATACTTTATTCTATATTAAGATTTTTTCGGCATGAAGTCAATAGAAAACCGCTTACGCTTTGAAATTTTACGCCGACTCAAAGCGTTGCGTTGCCGAACGCAATATTTTAGGTTGCATTTAGGTTTATCTTGGATTAATTATTTTCCCGAGTGGAATAACTCCAGGGTTGAACAGCCGTCCGAAATGGACTGGACGGCTGCTAAAATGCTTGTTTCAGTTGTATTTTTCCGACGGGCGTACAATTGCACAGCCGCTCTCGCGGTCAAAGCCCTCAAGAATCAGTAATGAGGTAGCGCCCTTCACCCGTTTTTCCACGGGCTGCGCGGTGGAAATCATTACGCTCACGCCCACGACCTCCGCCTGGAATTCGCGCATCATGTCCACCATGCCCTGCAGCGTTCCGCCGCCCTTCATGAAGTCATCGATGATCAGCGCCTTCTGACCGGGATTCACGGCCCTGCGTGCCAGCGCCATGGTTTCGATGCGCTCGTTGCCGCCGCCGGCGATGTAATTGATCTTCACGGCGGAGCCCTCGTATGCGCGGCTATCCCTGCGGGCGATCACCAGCGGCACATCCAGCATGCGGGCCGTCATCAGCGCAATCGGAATGCCCTTGGTTTCCATGGTGAGCACGAAATCCGGCGCGCGGTCATAATACTGCATGGCCAGTATCTCGCCCAGCGCCTGGGCAAGCACGGGCTCGGCGGTTACATCCGAGGTATAGAGGAAGCCGCCGGGCAGCATGCGGCCGGGCTCCTGCAGGCGCTTGGCCAGATCGCCGAGAATACGGCGCACCTTTTCCGGGCTGGGCATGGCGCGATAGCGCACGCCGCCGGCTGCGCCCGCCACAGTTTCGATGCGGCCGAGATCAAACTGCTCAAAGGAGGCGCTCACGAGGTCGATATCCTCGCTGATGGTGGATTTCGCCGCGCCGAACATCTCACAGAATTCGCCGAGCGTATGTATGCGATTGGGCGTATTGGTGAGTATGCGCGTCATCGCGCCCAGTCGTTCGTTGCGCTTGATCTTATCCATCATCGATACCCCTTTTCCGAATGTTCGTTATGGTTTGCTTTATTATAATTCGGCATTGTTAGTTTTCATGGTGGAATGCAGTAAATTCTCGTGCTGCGCCAAGTTTTAACGTAGAAAAGCGCTGAAAACGGCGCTTTTGCTTGAAGTTGCGGACAAATTCCAGTATAATATTATCGAAGAATTTTGCCCGGATACGGGCGATTAGAATCCGGAGTGCAATCACCATGCTCGAAAACATTCAGAATTATCGCGGCCGCCGCGTGCATTTCATCGGCGTAGGCGGAAGCTCCATGTCCGGCCTTGCCGGCCTTCTCCATGAGGAGGGCTATATCGTGAGCGGTTCGGACAAGACCCGCTCCCACAAGACCGATCACCTTGCCGAAAAGGGCATTGAAATCCATATCGGCCATGATGCGGCAAATGTTAATGATGCGGAACTGATCATCTATTCCGCCGCCATCTCCCCCGAAAATATCGAACGTTCGGAAGCTGCGCGTCTGGGCATTCCCCAGATCGAGCGCTGCGACCTGATCGGCCAGCTGATGGCCGGCAGCCGCTTTGCCGTGGGCGTGAGCGGCACCCATGGAAAAACCACCACCACCTCCATGCTTGCCCAGTCCTTCCTGAGCGCCGGAGCCGATCCTTCCATCCACATCGGCGGCGAATTGGATTTCATCGGCGGCAGCACCCGCCGCGGCGACGGCCATGATTTCCTGCTCGAAGCCTGCGAATTCAAGGAGAGCTTTCTGCACTTCAAGCCCACCGTGGCCATCATCACCAACATCGATGAGGATCACCTGGATTATTACCGCGATATCGACCACATCGAGGAAGCCTTCGCCAAGTATGCCGCCCTCCTTCCCGAGGATGGCTGGTGCGTGGCATGGGGCGATGATCCCCGCGCCCGCCGGGTATGCCTGAACAGCAAGTGCAGGCACCTGACCTACGGCATCGGCGATGACAACGACCTCGTGGCCGCGAACCTCACCTACGATGAGCGCGGCTGCGCGGATTACGACGCCGTCTACCACGGCGAAACCATCGGCCACTTCCATATCGGCGTCGCCAGCGAAGCGAATATGCTGGATAGCCTGGCCGTCGTGGGCGTGTGCCACATCCGCGGCCTCGACCTTGAAAAGGTGGCCCATGCGCTCGCCAACTTCGTTGGCGCCCACCGCCGCTTTGAGCTCACCAGCACCACCGACGGCGTGCGCTGCTACACCGATTACGGCCACAACCCGGCGGAAATCCTGAATGCGCTGAAGATCGCAAGCATGCAGCCCCATAAGGAGCTCTGGAGCGTGTTCCAGCCCCATACATATTCCCGCACCAAGACCCTGTTCAACCAGTTCCTGGAGATCTTTGATCTGGCCGATCATGTGCTCATCACCGATATCTGCGCCGCCAGAGAGGTGGACCCCGGCGATATCTCTTCCGGGATGCTGATCGAGCCCCTGCGCGCGCGCGGCGTGGATGCGGTGCTCACCCCCAGCTTTGACGACGCCGAAGCATACCTGCGCGCGCACTGGCAGAGCGGCGATGTAATGGTGAGCCACGGCTGCGGCGATATCGACCTGCTCAACGAGCAGATCGCCCTGCACGGCGATACCCAGCGCTGATTCCGGAGGATATTTATGAAGAAAGTACTCAGCCTTGCCCTGGTTTGTACCCTGCTCGCCTGCATGCTCACCGGCTGCGGCAGCTCCGGCGGCTCCCAGGCAAACCCCACCGCCGAGCCCACCCAGCAGGCCGGCAGCTTCGCACCCGAAACCACCGCCGTGGCCACCAGCGGCCTCGCGCAGGTTCTGGCCTCCGTGAGCGATGATGAAGGGGCAGATGAAGAGCTGGAAATGGCGCAGAAGGCGCTCACCGATATGATCGGCATCACGGAAACCGCCGTTCCCCAGCAGGCCGCGGAGGATATTCCCGCAGCTACGGACGCGCCCGTCCAGGATGAACCCGTGGAAGATATCCCCGCAGAGGATGCGCCCGTGGTGGAAATCACCGCCGCGCCGGTTCCCGAGGTGACCCCCGAACCCGTGGTCACCGCCAACCCCGCCGAGGTGTTCGCCACTGCCACGCCCCAGCCCAACACCGCCATCACCGGCTATTCCCAGATCAGCAACACGGGCCTTGGCTTCCAGTTCAGCTATCCCACCGGCTGGCAGAACATTCCCGGCCGCTCCACCGTGTGCTTTGTGCAGCCCACTACCGATGGCACCGTCTATCCAGCCCGCGTGTCCGTGAGCATGAAGCAGCTCTCCCACAAGGGCAATGATGAACGCCTCGAGGAGCAGATGGTGGAATTCGTGAAGACCATCATGAGCCAGTATGATGAAAAGACCTTCGAGGTGGAGGAAAAGCTGGACAACAGCAACACCTTCATGGGCAACCGCAAGACCCTCGCCACCACCTACCTGGCCTACGATGGCGACCAGGAAATTGCGGGTTACTACATCATGACCTACTTTGAAAAGTATGTGTTCTGCTTCCACTTTGTCTGCGCCTACGAGGATTACGAGGCATTCAGCACGGCCATGCGCCACATGCGCGATTCCGTGGCAGCCGAAGCCATGCCCACCGCTGCGGAATAAAGGAAAACAAACAGAAGCCCCTGATTCGATCGAATCAGGGGCTTCTAAATATATATGAAATTGCGAGCGGCGTCTATAAGCCGAGTTCTGTATTAAACGGTCATCTTTCTAGGCCTTAAGTTGCCATAAGGCTCAAGCGATTACCCGAAAGCGTGACGGGCAGCCACATTTGCTTTCCTTTCACTCTTGCACCAGGTGGGGTTTACAGCGCGGGCCAGTCGCCAGGCCGCGGGTGAGCTCTTACCTCGCCTTTCCACCCTTACCTTCTTATCCAGAAG
>JAFUPT010000008.1 GCA_017481065.1 Clostridia bacterium | reverse complement strand
GCAATCCCAGGCTGCTGATCGCAGACGAGCCCACCACGGCGCGGGACGTGACCATCCAGGCGCAGGTGCTGGCGATGATGATGGAGCTGAAGGAAAAGCTGGGCACCGCCATGATCATGATCACCCATGATCTGGGCATCGTGGCCCAGACCTGCGACAAGGTGGCCGTGATGTACGCGGGCGAGATTATTGAATACGGCACGGTGGAGGATATCTTCACCGGCGAAAGGCACCATCCCTACACCAAGGGCTTGTTCAGCTCGATTCCGAGCCTGGAGCTGGACGAGCGCCGCCTGCACCCCATCGACGGCATGATGCCCGATCCCACCGACCTGCCCGAGGGCTGCGCATTCTCCCCCCGCTGTCCCCGCTGCACGGAGGCATGCAAGAAGCAGCATCCCGAGCTCAGCGGCGGCAGCCACAAGATTCGCTGCCCGCTCTGCGGAGAGGAGGCCGAAGCATGAGCAAGCTGCTTGAGCTGAACAATGTTTCCAAATATTTTAACGCGGGCAAGGGCCGCGTGCTGCACGCCGTGGACGGCGTGAGCCTCTCCATCGCCGAGGGTGAAACCCTGGGCGTGGTGGGTGAGAGCGGCTGCGGCAAATCTACCCTGGGCCGCGTGGCGCTGCGCCTGCACGACGCCACCGGCGGCAGCATTGCCTTCAACGGCGAGGACATCACCCACGCCAAGGGCAAGCGCCTGAAGGAGCTGCGGCAGGATATGCAGATGATCTTCCAGGACCCCTACTCCAGCCTGAATCCCCGCATGAGCGTGCAGGATTTGATCGCGGAACCGATTCTGGTGAGCGGCATGTGCAAGAGCAAGGCGGAGGTTTATGAGCGCGTGGAGCAGCTGATGGACACGGTGGGCCTGGCAAAGCGCCTGGCAGACGCCTATCCCCATGAGCTGGACGGCGGCCGCCGCCAGCGCATCGGCGTGGCCCGCGCCATAGCCCTGAACCCGAAGTTCATCGTGTGCGACGAGCCGGTTTCCGCGCTGGACGTATCCATCCAGGCGCAGATCCTGAACCTGCTGATGGACCAGCAGGAGGAGCGCAACCTGGCCTACATGTTCATCACCCACGATCTGAGCGTGGTGCGGCATATTTCCAACCACATCGCGGTGATGTACCTCGGCAAGTGTGTGGAGCTGTGTCAGTCCAAACGGCTGTTCAAGAATCCCGCGCATCCCTACACCAAGGCGCTGCTCTCCGCCATCCCGGTGCCGAGCATCGAGACGCGGAACAAAAAGCCCCAGCTGATCAAGGGCGAGGTGACCAACCCCATCAACCCCAAGCCCGGCTGCCGCTTCGCGCCCCGCTGCCCCTATGCCACGGAGGAATGCCTCGCGGGCGATATCCCGCTGCGGGAAATTGAGCCGGGACATTCCGTTGCCTGCTGCAAGGTATAAAACACCCGAATATTTGAGGATTGCCCGAAGCCGCGCGCTTTGGCAATCCTCCTTTTTTGTGATGCGCAGGGAACGTTTCTGTGGCATTTCACGCAAACGGTTGACAGCCCCATACAGCTAAATTATAATGAAAAGGGTATAACCAGAAATTAAAACAACATGAATCCTTATGCCCCGGCAATCCTTCACATTCGGGATTGCGGGGCTTTTGCTGTATTGACTGCGGAAAGGAGTTGATACCGTGCAGCCAAATGATCTCCAGCTCGCCCGCATTCGGGAGCGCATATGCGCAGCGAAATCCAGGGCAAGCTCCTTTTATGCAAGCAAATTCAAGGATATAGATGCAAGCGCCATCACCTCCCCGGAGGCCTTTGAAGCCCTGCCCTTCACCGAAAAGAGCGAGCTGCGAAGCGCATATCCGCTCGGCATCCAGGCAGTGCCCGATGAAGAAATCGTGCGCATCCACTCCTCCTCGGGAACCACAGGCAAGCCCATCATCATCCCCTATACCCAGCAGGATGTCGATGACTGGGCGCTGATGTTTGAGCGCTGCTATTCCATGGCGGGGCTCACCAGGATGGACCGGGTGCAGATCACCCCGGGCTACGGACTCTGGACCGCAGGCATCGGCTTCCAGCTGGGCTGCGAGCGCCTCGGCGCGATGGCCATCCCCATGGGACCAGGCAATACGGACAAGCAGATCCAGATGATGATGGACCTGGGCGCCACTGTGCTCTGCGCCACATCCAGCTACGCCCTGCTGCTGGCGGAGGAAATCGAGCACCGGAAGCTGGGCGGCGGGATACGGCTGAAGAAGGCTATTATCGGCTCCGAGCGCTGGGGCGACAAGATGCGCGAGCGCATTTCCCGGGAATTGGGTGTGGAGCTTTACGATATATATGGCCTTACGGAAATCTACGGCCCCGGCATAGGCATCTCCTGCAGCGCAGAGAGCGCCATTCATTACTTTGATGATTTTATCTACCTAGAAATCATCGATCCGAAGACCGGCAGAACCCTGCCCGACGGCGAGACCGGCGAAATCGTGATCACCACGCTGCGGAAGGAGGGCGCGCCCCTCATCCGCTACCGCACCCACGATCTCTCCCGCATCATTCCCGAGCGCTGTTCCTGCGGCAGTACCTTCCCGCGGATTGACCGCATTGCCGGCCGCTCCGATGATATGTTCAAGGTGAAGGGCGTGAACATGTTCCCCAGCCAGATCGAGGATTTGCTGCGGGATATTCCCGGCGTGAGCAGCGAATACCAGATACGCATCGAGCACCGCAACGACAGGGAGGAGATGACCCTCAGCTTCGAAATTCAGCCCGGATGCGATCCCGCGAAGCTGGAAGCCGCCGTGCGCAGGAGCTTCAAGGCCCGCGTAGGGCTCACCATACGCCCGCAGGCCATGTCCATCGGCGAGCTGCCCCGCAGCGAAAAGAAGACAGCCCGCGTGGTTGATCTCAGGGATTAAAAAAAGTCCCCGGAATCGGATGATTCCGGGGACTTTTCATCAATTCAGGCCGCTGAGTATTTTGTGCAGCAGGGCATACAGCTGGAAGGCCTCCTCCGGCTCCAGCTTCACGCAGGCGCCCATCTTTTCGGGAATATGGCGGGCCTCCGCCTTCAGCGCGATACCGCGGTCCGTGAGCGCGATCAGCACGCTGCGCTCATCTTCCCGGGAGCGGGTGCGGGTGATATACTGCTTCGTTTCCAGCTTTTTAAGCACGGGCGTGAGGGTGCCGGAATCGAGGTAGAGCATATCGCCCAGCTCCTTCACGCTGACGCAGCCCTTCTCCCAGAGCACCATGAGCGCGATATACTGGGTGTAGGTCAGGTCCAGCGGATCCAGGAAGGGCTTATAGCGCCGTATGATCTCCTTGGAGCAGGCATACAGCGGAAAGCAGAGCTGGTTTTCCAGCCGCAGCGTATCAAATTCGAAACCGTCCATCTTTACCTCCAACAAAACAGACCGAAGCCGCACGGTATTACTGATATATATTTTACCACATATCTTCGGGATGCTCAAGTCCGTTTGGAAGAAGCCGGATGATTTGCTGCGAACTTTATCAGAAATTGATGGTTTTTGCCGGCTCCGTAAAGGAGCAGATGCTCGCGCTGGCATTTTTCAGACAGTAAACTTCCGTATTTCCATCGCCGGGCTGATACATGGCCTTGAGGTTGGGATAGGCGTCCAGCATGTGGGCCTGGGCATCGATATTATCATCCAGCACGGCCTCGGCGGCCACGCGAATCCACTTGCCATCGGCCATGCCGCTCAGCTCCACTCTGGGATTGGCCTTCATCTGCCGGGCCACATCCTTGCCCTTGCCCGTCTGGATATAGAGCTTGCCTTCGAAGATATCCACAGTGCCGAAGGGGCGCACGCGGGGCTGGTCTCCATCCATGGTGGCGAGGTAATACACGCCGCACTTTTTCAGAAATTCATATACTTCCTGCATTGCCTTCTCCTTTCAGCCCTCGAGTCCCCGGGCCTGGCGATCCATGTTTTCAATTACAACATCATAAATCTCCCCGAGGGATGCGCAGTACTGCAGCACCTTCCAGGGCTCGTTGGTGTGGAAATGAATCTTGATCAGCTCTTCATCGCCCACTGCCAGCAGGGAGTCGCCATCAAAATTCGCGCGGAAATATTCATTGATTGCATCTTCATCCAGATTCTTGCCCTCGATGAGGAGCTGGGTATCGAAAACATATTCAATCATGCTTTTGTTTCCTCCATGTTCTGCCGTTCGCTTTCAGCCGCCTTGCAAACCGCCCTGGCCAGCTGGTCTGCGCAGGAGGTGGGCCGCCTGCCGCAGCGGATGCCGCCCAGGCTTTCCACCAGCTGCTCCGCAGGCATGCCCTCCACCAGCTTGGACATGGCCTTCAGGTTGCCGTCGCAGCCGCCGTAGAAGCTCACGTTCTTCACCCTGCCATCCTCCAGATCGAAGCTGATCACCTGAGAGCAGGTACCTTCCGTGGGATAATCGAAATGCATTACAGGGCCGCCTCCACGGCTGCCTTAACCTTCTTCATGGATGCGGTGGGCTCGAAGCGGCCGAGAATCTGACCATCGCGGCCGATGAGGAACTTGGTGAAATTCCACTTGATGGAATTGGTCTTCTTGTAATCCGGGTCTGCCTTCTTCACCACCTGGCTCAGCAGCATGCCGATGGGATGGAGCTTATCGAAGCCTTCGAACTTGGTGTTTTCGGTGAGGTACTTGAAGAGCGGGATGGCGTTTTCGCCGTTTACATCAATCTTGCTCAGCTGGGGAAAGCTGATGCCGTAGCGGCCGGTGCAGAAGGAATGAATTTCCTCATCGCTGCCGGGCGCCTGCTCGCCGAACTGGTTGCAGGGGAAATCGAGGATTTCCAGGCCCTTATCCTTGCAGGCATCATAGATTTCCTGCAATTCGCTGTACTGGGGCGTGAAACCGCAGCCGGTGGCGGTGTTGACGATCAGCAGAACCTTGCCCTTGTAATCAGACAGCTTTACTTCGCTGCCATCCTGTGCTTTGACGGTGAAATCGTAAATAGACATGAGTTTTGCACCTCCATTTTGATCAATTCGATTGTACACAATATATCATCCTTTGTCAATAGCAAGCGACAAAAAAATGCCCCGGAACAGAATTCCAGGGCATTTTTCAGATATTATAGGCGCCGGAGGAGGTATCTCCCCCGCTCCCCGTCCAGTTCGTGTGGAAGAATTCGCCGCGGGGGCGGTCGGTGCGCTCGTAGGTGTGGGCGCCGAAGTAATCCCGCTGGGCCTGGAGAAGATTGGCGGGCAGGCGGGCGCAGCGGCAGCCATCATACCAGCTGAGGGCCGAGGAGAGCGCAGGAACCGGGATGCCGTTCAGCATGGCGGCGGCGCAGACCCTGCGCCAGCCCTGCTGGGCCCGGGCAAGTTCGGAAGCGAAGAAGGAATCGAGGGCGAGGTTATCCAGCTCCGGATCCCGTGCGCAGGCCTCCCGTATCTTCTCCAGAAATGCCGAGCGGATGATGCAGCCGCCGCGCCACATCAGCGCGATGCCGCCGTAATTCAGCTTCCAGCCGTGGGACTGCGCCGCAGCATGCATCAGCTGGTAGCCCTGTGCATAGGAGACGATCTTGGAAGCGTAGAGCGCCATGCGGAGGTCCTCGATAAAGGCCGCCCTGTCGCCCTCGAAGCGGGGTTCCGGGCCGCAGAGGATGCGCGAGGCCGCGATCCTCTCCTCTTTTTGGGCGGAGAGGCAGCGGGCGAACACCGCCTCGCCAATCAACGTGAGGGGCACGCCCTCGTTCAGCGCGGTGATGGCAGTCCACTTGCCGGTGCCCTTCTGTCCCGCCGCATCGAGGATTTTATCCAGCAGCGGCGCGCCGTCTTCATCAGGTTTGCCGAGGATATCCGCCGTGATCTGGATGAGGTAGCTGTCCAGCTCCGTTTTATTCCATCCGGCAAACACCGCCTGCATCTCCCCGGCAGGCATGCCCAGCAGATCGCGCATCAGATGATAGGCCTCGCAGATGAGCTGCATATCGCCGTATTCGATGCCGTT
>JAFUPT010000031.1 GCA_017481065.1 Clostridia bacterium | reverse complement strand
CAGCAGCAGGTCGTCCGGCTGGTGCATGGCGATTTTGCCGAGCATTTCCCGGCAGTGGAGGGGAACGCACTCCTGCGCGGCAGGAATATCGCCCCGTTCGACCGCCGCCCGTATCGCCGATGCGCTGGCGAAGTGGCCGAGGGCGCTGTCGTGGTAGCCGCCGGTGCGGGGGATGGCCACGGGCCGCATATCCCTGCGGATCGCGCGGATATATTCGGATGCGAGGATCATGTTCGGCGAATTGAGCAGCTCCGGCTCAACGCCCAGCAGCTCCGCCACGGCCTCGCCCCGCGCCCGCGCATGGGATTTGCCCTCCGATAGTTTCCGCCGGATGGCTGCGGACAGCTCCGGAGGTTCCGTCTCGCGCAGCCCGGCCAGCCTGCGCAACAATTCCAAATCCGCCGTTTCGCTGCCGAAGGACAAAAAATCGCAGCCAAGCCCACCCAGGATTTCCACGCCGCCCCGGGCAAAGAGATCCGCTGTGGCCACGGCGAAGGGCGCGGGCAGATCAAAAACCGCATCTGCGCCGCATTTGAGCGCCATCTCCGCCCGGGTCCACTTGTCCAGGCAGGCGGCCTCGCCCCGCTGGGTGAAGCTGCCGGACATGCATACAACCACATAATCGCAGCCGGTCTTCTCCCGGGTCTGCGCGATGTGGTGGGCGTGGCCGTTATGGAAGGGATTGTATTCGGCAATGATGCCGGCGATCTTCATCGTATTCATGCCCCTATTGTACCGCAAAACACCCCATGAAGCAAGATTAACCATATGTTCGGCAGGAAGAACGGCGGGGGATGGCGAATGTAAGACGGGAGAATGCTGGGGCGCCGCCCCAGACCCCGGCAGGGACGCTGTCCCTGCACCCTGCCAAAGGGAATGATTCCCTTTGGAAACCCCTGTATAGGCACGCTTCGCGCGCCTGAAAGAAAAAACGGTCGCACCTGTGTGTGCGCTCGCAAAATTATATTTTTCCCAGCGATGCGCGGCATCGCTTTGCTGAGGGTTCCAAGGGGGATCATCCCCCTTGGCGGATTCTTAAGGCGGAGCCTTAAGTGGGGTTTTAGGGGCAAAGCCCCTAATCACCCCCGCTGTTATCACAACCGAAGGAGTCATCAATCATGGCCAAACTTTACTTCCGCTACGGCGCGATGGGTTCGTCCAAGACGGCCAACGCGATCATGGTGCAATACAACTACCACGAGCGCGGCCAGAACGCGCTGATGATCAAACCCCGGCTGGACAATCGCGATGGCGAGCGCATCGTGGGCAGCCGCAGCGGCCTGAGCGCGCCCTGCATTTATATGGAGGAGATCGATACGGTTGATCTCTCCGCCTACAACTGCATCATCGTGGACGAGGCGCAGTTCCTGAAGAAGGAACAGGTGCAGCAGCTGGTGGACATCGTGGATGATTTGAACATCCCCGTGATCTGCTATGGCCTGCGCGCTGATTTCCAGGGCAAGCTCTTCGAGGGCAGCACCCACCTGATGGCCTGGGCCGATACCATCGAGGAGATCAAAACCGTATGCTGGTGCGGCCGCAAGGCCACCTACAACGCCCGCGTGGTGGACGGCAAGGTTGCCCGGGAGGGCGAGCAGATCGTGCTCGGCGGCAACGAGAGCTATGTGGCGCTCTGCCGCAAGCACTGGAAATCCGGCGAGCTCGCGCCCCTCGAGGTGCGCAAAATCTCCGCCGGGAAGAAGGCATACCTGCCGCTGCTCCTCGAGGCCGATCCCAGCGAGGTGATGATCGATAAATACCTCGAACAGGGCGAGATGTATGTGCTGGTGGTGAACGGCCAGCCCGTATCCGTGGCCGTCGTGAAGCAGGATACCCCCGAAGCCTGCGAGCTCTGCAACCTCGCCACCGCCGCCAATCACCGCGGCAAGGGCTATGCCGGCCAGCTGGTTAACCACCTGCTGCGCCTCTACCAGCCCCGCAGCAAGCGCATGGTGGTGGGCACCTCCAAGGCCCTCATGCCCTTCTACGAGCGCTTCGGCTTCAAATACAGCTTCACCCGCGAGGGCTTCTTCCTCAATTCCAACTATGCCGGAGTCGACTTCGACGAGCCCGGCCTTGCGGATATGGAAGTGCTGAGCATTGAGCTGTGAGGGGAGGGGACGTTGGAAGGAAACTTTCTTTTAGAAAAAAGAAAGTTTCCCTCCAAACCACCCTTCAAAGAAAACCACATATGCCTGCGCTTTGCGCAGGCAAGAAAAATTCCAGCCGCACGAAGTGCGGCTTTTCTGGTTTCCTTTTGGGAGAGGTGCGGAGAACGCTTTTCTTTTTTCGAAAAGAAAAGGTTCTCCGCCGTTTTCTTCATCGTTTCTTGGTTGATTATCTCCGTCCTTCCCGTTATAATATAAACTAGAAAGGTGTGTGTATCTATGTTTATTGCATCTGAATGGAAGGATTACGAAGTAATCGATACCGGCGACGGCGAGAAGCTGGAGCGCTGGAAGAATATCATTCTGCGCCGTCCCGACCCGCAGGCGATCTGGCCGAAGCAGAAGCCGGAGCTGTGGGGCAAGGCGGACGCATGGTATCACCGCTCCACCAAGGGCGGCGGCGAATGGGAATTTTTCAAGAAGCTGCCGGACCGCTGGAGTGTGAAGTACGGCGAACTGGAATTCTATGTGCGTCCCACGGGCTTCAAGCATACCGGCCTCTTCCCGGAGCAGGCGGTAAACTGGGATTGGATGGCGGGCCTGATCAAGAAGGCAAACCGGCCCATCCGGGTTCTGAACCTCTTCGGCTACACCGGCGGCGCTACCTGCGCCTGCGCGGCTGCGGGCGCAAAGGTGACCCATGTGGACGCGGCCAAGGGCATGGTGCAGTGGGCGGGCGAAAACCGCAAGCTGAGCGAAATCGATGAAACCAGCGTGAGATGGATCATCGACGATGCGTTGAAATTTGTGCAGCGCGAGGAGCGCCGCGGCAACCGCTACGAGGGCATCCTGATGGACCCGCCCAGCTACGGACGCGGCCCCGGCGGTGAGGTTTGGAAGCTGGAAAACGAGCTCTTCGGCCTGGTGCAGGCATGCGAAAAGGTGCTGGCCGAGGACGCGCTGTTTATGCTGATCAACAGCTACACCACGGGATTGCAGCCTGCGGTGCTGAACAACATGCTCACCATGACCGTGGGCAAAACCCACAAGGGCAAGGTAACGGCGGATGAAATCGTGCTGCCCGTGACCTGCGGCGGCGTGCTGCCCTGCGGTGCGAGCGGACGCTGGGAGGGCAAATAAATGAATTATGATAAGCTGCCCAAGGGCTATAAGAAGATTGGGATCATCGATCTCGACAGCAAAAGATCCCCGGATAAGCGCAGGGTGAACCTAATCGCCATGATCCTGGCCGTGGCCCTGGCCATGCTGGGCTACCAGCTGCGCGGCTTCAGCGAGGCCACCTCCGCCCTGATGAGCAAGGCATGGGTGCTGATGGCGCTGCTGGGCGTACTCTTTGCCTACATGGTGCTCCACGAGGTGATCCACGGCATCTTCATCCGCGCCCTTTCCAAAATGAAGCCGGTGTACGGCATGAAGTCCTTCTATCTGTACGCGGGTAGCCGGGGCTACCTCGACCGCCGCAGCTATGTGATCATCGCGCTCGCGCCCGCCGCAATCTGGTGCGTGATCATCGCGGCGGCTTCCCTGCTGCTGCCGGAGGAATGGTTCTGGCTGGCGCACATCGTGCAGATCGCCAATATCGCCGGTTCCGCCGGGGATTTCTACTGCTCCATGCGCATCCTGCGCAGCCCGAAGGATACCCTGATCCAGGATCAGGGCACGGGCATGAAGCTCTACGGCCCTGAAAACGCTTGATGATATGATACTTTTATCCATACAGAATGTAACCAAATCCTTCGCGATGAACACCGTGCTGAAGGATATCAACTTAACGCTCCAGGCGGGCAGCCGCATGGGGCTTGTCGGTGCAAACGGAACCGGCAAATCCACCCTCTTCCGCCTGATTTCCGGGGCAATGGAGCCGGATGAGGGCACGATCAACATCGTGAAGGGCGCCCGCGTGGGCCTGCTCACCCAGGAGGCGGATATCCAGAGCGATCTCACCGTGCAGCAGGAATTGGAGCGCGTGTTTGATCCCCTGAAGGAGATGGAGCAGAAGCTGCGCGCCCT
>JAFUPT010000030.1 GCA_017481065.1 Clostridia bacterium | reverse complement strand
TTATACTAGCAAAAAGTGTTTAGGGGGGGTAACAGAACAGTTGAAATTATATTAAAATTTTGTCATAAATTAGAAATGAGCGGCGGGCGGGTAAGGAACAACCCCTCAGCCCTTCGGGCAGCTCCCCTTGCACAGGAGAGCCTTGGGGCGCGGCGGGCCGTCTCCCAATTTTGCTTTGTTCCATAATATAAAGGCACGCGCATGCGTGCCTTTTCCAGAGGGGGCAGGGGGGATCATTTCCCCTGGCGGGGTTCCAAGGGGCAGGGCCCATTGGTCTCGCCCAGGATCAATGCAGACATTGGCGCTACGGACGCTTTTTCCTGCACGAAGGCGGGTTCCTGCCAGCGGAAGCTATTGTTTTCATCGACGAGCACCTGCCATTCTCCGGCGGGGAGGGGGATGGCGCGCGCTTCTTCCGAGCAGTTGAAGATGAGCAGCAGCTTCTGCCACTTTTCCTCTCCGGGATTATCAACGAGGGCGCAGACGCAGTTCCGGGCGATATCCACGGCGGTGGGGAAGTGGTAAGCGGCTGTATCGGACTTATCGCAGAAGGCGTGTACCCGGCCGCGCAGGGCGATGAGGCCGCGGTAATAGTCCGCCAGGGGGGCCTTGCGCCAGGCGCGGGTCCAATCCAGCTTGTTGATTTCCGGGGAGGAGCGGTACCTGTTTTTCACGCCGCGCTTCGTCCGGCCTAATTCCTCGCCTGCATGCAGGAAGAGGCGGCCCTGGCAGCAAAAGAGGATTGCCGCCGCGAGCTTATTGCTGCGCAGGATTTCCGGGCTGCCGCGCAGGAATTTTTTGCCGGAATCCATGGTGAGCACCAGCTTGTCCCAGAGGGTCCAGTCATCATGGCAGGAGAGGTAGGTGATGGTTTGCGCGGGAGACTTTGCCCAGCAGCGCTCTCCATCCCCGGCCCAGCCGCGCAGGCAGGGAAGGAGGGCGGCGGCGGTGATCCCGCTGCCGTTTGCGAAGCCACGGCTGTGCTCATCCATTACGCCGCCCTTAACCGCATCGCGGGTGTTATCACAGAATGCGCCGATGGCGGGATGCAGATGGCGGAAAGCGCCCTTATGGCAGAGCAGGGTGCCCGGCCGGGCGGAGGATTGATCCGCGCCCCAGGGCTCGCCGTAAACCAGCTTTTCCCCGGCGCCATAGCGCATATCCAGCGCCTGCTGGATGCGGTTCATCAGTGGCGCATCAATGAGGCCCATCAGGTCGAAGCGGAAGCCATCGATGTGGTATTCCTCCGCCCAGTAGAGCACGGAATCGAGGATATAGCGGGCGCACATGCTGCGCTCGGTGGCCAGCTCGCTGCCGCAGCCGGAGCCGTTGGAGGCGCTGCCATCGGGTCGCTGGCGGTAAAAATACCAGGGGGCGGTGCGCTGCAGGCAGGAATCGAGGCTGTAGGTATGGTTGTACACCACATCCATGATCACCCGCAGGCCAGCGCCGTGCAGGGCCTGGATGGCCTGCTTGAGCTCGCGGATGCGCACCTCGCCATGGAAGGGATCGGTGGAATAGCTGCCCTCGGGGATATTGTAGTTCACGGGATCATAGCCCCAGTTGAACTGGTTGGGATCGCCGCCCTCGTCCACGGAGCCGAAATCATAGATGGGCTGTAGCTGCACATGGGTGATTCCCAGCCGGCGGAGGTAATTCAGGCAGGTGGGATGGCGGCCATCGCCTCCCAGCGTGGTATCCGGAAGGGTGAAGGCGAGATATTTGCCGCGGTATTCTTCCGGAACGCCGCTCAACGGGTCCCAGGAAAAATCCTTCACATGCAGCTCATAGATGATGTCCTCGGCCTGCCGGGCGGGGGCGGCGTCGCCTTCCCAGCCGGGCGGATCGGTACGGCGCAGGTTCAGCGCCATGCTGCGCTCTCCGTTCAGGCCGCAGGCGCGGGCATAGGGATCGGCAGTGCGGCGGCATAAGCCGTCCACGCTTACATCATAATCATAATACATGCCATCGAGGTTCCGGGGAGTTTTGTAGAGCCAGAGCCCGCGCTCGCCGCGCTGCATGGCGATGCGCTCCATGGCCTCTCCGCCGCAGCCATCGGCATAGATGTTCAGAAAGACTTCATCGGCTGTGGGGGCCCAGAGGTGAAAATAAGTGCCCCGGGGCGAAAAGAAGCAGCCCAGCTGGGCTTCGCAGTGGTATTTTTCTTCAAATTCAGGGGAATCAAACCAGGCTTTCTGTCGGATCAGATCGGTCATGCTTGTCCTCGGCTTTCCTGCGCGCTGCGGGTATTATTCTACCAGTATAAGGGATGGCGGGGGAGATTGCAAGAGCACGGGAAGAATAATTGTTGCTGAATGGGAATTGCAAACATAACCACCCGTTTGACGGGTGGTTATGCTTATTTCACAGTGATCCGGCATACATCCGCGCGGCCATTGGCGCTGGCTGCGGTGATTTCGCAGCTGCCGGCCTGCATGGCGGTCACGTTGCCGAAGAAATCCACGGTGGCAATATCTTCATCGCTGGAGCTCCAGTTTACAGTGAGATCATCCGCGTAGGAAGGGATTACCGTCGCACTGAGCTTCAGCATTTCCCCGGGGGCGAGCTCCGACTCCAGCTGGGAAAGCTCGATGTTTGCCACATCCTGGGGATAGAGGGAGGCCATTTCGCAGGAATAGGAAATCACCGCCGCGCTTCCATCCCGCTTCACCAGCCCGCTGATCTCCACCTCCCATACCTGGTTCTGCAGGTATTCGGAAATACCCGCATCCTCAAGCTCCGGCCGGAAGATGATGCAGCTGCCCGCGCCGTAATTTTCCCGGCTGACGCTGCAGTATCCATCGCCATCGGCCTCCGCGAGATTGAAGCGGAACTGCGCGCCGCTCAGCTTTTCCTTCATATAAACGGTGGGGGAGGAGGCGTCGAGATCGTAGATTTCATCGTTCAGGCTCACAGACCAGGCGAGGCTGCTGCGCATCAGCTCAACCGGAAAGGCCCCGGCGGAGGGCCAGGCTACATGATCCCACTCGGCGTCTGCGTTGCCATCGTCCACGGCAAACATCACCACATAGCTGTGGCCGCTCAGCGCGTTGGCGAGGCCGAAGCCGGTCTCCGCCATACGGGGGTTCAGCAGCCAGCGCCGGTGGCCGAGGCTGGAAAGGTTCATATCGCCGTCGTCCCGGGCGAAATAGGCGATGCCGTCCAGCAGGATATCCGGCTGCATCCAGTTGAAGTGGGCCAGGTTGGAGAGGCTCGCGCCCAGCAGGCCGGAATCGTAGAGATCCGGGTTCATGCCCTCGGGACAGGGCGGATTATGGCTGATAAAGTCGTTGGCGGCCAGCAGGAGCGCGGCGTTTTGGCTGCGCAGGTTGTAAATTTCGCTGGCCTGCACCGCATCGAGTCCCGCCACGGCGCGTAGGAAATTGAGGTAGGCGAGCGCATCGCCCAGCTTCTCCTCCGTCAGCCTTCCGGCCGTGGAAAAGGCGGCCGCGTCCGGCTCCTCCTCGTAGGGGGAGGCGTCCGTGCGCAGGCTGGAAATTGCCTGGTAGGCGGCGCGCATCTCCTGCCGGGTCATCGCAAGCGCGAGCGCGCCCTGCATCAATACCAGCAGCAGCGCGATGGCGCAGAGCAGTTTCTTGCCCATGTTTTTCTCCTGAAAAAATTGCTGGATCGCGCCAAATTTGATTGAAACGGCGCAAAAGTGTAAATCATAACATTATATTCACCGGAAAAAGGGGAATTTCCTGCCCAAAGGGGCTTTTCAAATCTTCGGTTTTCTGTTAAAATATAAATACTATGGCGTATATGGCGCTCCTTGCGTTTAGCCAGACCCGGCATGTTATCGTGCAGGACAACATAATAACAGGGGGAATTTCTTATGAAAGATTATCAGGCCAAGAATATCCGCAACATTTCTGTTGTCGGACATGGCAGCGAAGGCAAGACCACTCTGGTCGAGGCGCTTCTGTTCACCGCAGGCGCAATTGACCGCCAGGGCCGCGTAGAAGACGGCTCCACCACCACTGACCACGAGCAGGAAGAGATCAAGCGCGGTATTTCCATCAGCGCAGCCATCGCTCCCCTGGAGTGGAAGGAAACCAAGATCAACCTGATCGATATCCCCGGCTACTTCGATTTCGCCGGCGAGCAGTCTGGTCCTCTCACCGTCTGCGAAGGCGCAATCATCACTGTCGGCGCAGTTTCCGGCCTCAGCGTTGGCGCTGAAAAGGCATGGGCAATGTGCGATAAGACCAACACCTCCCGCATCATCGTCGTCAACCAGATGGACCGCGAAAATGCCAACTTCGAAAAGGCCATGGGCACCCTGACCGAGAAGTACGGCTCCAGCGTTGCAGCCATCGAGGTTCCGATCGTTGAAGGCGGCAAGTTCGTTGGCGTTGCCTGCGTTCTGGAGAACAAGGCATACATCGGCGAAGGCAAGACCCTGAAGGAAGTTGAAATTCCCGCTTCCGTAGCAGACCAGGTAGAAGCCGCCCGCGAAGCCCTCATGGAAGCTGCCGCAGGCGCTGAAGATGAACTCATGGAGAAGTTCTTCGAAGAAGGCGAACTCTCCTTTGAAGATATGATGCACGGCCTGCGCCAGGGCATCAAGGACGGCACCGTCGTTCCCGTCGTGTGCTGCTCCGGTATCACCCGCGTTGGCCTCACCAAGGTTCTGGACAACATCGTTTCCCTCATGCCCTCCCCGGCAGGCACCGTCACCACCGGCGTCAACCCCAAGACCGGCGATGCAGTTGAGCGCGTTTGCGAAGAAGGCCAGCCCTTCTCCGCCCAGGTCTTCAAGACCATGGCTGACCCCTTCGTTGGCAAGCTGAGCCTGATGAAGGTTATGTCCGGCTCCCTCACCGGCGATATGATGCTCTACAACGCCAATGCCGAGAAGACTGAAAAGCCCGGCACCATCAATATCCTCAAGGGCAAGAAGGCCACCGCTACCCAGAAGGTATGCGCAGGCGATATCTGCGCCCTGGCCAAGCTGGGCAGCGTTGCCACCGGCAACACCCTGTGCGACGGCGCCAACCCCGTGAAGTTCGATGAAATCGAATTCCCGGCTCCCTGCATCTCCAAGGCAGTTTATGCCAAGAAGAGCGGCGAAGAAGATAAGATCTTCTCCGGCCTGGCCCGCCTGATGGAAGAAGATCCCACCATCACCGTCACCAAGAACGTTGAGACCACCGAATCCGTGCTCTCCGGTCTGGGCGAGATGCATATCGAAGTTGTTGCCAAGAAGCTGGCAGCCAAGTTCGGTGCAGAGTGCGTGCTGCAGGATCCCAAAATCCCCTATCGTGAGTCCATCCGCAAGCCCATCGATGTACAGGGCCGCCATAAGAAGCAGTCCGGTGGTCATGGCCAGTTCGGTGATGTTAAGATCAAGTTCCGTCCCAACGACGACCCGAACGATACCGAATTCCACTTTGTGGATTCCGTTGTCGGCGGCACCGTACCGCGCAACTTCATCCCCGCGGTAGAAAAGGGCCTGCGTGACAACATCGTGCACGGCGTTCTGGCCGGCTTCCCGGTTGTTGGCCTCACTGCTGAGCTGTACGACGGCTCCTACCATCCGGTAGACTCCTCTGAAATGGCCTTCAAGACCGCTGCCCGCCTTGCTTTCAAGCAGCTGACCGGCGCATCCCCCATCCTGCTCGAGCCCATCTACCATGTTGAAGTAGATGTTCCGGACCAGTACATGGGCGATATCATCGGCGATATGAACAAGCGCCGCGGCCGCATCATGGGCATGGACAAGGTTGGCGAGCTCCAGCGCGTCACCGCCGAGGCTCCCCTGTCCGAAATGGCCAAGTATGCCACTGACCTGCGTTCCATGACCCAGGCCCGCGGCTCCTTCACCATGTCCTTCGAGCGCTACGAGGAAGTTCCCGCCGGCGACGCCAAGAAGATTGTCGAAGCCTGCAAGCGTGAAGAGGAAGACGAGGATTAATCCTTCATCTAATAAAGCGCCGTATTTTTACGGCGCTTTTCTCTACCCATCCGATCTGGAGGTACATAAATGCAAACCCTGATCCGCGTACTGGAAACCGCGCTGCCGGTGTTCCTCACCCTCGCCATCGGCATGCTCTGCCGGGCGAAGAATATCCTCAGCCGGGATGGCGTTGCCCAGCTGAAATCCGTGGCCGTGAATATCTGTCTGCCCGCGGTGCTGCTGTCCTCCTTCGCCACCGCCGAATATTCCGCCGAGAGCATCACCATTCCGCTGGTGATCTATGCCCTGTGCGTGCTGGCGCTGGTGCTGGGCTTCGTGGCGGCCAAGGTATTCAAGCAGGGCAAGCTCACGCCCTATCTCTGCACCGGCTTTGAGGCGGGCATGCTGGGCTACGGCCTCTTTGCGCTGCTGTTTAAGAATGAGCCGAATTCCCATTTCGCCATCATCGATCTCGGGCAGGTGCTCTTTGTGTTCACCCTATACAAAATCCTGCTCAGCGGAAAGGCCGGGCTTAAGAACGTGCTCCGCGAGGCGCTCACTTCGCCCGTGCTATGGGCCATCATCATCGGCCTCATCATCGGCGCCACCGGCCTTTACGACGCCATGAAGCCCTCCGGCGTGAGCGGAATCTTCGATTCCATCACCAGCTTCATCTCCGCGCCCACCAGCGTGCTCATCCTCATCTCCATCGGCTACGACCTTGTGCCCTCCGAGATTCGCTGGAAGAAGACCGCCGTCATCGTGCTCATGCGCGTGGCGATCATGGCCATCCTGCTGGGCGCAGCCCTGCTGGTGAACCGCTTCCTGCTGGGCAACGCCATGCACACCGGCGCGCTGGTGCTCATGTTCATCCTGCCGCCGCCCTATGTGCTGCCCGTGTTTGCCGACGCCGGCGACGAGCGCGCGAACATCTCCTCCGCACTTTCCGTCATCACCCTTCTGAGCATCGCCCTCTTCGCTGTAATGGCCGCTGTGATGTGACGGGGGAGGATGAAAGGACGTTTCCAAAGGGGCCCTGCCCTTTGGGAACCCCGCTGGGGCCCTGCCCTTTGGAAACCCCGCTGGGGCTCTGCCCTTTGGGAATCCCGCTGGGGCTCTGCCCTTTGGGAACCCCGCTGGGGCTCTGCCCCAGACCCCGCCAAAGGGAATGATTCCCTTTGGAAACCTCGCAAAAAGGCACGCATTGCGTGCCTTTGAATATTGAAAGCCTGTCCCGCTATGG
>JAFUPT010000007.1 GCA_017481065.1 Clostridia bacterium | reverse complement strand
GGTGATGCCGTCTGCCAGATACTCGTAGTAGATGGGCATGTTGGCCAGGTGGGTCTTGAAGCGCCAGTCAGAGGAGGAATCCATGCCGGCGGAAGCGAAGGCGGCGAAGCCCAGCTCGTCCTTGCGGGCGGTGATGTCCTCGGCAACAGCCTTCAGGGTTTCGAAGTTGGTGATGTCAGCCACGGTGTAGCCGGCCTTCTCCAGCAGGGCGGTGTTGGTGATCAGGCCGTAGGTCTCGGTCAGGTAAGCGATGGCCAGAACGGCGTCGCCCTCCTTCAGGGCGAAGGCGTCGTTGGTCAGCTCGCCGTAGAAGGCGGAACCGGCCATGTCATAGCAGTAGTCCTTCCAGGTGTTCAGGCCAACGGGGCCGTTTACCTGGAACAGGGTGGGAGCTTCGGTCTTGGTGATCTCGCTCTTCAGGGTATCCTCGTAACTGCCGGAAGCGGCGGTAACCACGGTAACCTCAACGCCGGTCTCGGCGGTGTAGGCGGCGGCCAGCTCTACCCAAGCATCAGCCACTTCGGGCTTGAAGTTGAGGTAGTAAACGGAACCGGTTTCTTCTGCGCAAGCCATGGATGCTACGGACAGCACCATAACCAGAGCCAGAATCAGAGCAGCAAACTTCTTCATGGGGTTTTCTCCTTTCGGGTGATCCATATAGGCTTGGAATCACATAGATTCCATACTACTAATTTTACCGCGTTATAACCATTTTGTCAACCGGAATTTGTTGCAATACTGGCAGAAATCACAGAGAATCCGGCGGAAACCGGCGGCGGAAATTGGGCATTCCTAACAAGTGGGCCCAAAGAAGCGCCATGGTTCGCGTATTTTGAACCATGGCGCTGTTTGCTATTCGGCCGGAGCGGTATTCACTTCCACCGTGTGGTGGATGGTGCCGGTGGCGTCCTTTTTGTGCTTCTCCAGCAGGGCGAGGGCCCGGGGATTGTGGGTCAGGCATGCGGGTCCGCCCACGCAGCCGCCCTTGCAGGCCATGCCTTCGATAAAGTTGCTCTTCATCTTGCCGGATTTGGTGATGGCCAGCAGCTTCTTGCATTCAGCAAGGCCATCGCCGATCACCGGGTTCAGGGTGAACTTTTCGGGGGTAACGCCCTGCTCGTTCAATGCCTGCTGCACGGCCTCCGCCAGGCCGCCGCACTTGGCAAAGCCGCGGCCGAAGGAGGATACGGAGCGCAGCTGCGCGTCCTCGCACTGCTCGGGATCGATGTCCTTCGCGCCGAACATGGCCTGCATCTCCTCAAAGGTCATGCTGTAATCCACATATTCGCTGGCGCGGGTGTGCATGGCCTCGCTCTTCTTGGCGATGCAGGGGCCGATGAATACGCACTTTGTCTTGGCGTCCTGCTCCTTGATGTGCTTGGCCAGCAGGGCCATGGGGGAGAGGGTGTGGGAAACATAATCCTTCAGGTTCGGGAATTCCTGGTTCACAAAGGATACGAATGCCGGGCAGCAGCTGGAAGTAAGGAAGCCCTTCTCGGCCAGCTCCTGCGCCTCCTCCCAGGCGGCCAGGTCCGCGCCCTCGGCAGCTTCGCCCACGAAGTAGAAGCCCAGCTTGGTGAGCGCGGTCACGATGCGGCCCACGGAGAGCTTGGGATACTGGGTGGCGATGGCGGGGGCGATGATGGCGTATACGCGGTGCTTGGTATTGCCCTCGGATTTGCGGATCAGATCGATGATTTCCGGGATGTAGGATTCATCGGTGATCGCGCCGAAGGGGCAGCGGTGCACGCATGCGCCGCAGGATACGCATTTTTCCTCGTTGATGCGCGCCTTGTGGGAATCCGGATCAATTTCGATGGCCCGGGTCTTGCAGGCTTCCACGCAGGGGCGGGTCACCTTCACGATGGCGGAATAGGAGCAGGCCGAGAGGCACTGGCCGCATTCCACGCACTTGCTCTTATCAATCTGCGCCCGCAGGTTCACGATGGAGATCGCGCCCTTGGGACAGGTGTTCATGCAGTAATGGGCGATACAGCCGCGGCAGGAGTGGGTCACCTGGATGCCGTCGATGGGGCATTCATCGCAGGCGATGGGCAGCACGCGCACGGATCGCCTGCTGTGTCCGCCGCCGCCGATTGCCGCGGAGATGCGCTGGTTGATGATGGCGCGCTCCTTGTAGATGCAGCAGCGCATGGTGGCCTTGCCCTCGGGGATGATCTCCTCCGCGATGGGGAGGATGTTTTCCGGGGTCAGCTTGTCCTCATAGGCCAGCTCGGCAACCTTCTTGAGAACCTTATATTTGATTTCCTGCACGGAAGTCTCGAAAAAGGGCATGGGAACCTCCTTGAATCATCTGTCGAAAAAGGTGGAAGAGATGATGTCTCTTCCACCATTATACTACATTTCGTGGCGTTGGTAAATACGTTTCATTTGTTGCGTTTTTTAGACGCATGTAACTGCCCGCAGGTTCCTTCGCCAACAGCACATATCCAAAATTTTGTTTTTCCGCAAATTGACCTCGTTCCGGGGTCAATTTGCCTTGCAGAGGGGTCCAGGGGGAATCATTCCCCCAGCGTTTCCCCAGCGTTCCTTCATCGTCCCCAACGGGGCTCCAAGGGGCGGCGCCCCTTGGCCCGGCGTCAGTTCAGCTCCAGCTCCCGGTAGAGCAGGCAGTCCAGCGTGTATTCGTCGAGGTAAATTTCACCCTCGGCGTTCAGGTCGATCACTTCCAGGTCCAAATCGTAAATTTCGTTTACCAGCTCCTGGAAGCGGATCACAGCCTCGAGGGTGGGCTCGTCCAGGGAGCCCAGCTCGGCTTCATCCGAATTGATCAGGCCGTACTTGTACAGCGCCATCTGCACCAGCTGAATATCCTCGGGATCGCTGTTGCCGTCGAGATAGATGATGGTATCGCCCTCGGGTACGGAAATCTCGGGCTCGTTTTCCGGTTCATCCGGGATTTCCGGGGTGGGCACGCCGAAGATCAGCTCGGTCCATTTCATGTCGTCCTCGCTGCCGCCGATGGGCATCGCGCCAACCTTCAGCTTCCACAGGCCGGGGTCCAGCTGGTCGGTGGGCACGGATTTGCTGGTGTCGCGGGTTTCGCCCAGGGACCAGCTGGTGCCGTCCTCGTAGTAGAGGGTGGCAATGTAGTAATCCACATCGCCCTCGGCCATCCAGTTGAAGATAACGGAAGTATCGCTGATGTAGGGAATGCCGTCCTCCTGGTAGGCGGTGGAGCCAAGATTGATGGCGGGCTTGCCCACGCTGGCCTTCTCCGGCGCCTTGGTGGGATCGGGCTCGGCTTCAACCTCCACATAGCGGCTGACGCGGATGGTCTGCCACACGATGTCGCTCTCCGAGCCGCCCTCCGGCAGCGCGCCGATCTCCAGGCGGTAGATTTCACCCAGCTCCAGGTCGGCTGCCTTGATGGTCACTTCGCCGGCCTTGGAGGTGGTCTTGCTGTTCATCAGGCTGCCGTCACCGTCGTAGAGGTAGATATAGAAGGTCTCCACGCCGTCCTTGGCGGTCCAGCTGAAGCTGTGCTTGCCGGACTCCAGCTCCACGATGCCGCCGTCGCTCTCCCTGCCGTCCACTGCCACGGTGAAGCCGCGGATTTCGCTCACGGAGGGTGCTTCGGGCTCCTGCACCGGGGGCTCGGTGGGATCGGGCTCTTCCATGGCCGCGCCCACATCGATGCCGTTTTCATCGCAGTATTCCAGGTATTTGCGGGTGAGCGGATCGCATTCGCCGGTCACTTCCAACACGGTTTCGCCCTTCTGCTGGTTCACATACTGCTGCAGGGCCTTCACGGCGTTCATGGTCTTCTTGCCGTAGCCGCCGTCCACATCGGAATCCTTCAAAAGGCCCACATTGGCCAGCAGCTGCTGCACCGTGCGCACCTGCTTCTTGGTGGAATCGGCGTTCACAGTGATCTGGCTTTCGTCAATCTCCGGCTCCCGGGTGGGCTCGGCGGTGGGTTCGGGGGTGGCTTCCTCCCTGCCGATATCGCCGATCTCCCATTCGTTGCTGTAAGCATACTCCAGGTATTGCAGGGTGGTCTGGTCGCACAGGCCGGTGACCTCCACCTTGCTGGTGCCGTAGTAATCGTTCACGAAGCGCTGGAATTCCTTCACTGCGCTGATGGTCTTCTTGCCGTAGTTGCCGTCCACATCGGATGCATCCAGCAGGCGGACGGTCATCAGCATCTCCTGCACAAAGGCGATGGACTCCTCGGGGGAATTTTCATCCACAACCACGTTGTTTTCATCCGGCTCCTGGGTGGGTTCCGGGGTGGCGGTGGGCGCGGAAGTGGGCTCTACCACGGTCATGCCGTTTTCGATGCAGTATTGCAGGTAGCGCTGGGTGAGCAAATCGCATTCGCCGCTGACCTCAAGGGTCTCCACGCCGCGAATCTCATTCACCCATTCCTGGAACTGCTTCACTGCGCTCACGGTGCCGCGGCCGTATACGCCGTCCACATCGCTGCGCTCCAGCAGGCCGACGTCCATCAGCATCTCCTGCACGGAGATGATTTCCTTCTTGCTGGAATCGGCGTTGACCACGCCGGTCTCCGGCGCCTCGGTGGGCTTGGGAGTGGCGGTGATTTCCGGCTCCTCCTCGCGGTTCAGCCAGTCCTCCACATAATAGTCGAGGTAGGCCTGGGTCAGCTCATCCACAGTGCCGGATACTTCCAGCGCGTCATAGCCCTGGATCTGGTTCACGCGCATCTGGAATTTCTTCACCGCGTTCTTGGTGCCGGATCCAAACTTGCCGTCCGCGCTGCCCTCCTCCATGAGACCCAGGGTGATCAGCTGGTTCTGCAGGGCGCGAATCTCCGATCTGGAGGAATTCGCATCAATCACGCTGCTGTCCGGCTTCGGGGTCACGATGGGTTCCGGGGTGGGGGTGGGCTTGGTCAGGGATACTGAGGAATTGTAGAGCCACTGCTGGGTCTTGCTTCCCGCGATGCCATCCACGGCCAGCTTGGTGGCCGGGGAGCAGTATTCGTTCACATAGCGCTGGAATTCCTTCACCGCGCTCTTGGTGGCGGAATCATATTTGCCGGTGATATCGTAGTAGTTGAGCCAGCCCAGCTTGGCGAGCCGCTCCTGCAATTCCTCCACATTCTGCTTGTTGGAGGAGGAAGAAACGGTGCCGAAGTCCTCCTCGGTGATGATGGTGGGCTTCTTGGTTACCTGCACGCTGTTCTGCTTCTGCTCGTATTCGGCTTCCACATCGCCGTTGTAGGTGTAGTCCATCCAGCTCAGCTCCGGGTCCACCAGCGCCGCGAAGGTGGCGGTGGCGTAGGGAGTGGGCGTGGGGGTCTCGGCGGGCTTCCAGGTTGCCTCGGCAGATACCGTGGGCAGGGGCTGGTCGATGGTCACGTCGCTGGGATCGCTCATCGAATTCAAAAACCAGATGATGGCGATGGCGATCACCACCACGATGGCCGCCGCGATGGCGATGTAGAGCGCCACGGAGCGTCCGCGGCCCTCGTCGTCGTCCATGTCGTCCTCATCGGGCATGGGCGTTCCCTTCACATTTTTGCGCTGGGCGATGTAAGCTGTGCCGTTTTCTTCAAAGTAGAAGTGGCGCTTCTTCGGGTCCTCCACGCTCTCCACGCTGGCGCGCAGCTTGCGCATGCCGGCGTCGAAGGCGTCCTCCATGCCGGGCAGCGGCACCACGCCGCCGTCATTCAGCCTCTCGGCGCAGTTGCGGGGCAGGTATTCCCGTATGCGTATGGTGCCGCCCTTGCGGGTGTCCAGCGCGGTGTATACGATGCCGCCCGCGTCCTGGCCCAGGGCGCGGCCCACAAGGAAGCGGTCGCGGTAGACCAGCGTGCCGGGTAGCATCTGTATCTGCGGCACGGCGGCGCGGGAATCCTTGCCGCAGTGGGGGCAGATGCCTGCACCGTTCAAATCCTTAAAGCAGTACATGCACAGGTTTTCGTATGCCATATGTTCCACTCCTTTGGCGGGGTATTAGCCAATGATATCCGATAGGTCGCGCTGCACGTCCTCGAAGATTTCCTCAATGCTTCTGTTGGAATCGATGATGTGCACGCGCTCCGGCGCGGCGGCGGCGATTTCGTCGTAGGCCTCGTAGACCCTGCAGACGAAGCAATCCTGCTCCTGCTCGATGCGGTCGAGCCCATCGTGGGAGCGCAGGCGCTGGGAAATTTCCTCCCGCTTGCCCACAAACAGCAGGGTGCGGTCCGGGGTCACTGCGCTTGCCGGTACATTTATTTGACGTATAAAATCGTCTCCAAGTTCACGCCCACGGGCCTGATATGCGAAACTTGAGTCCAAAAAACGGTCGCATAACATAATTTTTCCATTTTCGATGGCCGGCAGGATCACCTGGCGCACATGTTCGGCGCGGCTGGCGGCGAAGAGCAGGGCCTCGCAGGCGGCGGACATGCCCTTGTGCTTCGGGTCCAGCACCACATCCCGGATGCATTCGGAAATTTCGCAGCCGCCGGGCTCCCGGGAGCACACGATCTCATAGCCGCATTCCTCCAGACGCTCCTTCAATAGCTGCATCTGGGTGGATTTTCCGCAGCCGTCCGCGCCCTCGAAGGTGATGAACAGCCCCCGGGGCTTCTTCTCCCCGGGCAGCAGGATGCTCCGCAGCTCCTCCACGCTCCCGGCGATCTCGTCTGCGCCGGTGGAAGTGAGCTCGTCAATGCTGCCGTAGCCGTAGCTCACGCCGATGGCCCGTATGCCCATATCGTGGGCGGCGGCCATATCAAATTTGCGGTCGCCGATCATGGCGGTCTTTTCCGTGATGGGGCGGCCCTGCAGGGCCTCGGTGATCAGCTCATGCTTGTCGGCATGGGTGGTCTCCATCTTGATGCCCACAATCTTGTCAAAGTACCTGGCAAAATCAAAGTGCTCGGCAATGCGCTTTACAAATATCTCCGGCTTGCCGCTGGCGATGGCCAGGTATGCGCCGCGCTGCTTCAATTCCTTCAGCAGGGGCGCGATGCCGGGATACACCTTGTTTTCCTTCCAGCCGATGGTGGAAAAGCGCTCGCGGTAGATGCGGGTAGCCTCCCGGGCGTCCTCTTCGCTGAGACCCGCATACTGCATGAAGGCGGCCACCAGCGGCGGGCCCACGAAGCAGTCCAGCACTTCCTGGGCGGGCACGGGCAGGCCCATCCGCTCGTAGGCGTAGGCCACGCAGCGGGTAATGCCGATGCCGGATTCGGTCAGGGTTCCATCGAGATCGAAAAGTATGGTATCGTACTTCATATATGATCATTCCCATCGCAGATATTTCTATATAAGGATATAAATTATCCGTATTATATTCCACTTTCCATTCTACATGAAAAATATGACTTTTCGATCAAATCGGCATGAAAACAGCTGGGCTTTGCATGGGAAGATTGATTCAAAGCGGGGAATATGCTAATATATAAAAGGAGAAAGATGCAATTCCGGAGGATTATCAATGCTGAAATTACCCATGAACACATCCCTGATCGCCGCTGCGACGGAGAAATTTATCTGGAGTGAAAACCTGTCCAAAATCCTGTGGACGGCGCTTCTTAGCATGGTGCCGATGTATGAGGGCCGCTATGCCGTGCCTGCGATGATCGGCCTCGGCCTGCCCCCGGCCTTTGCCTGGCTGCTGGCGGGCGTGGCCTCCACGGTGCCCATGCCCTTCATCCTGCTTTTGCTGCGCCCGGTGCTGGATTGGTTCTATACCCTGCCCATCAAGCCGGTGCGCGCCTTCGCCGCGTGGCTGGAGCGGCGCAGTGAAAAGAAGAAGGAAAAGATGCATGCCGGCCAGGAAAAGGGCCTGCGCGGCTGGCTGCGCAGGTGGGTTTCCGCCGAAACCATCGAGCTGATCGGCCTCTATATCTTCGTGGCCCTGCCCCTGCCCGGCACCGGCTGCTGGACCGGCAGCGCCATCGCCACGCTGTTCAAAATGCCGCGCTTGAAGTCCGCCGTGGCCATTTTCCTCGGCAACATGACCGCCTGCGCCATCACCACTCTCGTTACGCTGGGCGTGGTGCGCATTTTCTAAGGATTTTCTGATACAAAGAGAGGGGAGGGAAAGGCCGTGCTGAAGCTGTACACCGGGGAAAACCGCTGCCTCGCGGGCAACCTGGTAAAGAAAATCGGCGCCGCGCTGGCAAGCGAGGATGCAACCCAGTACATCGTGGTTCCCAAGCAGCTCACCCTGCTCACCGAGCGCCTGCTGCTGGGCGGGCTGAAATTGCGGGGTTCCTTTCGCCTGCGGGTCATCAGCCCTGCCAGGCTCTGCTCCCTGATCTTTGAAGCCGCGGGCTTTCCCGATGGCGTGCGCGTGGATGAGCGCGGCCGGGTGATGCTGGTGCGCCAGGCCATCCAGTCCGCCGGGGAGCTCACCGTATATAAAAATGCCGATCGCCGCCGGGGCTTTGCCGATCGCTGCGCCCGGCAGCTGGAAATCTTCATGCAGGGCGGGGTCACGCCGGATATGCTGCGCGATTGCGCCGCCGCTTCCTCGGGCATGACGAAAATGAAGCTCTCCGATCTCGCCGAAATCCTCGAGGGCTATTCCGCCCTCATCTCCGGCCGCTTCCAGGATGGCGAAACCGAGCTCATCGAGGCGGCGGATCGGGTGCGGAAGGCGGAATTCATCTCCGGAGCCCATTTCTGGTTCTTTGGCTTCGATTTCACGCCCCCCACCCTGATGCGCCTCATCGCCGAATTGGCCGCCTGCGGCGCTGCGGCGGAGCTCTTCTTCCCCCTGCCCAATGATCCCGGTGCCCGGGATTATGATTGCTGCCGCCCGCTGGAGCGCGCCCTGGAGCGCATGGCTGCGGCCTGCCGGGATGCGGGCACGGAATTCCGCCGCGAGGCCGTCTCCGGGGAAGCGGCGAATGCCGAGCTCGAAGCCCTCGCCCATGAATTCTATGCCTACCCGGTGCAGCCTTACCCGGAAGCGCCGGAGCATATCCACCTCTCCCATGCCCAGGATGTGCGGGAGGAATGCATGCTTGCGGCGGCCACCGCGCGCAGGCTCGCCATGGGCGGCATGCGCTATGGCGATATGCAGCTCATCTGCGCGGACCTCGATGCTTACCGCCAGCCGCTCTCCGAGGCATTCCGGCTCTACGATGTGCCGCTGTTTCTCTCCGAGAGCCGCCCGGTTTCCCGCATGGCCACGGCGGAATGCCTGCTCTCGGCGCTGAAAATGATCGAAAAGAACTTCCGCTGCGAGGATGTATTCACCCTGATGCGCACCGGCTACATGGCCCTCAGCCCCGATGAGGCCGACCGCCTGGCAAACTATGCCGTAAAGCGCGGCGTGGATGGCGGCCGCTGGCTTCGACCCTTCGTGCGCGGCACGGATGCGGAGCTTTCTGCGCTGGAACCCCTGCGCAAAAGGTTGATGGAGCCGCTTGTGCAGCTCAAATCCGCCCTCAAATCCGCCCGGGATTTGAAGGGCCAGCTCGCCGCCCTCTTTGCCTTCCTTACCGGCATAAATGCCTATGATAAGAGCCTCGAAATGCAGCGCCGCCTGAATGAAGCGGGCATGCGCGAGGAGGCCAATGCCCTCGGCCAGGCGTGGAACCGCATCATCGGCGCGCTGGACCAGATGGCCGGCCTCATGGGCGAAAAGAAGCTGGGCCTGCGGGAGCTGCGCCATACCCTGTCCGAATCCCTGGAGGCCGCCATCGTAAAGCCGCTGCCCCAGTCCGGGGATGCGGTCTATGCCCAGGGTGCGGGCAGGATGCTGATGCAGGGCGCGAAGGCGCTCTTCATCCTCGGCCTGTCCGACCGCGCCGCCGCAGGGGAGGAGGGCCTGCTCACCGCCATGCAGCGGAGCGCGGTTTCCGAGCAAACCAAGGCCTATCTCGGTCCCAGCGAAACCGATGCCGCGCGCATCCGCCGCTTCTATCTCAAGGCGGCGCTGGGCATGGCGGAGGGGGAAGCGTACCTCTCCTGCGCATTGAGCGGCGCGGATGGTTCCGCCCAGCGCCCCGGCATGGAGCTGGACCTGGTGCGCGAAATCTTCCCGAAAATCAAAATCTGCGGCGGTGTGCGGCAGGATGCTGCATTGAACCGCCTCCTTTCCTGCGCCCCGCTGGCCGCCATCGCCCGGCCCGGCGCAAGGAAAACCCTCCAAAAAGCGGCGGAGAGCATGCCGGATGTCCGCGATCGCCTGCGCCGCATCTCCAGCCTCATGCAGCCCGGCGGGCGCGAGGGCGTGGATGCCTCCGCCGCAGCCCGGCTCTATGGCGCGCTGCAGTTCCAGAGCATCACCCGGCTGGAAAAATTCGCCAATTGCCCCTTTTCCTATTTCATGGCCTATGGCCTGAAACCCGAAAAGATCGAGCCCTTCGAGCTGGATCGCCGCGATGAGGGCACCTTCCTGCATGCCGCAGTGAATGAATTCCTGCGCGCCTGCGGGCCGGGACTCAATAATCTCTCCCCGGAGGCGGCGGATGCCTGCATGGCCCGCATCGCCGATCATCTCCTCGAAGGCATGCAAACCGGCACTCCCATGGAGGATAGCGCCGCCGCCCGTGCCGAATCCCGCAGCCTGCGCGCCACCGCCTGCCGCTGCGCGCGGGTGCTGGCCGAACAGATGCGCGGCAGCCGCTTCGAAGCCCGCCAGATGGAGCGCAGCTTCGGTCGCGAGGACGGCCCTGCCCGGCTGATGGCGGGCGATACCATCCTCGAAGGCCGCATCGATCGCGTGGATGAATGGATCGATGGCAATGGCCTGCGCGTCATCGATTTCAAGCTCGGCGGCAAGCCCCTCAACCTCGCCGGGGCCTATCATGGCCTGCAATTGCAGCTCCCGGTCTATCTCGGCGCGGCGCTCAAGCAGAAAAAGGCCCGCAGCGCAGGCGTGTATTTCTTTCCGCTGGATGAAGGCGTGGTCAATACCCAGTCCACCGATAAATCCCGGGTGGAAAAGGAGCGCGCCGGTCAATTCCGCATGCAGGGCCTCCTGCCCGAAGATATGACCCTCATCCAGGCCCAAACCCCCAATGTGGAGCAGGTCTTCAAGGCCCGGCTCACCGCCGCGGGCGGCCTCTATTCCGATGTACCCCGGGCGGATGATAAAAATTTCCATCGCCTGATCCGCCATACCCTCAAAATGGCCCAAAAGCAGATCGCTTCCATCCGCGCGGGAGAGGCCGCCGTCGCCCCCGCCAGCTTCGATAAGCGCGATGCCTGCGCCTTCTGCGATTATCGCGCCGCCTGCCTCTTCGATTCCAAAATCGATTGCAATAAAATACGGAAATTGCATAATTATAAGTGGAACGAAGTGCTGGAAAAGATCGCCCTTGAGGATGAGAATTAGATAAAAAACCCAAAAATCCCGCGAAATTTGCGGGATTTTTATATATTTCCGCCATATTTCAGTCATGACAAAAACGTAATCCTTTCGACATGTTACGGAAGTTGACTATATATATATATATATATAATGTGTTACGGGCCGACAAGGAATTGGCATGTTTTCGCCATATTTCTCCTGGCTTACAAATGATAGGAGGAACCCGTAATGAAGAAAAGGAACCTTAAGCTCCTGACCATGG
>JAFUPT010000029.1 GCA_017481065.1 Clostridia bacterium | reverse complement strand
CTGCGCTATATGAACTGCTTCATGATATCAGACAGCTTCACGAAGCCCACATCAAGGAGAGCGTGCGGCAAACAACGGCGTAAAATCTAACAACTGTTGAAATTGACAGTAAGCAAACGACCGAAAACCACCTGAAATCCCGGAAAATCTCCGGGCCGCCTGTAAAATCAAACATTACTCTTCTTGAATACTTGGAAATCCGATAAAGAACCATAAAAAAACCCCTGCAAAACTGTAAACGAAACCGGTAAACGAAACGAATCTCAGCGACAGGGGTTTTCTTTTACAGGAGGTAGAACAATGAGCAAAATCTGGGGTTATGCCAGATGCAGCACCAATGAAGATAAACAGGATATCAACCGACAGATCAGAGAACTGAAAGCTACTGGAGCAGAAGAGGTCATTTTCGAATATGAGCACGGTGATGCCAAGGTAAAGAAGAATCTGCAGCTTTTGTTGGAGAGCGCAGAAGCTGGGGATACAATCACCACACTTGAAGTCAGCCGACTGAGCCGCAGCACGAAACAGCTGTGCGGGATCATCGACATCATCAAAGAGAAGCTCCTGCGCTTAATCATCGTCGGCAGCATTACCATCGACTGCCGCAAAGGCGATATCGATCCGATGTCGAAGGCCTTCCTCGAAATGAGTGGAGTTTTCGCAGAGCTGGAGCTGTCCATGATCCGCGCCCGCGTCAAATCCGGCATGCAGAATGCACGGGAAAAGGGAAAACGCCTTGGCCGCAGGCCGACCACGAAAGACGATATTCCTGCTGTGTTCTACAAACACTATCCCGCGTTTATGTCCGGGACGCTGAATGTATCGGAGTTGGCGAGGGTGTGCGGACTCAGTAGGCCGACGGTGTATAAGTACATAGGCATATTACAATAAAAATCGAGCCCTTCCGTTCGGAAGGGCTCTTGTGTTGGGGGTAATCAGAAGTCGATGGCGATGGGGCCAAGGCCAAGGGCTAGCAGGTCGGTGGGCAGGACATTTGCATCTGCATCGTTCAACAGATATTTGATCGCCAGATCTGCGTAGTCGGAGTAGGTGAAGCGGTAGCTGTCATAACCCTTATCCATAACCAGTTTGAGTACGCCAATGCCGCCATTTTCGTTCTGCACATAGGTGTTTCCGGAGAAATTCAGCACAGCGCTGTAATCCCCCTGGGCGGAAATCGAGACCAGCTGGCTGATATCACGGGTCTTGTACAGAAGATTGTTGGTGAAATTGATATTCTTGTAGCCGGGATTCACTTCAAGAAGCAGGGACGCAAGCGCAGTATTCACACCGACATCCCAGTCCTCCATGTGCGACCAGCCGTCACCGATATTGGCAACCAGATTGTCATAGACGTAGATATTTTCATATGTGGGACGTTCCTTGTTTTTGAGATACGTCGTCCAGTCGCCCACCATAATACCGCCTCCGCATTTCTCGACCAGATTGCCGTATATGCTGTTGTTTTTGCGGCGGAGATATGCGGGGAGGGGTTCGCCATCGGCAATCTCGGCCGCGAAGCTCTCGATTGTAATTCCGTTATCAAACAGGTGGTGGACATAATTGTTGTATATCTGCGCGTTGCTGCTGAACACGGCAATGCCGTCGCCGCAGGTAATGACATTATACTGGTTGCCTACGAGCTCGCCCAAGGTCTGCCGGATGCCGCCGCTCCAGGAAACCTCGCAGTTGCGCACGATCACGCTTTCGTTGTCCTCCGTGCCCCTTTCATCTGTGCCGACGGCGATGCCGGTGGCGGAATGCTTGAAGGACAGGTTATCCAGAATGATATTGTCGCAGTTGCTGCCGAATACGCTCTGGGCCCAGCCGTTCAAGCCGGTGAAGAACTCGATATCATCGTAGATCAGGCCGGGATTGCCCTCGTCGCAGCGCAGGTACAGATCGCCATACTTGGCATAGCTTAATGTCTGGCTGTCGCCGTAATCTATGTAGTTGAAGAAGCGCAGGTTTTCAAGGACGCCCCAGTTGAATTCTTCATAGATTTCAAATTCGCCATCGACGTTTTCGAAATGGTGCTGGTCGCCCACATAGAAATACTTTCCGTTGTTCCACCACGCAAGGGTCTTTGTGGCGACCTGCTCTTCATCCAGAAGAATGCCGCCGCAGTCCTGCATGGGCATATGGTATTTCCAGATGTTGTCCGTGCCTTCCACCAGTTCCCATTTGCCTTCGCCCGCGCCGTTCTCCGGGGAGGAATTGATGACGGGCTTCGCGCCCTCGCCGTAGGCGGAGTAGGTTACGCCCTCGGCGGCGCGCAGCATGCCGCGCCACTCCATGCCGCGCTCAAAGAGCACCACATCGCCGGGGTTCAGCACCAGCCGCTCCTCGGGATTCTTGGAGACATTCATGAATTCGGGGAACTCCGGATTGCCGACGACGATCTCGCCATAGACCTCCAGCGCCGCGCTGTTGATCTTGTCCAGCGTCCTGAAGGCGGTTTCCGGGCTCAGGCCGTCGTTATTGTCATCACCGTTGGGGGAGACATAGTAGACCTTGCCCTTGACCTCGTATTCCGATTCGCTGTTCAAAATGGCCTCGCGCTGCGCGTCGATGGAATCCTCGATCTCTTTTTCGGCGGCGCTGGTTTCATTGTGAACGGGCAGGGCTTCCTCCGCATCCAGCAGGCGGACGACGGAAGCGAGGGCTTCCTCGGGGGTGATCAGGGCTTCGGGGCGCATGGAATTGCTCACGGGATCATAGTCAAAGAGGCGCGCCGAGGTATAGCGGGAGCCCTGACTCAGCGAGAAGAAATATGCGCTCACAAGGTAGCTGAAGCCCAGCTCGCCGCCGCGGACTGGCGTTTTATCCAGAACCTCCTCAAAGAGATAGTAATCGGGGCTGTAATCATACCAGTCATCGCCGATGACATCGTGTATGTACATGCCATCGTACATATCCTTCAGATAGCTCTCGCCTGCAAGCTCGGCGGCGGCATAGAGTGCCGCCATAGCATCGTCGCGGCCGAAGGGCTTCTCGCTCTCGCGGATGCGGGCGAACATGGCCTGCCATTCCTCCGTGCGCTCCGGCGCAGCCTGAGAGATGAACCAGTCCAGCATCTGCATGTATTCCGCGCCGGTGACGGTGCTTTCATCCGCGCATTCCACGTTCAGACCCAGCTGTTCCGCGCGGAACAGATCGGCATTGCGGAATTCGATTTCCTTCTCGGCTTCCGTCAGGTCTGTGCGGAAGGTGCTGTAATTCACGCCCTGCACCTGCGCAAAGCTCTCAGCGGCGGAGCCCTTTTCGATGATCAGCGAAACCTGGCTGCAGCCGATGAACACGGTATCGCCGAAATCCGTCACCGTGGCGGGAACGACGACCCACTTCAGCAGCTGTCCGCCCGAAAAGGCGCAGTCGGCAAGGCGGGTGCAGTTCTCGGGAATGCTGTAGCGCACGCTGGCCTTGGATGCGGGGTAGGCGAGCAGGGTGTTGCCGCCATTTTCAAAGAGCACGCCGTCCTGCGCTTTATAGCTGGAATTGCCGTCTGCAACCCTGAATTCCTCCAGATTGAAGCAATACTCAAAGGCGCACGAACCGATATCGGTGAGGCTGGCGGGAAGCGTGATGCTGCGCACATCGGGATTGCAGCCAAATTCAGCGGAGATGGAAACGACGGACACGCCGTCGATGGTCTCGGGAATCACGACATGCAGATCAGGGCCGAAATAGCTGGTGATGGTGCAGCCGTTTTCATCGGTGGTGTAGGTGAAATCTGTCGCAGGCGTCACATAGGGGCCGGTGACAGTTACCTTGCAGACCGCCTTCTTGCCGTTGTAGGTGGTTGCTGTGATCACAGCTTCGCCTGCGGAAACGGCGGTGACAAGGCCGCTTGCGTCCACGGTGGCGATGGATGCGTCAGAGCTTGCGAAGGTCACTGCGCCTGCGCAGCCCGAGGGCAGCTCTGCTTCCAGCTGGAAGGTTTCGCCGGTCGCCAGCTCGACGGAATCCTCATTGAGACTGATCTTCGTGGGGGCTTTCATGACCGTTACAACGCACTCGGCGGTCACGCCGTTGAAGGTGGAGACGGTGATGACGGTGCTGCCCACCTTCTTCGCGGTGATCATGCCGTCTGCGCCGACGGTCGCAATCTTGGCGTTGCCGGATTTGTAGCTGAGCGCACTCTCAACGTCCGCTTCTGCCGTGAGAAGGAAGCTCTCCTTCACACCCAGTTCAACGGCTCCGGTGCTCAGAGTAATTGCGGTGGGAGCCGGAGTGACGGTGACTTCACAGGCGGCGGTCAGGCCGTTATAGGCGGTGATGGTGATGGTTGCGCTGCCGGGATTGACGGCGGTGACCTTGCCGCTGTTGTCAACAGTCGCTACGGTTTCATCGCTGGAGGTGCAGACGTAGTTCGCCATCGCGCCCTTTTCCACGCTGGGCTTGAGGTCGAGCTTCATGCCCATGGGGATGGAAGCGGCGGTTTCTGCAAGGCTCAGACTTTCCGGCGCGGCCAGCACGGTCACGGTGCAGGTGGCCTTCTTTTTGTTATAGGTGGTGGCGGTGATCTTTGCCGTACCCTTGCCGACGGCGGTGATCACGCCGTTTTCATCCACCGTCGCGACGCTGGCCTTGCTGGTGGAGAAGCTGTAGGAACCAATATCGCCGTTGTTCAGGCGCACCGTGAGCTTTTCCGTCTGACCCACGCCCATGGAGAGCTTGGCGGCGGACAGCGTGACCTTGGTGGGGGCCTTGACGATGGTGATCTCGCAGACGGCGGTCAGGCCGTTGTAGGTGGAAACGGTGATGGTAGACACGCCTGCCTTCTTCGCGGTGACGAGGCCGTTTTTGTCCACGGTCGCGATCTTCGCGTCGCTGCTTGCGTAGGCATAATTTGCGGGAACGCCCTTATCATTCGCGGGAATGAGCTGGAAGGGCTCGCCCACGCCGAGGGTCATGGTATTGGCATTGAGGGTAACGGCGGTCGGCGCTTCGGTGACGGTGACAGAGCATGCGGCAGTCAGGCCGTTGTAGGTAGTTACGGTGATGACAGTCGCGCCGGGATTGACCGCCACGATATTGCCGCTGCCGTCGACGGAAGCGACGTTTTCATTGGAGGAAGCAAAGCTGTAGCTGGCGTAGGCATTCTTTTCTACGCTGGCGCTCAACTTCGCCTCCATGCCTGCGGGCAGGGTCAGTTCGTATGTATTGAGTTTCAACTCAGTGGGCGCAGCAAGTACGGTCACCGTGCATTTTGCAGATTTTCCGTTGTAGGCCTTGGCGGTGATGGTGGCTTTGCCCTTGCCAATGGCGGTGATGACGCCGTTTTCATCAACAGTTGCGACGCTCTTTTTGCTGCTGGTGAAGGTTACGGCACTTTCATTGCCGTTGTTCAGTTCGGCAGTGAGAGTTTCCATCTGGCCAGCACCCATGGAGAGCTTGGTGGCGGACAGGGTCACTTTGGTGGGAGCTTTCACCACGGTGACAGGGATCTCGGCAATGAGTTCGCCGCAGGAAACGATGATGGTGGTTTCACCAGCCTTCTTTGCAGTGACGAGGCCCTTTTTGTCTACGGTGGCGATCTTCGCGTTTTCGCTGGCGAAGCTGAATTCGGCGTCTTCGCCAGTGGACAGCGCCGGGGTGATGGTGAATTTTTCTGATACGCCCAGCTTCAGCGCTTCCGCATTCAGGAGAATCTGCGGAAGGGCGGGCTCGGGCGTGGGCTCAACGGTCGGTTCTATGGAAGGTTCGACAGAAGGTTCGACAGAAGGTTCGATCGTGGGCTCGACACTCGGCTCAACGGAGGGATCTACAGAAGGAGCGATGTCCGGTTCCGCAGTGCTTTCCGCAACTGGTTCGACGGTAGCTTCAGCAGCCGGTTCCACGGTGGTTTCCGCCGCAGGCTCCGCAGATGCTTCAGGGATGGGTTCTTCGGAGGGCATGGATGCTGCTTCCGAAGAGGGCTCTGCTGTGATTTCCACAGTGGGTTCAGCAGAAGGCGCTTCAAGCGGAACAACGGCGGGTTCAGCCGTCGGCTCCACGCTCGTTTCCGGAGCCGGAGAGAACTCGGCAGTCGGCTCCGCACTGGCTTCCGCTGCCGGAGTTTCTTCTGTAATTTCGGCGGCAGGGACAGGTGCCTCTTCTGTTTCAGGCCCGACAGCCGCTTCTTCGGCGGGAAGTTCAACAATCTCCACGACCGCAGGCGCAGCTTCCTCCGCCAGTGCAGGCGCACAGCCCGCCAGCAGAGTCAGCGTTAGCAGCGCTGCAAGCAATCTCTTTGTTTTGATCAACATTTCCATACCTCCCAGCTGTTCATAAAGGGAATTAACACTTTTATTATAAGCGTTTTAAATAGCTTTGTCCATATTTTTCGTATTCGGGAAGAAAAAAGTGAATCCCACTCCTACCGCCGCACCTATTCTATGGGAGGTGATACAATGCGAAAATACACAACCTTTGCAGAATTGGAAGTCCTGCTTCTGACAGCAATCCATCTGCCCGGCTCCAGCATCAAATCTATCGCGGCGGCAACGGGCATACAAGCCAATACCTTGTACAAATGGAAAACCACGCCTGTTCACTTGTCGCCGGAGAAGGCGGATAAACTGCTGCTGTACTTCATGGAACATGAACCCACCAGACTGGAACTGGCAGAACTGGTACTATCACAAAAATCCAGGGAATCCTGACGCATCAGTTTAGATACAGTCGGGATTCTCTTTTACATAGATAAATATATTATATAAAATGATCCCCTACCTTCCGTTTCATAGGAAGTGGCAGAGGTGAGGAGGAAATTATGGAGTTTTCTATTCACAACCTGTGCGCAGGTGAAATAACAACCATGCTTTCAACAAACCGATCCTTGGAGCATGAGCAGCACGTTTATGATTTTGCTTTCTTTGTGGAGATTGCGATCAAGAAGTTTTTCCCGATTCTGTTTGAGGAGCACATGAAGCAGTATAATGAGAAACTGAAGATCGCATTTGAGACCTACCTCAACGGGAAGAAAATTAATGAAGGCGATATTGCTAAAGGTGTAGCGGAGATTCTGCAGAAGGCGATTGATGATGCGGGACAGAGTATAAAGATCAGTTTTTGATCTTTTATGCTCTGTTCTTGCTTATTCGTACTCAAAAGTTACTCCACCGAGTTCTGTTATTGCTCGGCGGAGCTTCATTTTTGCTCGATATTGCTCTGCTGATGCTTAATTTCGCTTCGTTTACATTCTACTGTTGCTCACTTGACATCTGATTTTGCTCCATTTATCATTGAAATAGCTCTTTGAAAACTGTACAGATATTGCTCAAATACTCTTGCTCATGAGAGGAGCAAGATAATGGCAAAGAGAAGAATGCGTGTTTGCATTGGATATAAGGATGATGGTTCACCTATAGTGACGCAGGTCAGCGCAGATACAGAGTTGGAACTCTCAGACAAGATCATCCATACCGTATTGAAATCAGCCCGCAGAAGCGAGTTTGTGCAGATTATGGAGCAGGCAGCAGCGGATGAAAAACCAATTATTCCGACCTTTGAAACCTATACAGAAGAATGGTTTCGGGTTTATAAGGTAGAGCGAATCAAAAAAACGACTGCGGGTGGATATCGATCAGTTATCGAAGGCCATTTTTATCCCGTGTGGAAGAATACGCCTGTCGATCAGATCACGACTAAAGACATCCAGGTTTTTCTCAATAAGCGGAAGCATCTCGCGGAAAAGAGCCTGAAGGAAATGCTGACGCTTCTGAATTCGATTCTTGAATCAGCAAGGATTGACGGGCACATTGAGAAAAATCCGGCCAGCGACAAACGCCTTGTCATTCCATCAAAGAAAAAGACAAGGCGCGAAGCCTTGTCTTTGGATGCGATTAAGGATATCATCTGCTCTCTTCATCGCTTGGAAGAGAAGGACAGAAGGTACATGGCACTCCTTCTGTTCACCGGAATGCGCCGGGGAGAAATACTGGGTCTGCGTTGGAGCGACTTGGATATTCAGAAGAATGTGATTCATGTTGAAAGGAATGTCACCTTTCCTCGCGGCTGTAACGCCCCTGAAATCGGCACGACGAAAACAGAGAGTGGCGTACGGGATATCCCCATTGTAGAGGCCCTGTATGCCTTTCTGCGGCCTCTGGGAGGCTTTGGCTACATCATTGGAAATGCAAACCCAATCACACTTTCTGTACACCGCCGCATGATGGAGAGGATCAACCGCACGATAGATCTGCATGGTGCAACCCCGCATGTGTTCCGGCACAGTTTTGCGACCCTGTTGAACGATACCGGAACGGATATCAAGACCATCCAAGCCATCATCGGTGATGCGGATATCCAGACAACGGCCAACCGGTACATCCATGCGAGGGCCGAAAAGAAACAGGAAGCCATCAAAAAAGTGGGGCATTTGCTGGCCTGAAATGGTTTATCAATACTGAGAATCGAGGCGCAAAATCATGCGTCCTGTGCAGATTTTGTGCAGAAAACGAGGGTTTTGAAGGTGTGTGAAGGTTCTGTTATCTGGAAGAAGAGGGTTTTCAGTGCAATCTGAACAAAAACAAACCGTCCAAGTCTCTCAACTTGAACGGTTTTTGCTGGTACCGGCGATCGGATTCGAACCAATGACACTCCGGGTATGAACCGAATGCTCTAGCCAACTGAGCTACGCCGGCATATTTGGTTGCGGGGGAGGGATTTGAACCCTCGACCTCCGGGTTATGAGCCCGACGAGCTACCGGACTGCTCTACCCCGCGACACGCGCCGATCTCTCAACGCAAGAAATATTATACCACAGGGAATGGGCGAATGTCAATAGGGTATGGCAAATTTTTTTATTTTCCCATGGCAGGGAGCCGGGAAGCGCGCTGGGACTGCGCCAGCGGGCCGTGCCGCAGCGGGATGGATGCAGCATGGGGAAGCAGTTCCCCGCCGCTCGGCTGATGCGGGGCAGCGCGCATGCAAATCATAAATCCCGGACAAAATGCATGGAAAAGGGGGGCGAATGCATGTTCACATTGTTCCTGCGGGCGATGTTTCTCTACATTATGATGATCCTTGTGATGCGGGTGCTGGGCAAGCGCCAGCTGGGCGAATTCCAGCCCTATGAATTTGCCCTCACCATCCTGCTGGCGGATATCATCTCCGGCCCCATCGGCAGCGTTTCCACGCCGCTGCTCCATGGCCTGCTGCCGGTTGCGGCGGTGATGGTGGTTCACGGCGTGCTCAGCATCGCCTGCATGAAATCGGATAAATTCCGAGCCGTCGTCTCCGGCAAGCCCACGCTGGTCATCTCCCAGGGCAAGATTGACCAGAAGGAGCTCGATCGCCTCTGCCTCAGCCTGTCCGATCTGCTGGAGGGCCTGCGCAATGCCGGTTTCCAGGATCCCGCCGAGGTGGGCACCGCCGTGGTAGAAGCCAATGGCTCCATCTCCGCTTTCTCTGATTCCGCCAGCCGCCCCCCAAAGGTGCGCGAAATGAACCTCGATCCCGGCTATGAAGGCCTGCCGCTGCCCCTCATCATGGATGGCCGGCTTCAGCGCCATAACCTGCATCAAACCGGCCGCACCGAAGCCTGGCTCTCCCGCCTGCTCGCCGCCCGGGGAACCTGTATCCCCGCCGTCTACCTCGCCAGCCTCGATACCCAGGGCCGCATGTTCCTCCAGCTCAAGGATGGCGCCCTCGTGCGCTTTGCCGCCCTTGATCCCAAGGAGGTGAATTGGTAATGCGCCGCATGATTTTCGTCACCCTCGGCGTGCTCATCGCCGCGCTGGCGCTCTGCACCTTCGCCAATCTCCGCGTCACCCGCTTCACCGATCGCGCCCGGCATCTGCGCACTGAGGCTGTAATGGCCCTGGATGAAGGCGATGTGCAGAAGGCCGAGGTCCTCCTCGTGGAGCTCGCGGGCCATCTCAAGGCCAACCAGGCCCTTTTGGAGATACTCTGCGACCATGCCGACCTCCATGAGCTCAAGGGCGAGCTGATCGACGCCCAGGCGTCCATCGAATTCGGCATCGAGGACGACTTTTACCAGGCCATCTACCGCTTCGGCGAAATGCTCGATCACATCGCGGGCGTGGAAGAGCTGGGCATTTCCAATTTTTACTGAGGCACGGCGGGGCGTTCAGGGGACCTTGTTCCATGAACGCCCCGCCAAACTTTTCCTCCCGAAAGCCCGAACTTTATTCTATTTTCTGCCGTCCAATATTATAGTAAGAATAGAAACGTCCATTTTTCTTCATGCTTATATCCATATTCCGCCGCAGGCCGATGATATACTATATGTGTATATGTATATCTATTTGGTATAAGGCAACCGATGCAAGGAGGCTTAAATACATATGGAATTCATTCGAAACCTATTGAAGAGCGACGTCATGGGCGGCATTGTGAACATGCTGGTATATGCCGCGATTCTGTTTGTATTCATCATGGGCTTCATCCGCTGCATATGCCCGGTGCTGCGCACAAAGGGCATGCTGCGGCGGGCGATTCGCAATATCCGCGCCGGCGCAGATGCAAAGCACAGCTGGCAGGAGGATGATTTCCTGGGCAAGGGCATACTGAGCGCCCACTGGAGCCAATACCTGAACAATCTGTTCTTCGCAGACGGCGTATACCACAACGCTTCGAATGTGGAGGATTACATCAATGAGGAAACCGTGATCTACGGCCCGGGCAGGGCAACCTTCTCCGATGCGGTGCCGAGCCTGCTGGTTTCCCTGGGCTTCCTGGGCACGCTGATGGGCCTGGCGCAGGGCCTGTCCGGCTTCAGCATGACGGATTCCGCAGCCGTAATGGATTCCATCGTTACGCTGATTCCCGGCATGCGCTATGCGTTCATGACCTCCATCTTCGGCGTGGTGGGATCGGTGAGCTTTACGCTGATCACCCGCGCGGTGCATGGCTCTGCGGAGCATGCGCTGCGATCCTTCTATGGTGCGATGAGCCGCTATGCAGGCGTGCAGAGCGTGGACCCGATGACCCAGGTAGCCATCTACCAGCAGGAGCAGACCGCGCTGATCAAGAAGCTGGCGGACAACATGGGCGATAAGCTGACCAGCGACCTCTCCTCCGCCATGGAGAAGGCCGTGGAGCCCATGACCCAGAGCCTGCGCAACTTCGTATCCGTCACCACCAAGGACCAGATGCGCTTCCTCGATGCGGTGGTTAACCGCTTCATCGACCGCATGGATGAATCCATGGGCGGCCAGCTGCAGCGCCTCTCCCGGGTGCTGGATGAAACCGCGCGCTACCAGGAGAGCGCCCTCGAGGGCGTGCGCGCATGCGTGACCGATACTTCCGATATGCTGGACAGCGTGCGCGAGGTGACCCGCATTGCAAATGAAATGGTGAACAGCAACGCCCGCTACCTGGATGAGCTGCGCGCCAGCCAGGCCGAGAGCGATGCGGCCTTCAACCGCATGGCCTCCACCATCGAGCAGATGGATCTGGTGGGCCGCCAGCAGGCGAATTACCTCAAGACCGTATCCGGCATGCAGGCCGAGATCACCCAGAATGTGGAGCAGATGACCAGCGCGCTGAATGGCTTCACCCAGCGCGTGGTGGATGATAATGCGGAGCTCACCGGCGGCATGCTGAAGGCCGCGGGCGAGATTCGCGGCGCCGCCGCCGACCTGGAGGCCATCCACCGCGACTGCACCAGCGCCGTGACCGAGGAATTGAAGATGACGCTGGATGCATACCAGGATTATGTAAACCAGTTCACCCAGCGCATCGATTATCTCTCCGGCGGCATTTCCGATGCCATCGGCAAGCTGCCCCGGGCCGTGGGCGATGCTTCCGGCCACTTCCTGGATCAGGTCGACCGGCTCACGGATACCCTCGCCCAGGCCCAGCAGGCCCTGGATGATGCAGTGGCCCGCCTCTACGGCGAGCAGCGCTGAGAAGGGATGGTGACAAGCCATGCGTTCCAACCGGAGAACGGGGGCGCGGCGCAGCCGCAATGACGGCAGCTTCTGGCTGAGCTTTTCGGACCTGATGAGCTCGCTGGTGCTGATCATCATTCTCGTAATGTTTTACATCATCTACCAGTATTTCAACCTGGCGGAGATCAACGCCGCAGAGATCGCCCGGCGCGAATACCAGCTGGAGGAGGCCCAGACGGAGCTGGAGAGCCAGCAAACCAAGCTGACCGATGCGGAGAAGCAGATGATTGCCCAGCAGATTCTGCTGGACGCCAAGGAAAAGGAGCTGGAGGACGCCCAGGCCATTCTGGAATCCCAGAAGGCGGAGCTGGCCAGCACCCAGAGCCAGCTTTCCGAAAAGGAAATTGAAATTGCCAACCAGCAGGCCCAGCTGATCGCCCTGAGCAACCAATTGGATACCCAGAAGACCCAGCTGGACAACCAGCAGCTGCAGATCAATACCCAGCGGGACCAGCTTTCGGCCCAGCAGCAGCAGATCGATACCCAGCTCACCCAGCTGGACGACCAGCGCATGCAGCTGGATGCGCAGCAGCAGCAGCTCTATACCCAGAAGAGCCAGATCGATACCCAGCAGGCCCAGCTGGACAACCAGCAGGCGCAGATCGAGCAGCTGGTGGGCATGAAGACCAGGATCATCACCAGCCTCTCCGCCGCCCTGAAGGAGAGCAATATCTCCGCCACGGTGGACCCGGTGAACGGCTCCATCGCGCTGGAATCGGATGTGCTGTTCGAATCCGGCCAGTACAAGCTGAGCTCCAACGGCAAATCCTTCATCGATGATTTCCTGCCGGTGTATTTGGATGTGCTCTTCTCGGATGAATACAAGCCCTATGTGGCCGAAATCATCGTGGAGGGCCATACCGATTCCGACGGCGGCTATCTTTCCAACCTCGAACTCTCCCAGCAGCGCGCGCTGGCGGTGGCCAGCTATGTGCTGGGCGACAGCTGCCGCACGGTGAGCAATTCGATGAAGAGCGAATTGCGCCCGGTGGTCACGGTAAACGGCCGAAGCTATTCCGACCGCATCATGGATGAAAACGGCCGCGAGGATAAGGACGCCTCCCGCCGCGTGGTATTCAAATTCCGCCTGACCGACGAGCAGATGATCCAGCAGCTTCGCGAAATTCTTGAAACCAACTAATATATCGATTATCGAAGGGGAAATGTTCCATTGCTTCATCTTCGCAGACTGGTGTGGTACATCGCATCCCGGCTGATTCTGCTCTGCATATTGCTGGGCATGCTGGTATGCACATTTTACATGTGCCTGAACACGGCCAATATATATGTAATCCTGTCGGACGGGCTGGAAAAGCGCGCCGAGGTGATCCTCACCCAGGAGGACGCGGAAAAGCTGAATTTCTATTTTCACGCCGATTTCCTGAGCACCGATCCCGCGCTGGAGGGCGCCTTTGACGGCACCAGCGTGTATGATGATTACACCATCACCGATTTTGAATATGAGCTCAAGGTGGAAAAGCTCTGGGCCTGGCCCTGGGACAGCCATGCCACCTGCACCGTGGTGGAGCGGGTGCCGGAAATCACCGGCGATGTGATTTCCAGCCGCAAGAGCGAGGCCAGCCCCACCGTGCCCAGCTGGCAGGGCGGACGGTATGATATCACGCTGGTGAAGGTAAACGGCAGCTGGAAGATCATCGGCATGCAGCAAACCACCGTGCTGATGGAGGCCGTGAACAGCGCCGGGACTTAATTTCGCCGGAAATTTTCCACAAAGGGCTGTTCAGATGGGCCGGATTATGCTATAATTACCATTGATTAAGTGTATACGATTAGGAGGCCTTCCCATGGATCGCAAGAACAAGATTTGGCTCATCGTGCTGGCATTGCTGCTCGCCGTGGCTGTGGTTGCAGTGTTTGTTATCAACGGCAACCTGTCCAGCTCCAAGGAATCGCTGGAAGCTATGAGCGCCCAGCTGGCAAGCGAGCTGGAAAATTATCAGACGCTGAACGCCCAGTATGAGGATGTTAGCTCGCAGCTTGCGGCCGTCCAGGAAAGCAGCGCAGCCCTCGAAACCGAGCTGGCAGCCGTCCAGGAGGAAAACACCACCCTGGCAGCCGCAGCCGAGGAGAGCGCAGCCGCCCTCGAAGCCGAGCTGGCAGCCGTGGTGGAGGAAAAAGCCACCCTCGAAACCCAGCTGACCGAGGCTCAGGAGAAGACCACTGCCCTTGAAACCCAGCTCACCGAAGCCCAGGCCAAGACCACCGAGCTGGAAACCCAGCTCACCGAGGCCCAGGCCAAGGCCACCGAGCTGGAAACCCAGCTCACTGATGACCAGCAGGCCGCGCAGGCCACCATCTCCACTCTGGAGCAGGCCGCCGCAGCCTATCAGCTGACCATCGACGAGCTGAACGCCGCCATCGCCACCGCTGAAGAGCGCATCGTGGAGCTGGGCGGCCAGCCCGCAGCCGAGGCCGCAGAAGTTGCAGCCACCGCAGAGACCGAGACCGCTGAAACCACCGCTCCCGCAGCCGAAGGCGAAACCGCCGTGGCCGAGGGCGAAGTTGTGGTAAACAACGGTGAAGAAGCCGCAATCGGCGTGATCGGCGGCGCAGATGGCCCCACCGCCATCCTCGTAGCCACCAACGGCAGCGACGGCGAAGCCGCCGCACAGGCCATCGCGGAAGCCCTGGCCGAGGAGCCCAGCGTGGATATCGAGGAGATCTACAATAATATTGAAACCATCGTAAATGCCGGGGACGGCTCCATGACCGATGAACAGAAGGTTGCCGAGCTGGACGCCCTCAAGACTGAGCTGGCCGCCTATGTGGAGGACCTGAACGCAGCTCTGGCTGAGATTTCCAAGCAGGAGGCCGCTCTGGCCGCATCCGCGCAGAGCATCAGCGCGCTGGAGAGCGAGCTGGCGAGCGCACAGGCCAAGGTGGAAGAACTGACCGCCGCCATCGAAACCAGCGAAATTACCGTCGTTACCCTCGGCGAGCAGGTTGCAGCGCTCACCGCCGAAAACGAGGCCAATTCCGCCGAGGCCGCCGCCGAGATCGAGGCCCTGAATGCCCAGATCCTGGTTGCGGAAACCCAGCTGGAGAGCCTGACTGCCGAGCTGAAAGCCGCGAATACTGAGCTGGTGGTGCTCAACAATGAGCTGATCCTGCGCCAGACCGAGGTGAAGCAGCTGGAGGCCTACATGCTCGAGCGCGAGCTGGCCGACGGCGAGGCATATGCCGCTTCCACCCTGAACGATACCATCGCAGTGGCCGCCGACGGCGTGACCGCAGCCTGGAATTACACCAACAACACCCTGAGCGGCAATGCGGTTGTGCTCACCATCACCCTGGACGGCGTGGAAATCTACAAGTCCGAAGTGCTGGAGCCCGGCGCAGCCCTCGATAGCTTCACCCTCGCCACCGCCCTTGAGGCCGGCAGCTACGAAGCCATCGCCGCCACCAATGTATACGATGCAAACGGCGAATCCGTTTCCTCCACCCGCGTGCCGGTCGGCATCGTGGTGGGCTAAGAGAGGCGGGAATTGTACCGGGGCGCTGCCCCGGACCCTGCCAAAGGGGCGCCGCTCCTTTGGAAACCCCGCTTAAGGGACATTGTCCCTTAAGAATCCCCAGCAAAAAACTGTCCCGTTCCGGGACAGTTTTTATATTTATTGAAAACATATAGCGTGCATGATTTCTTTTTACAGAGGGGTCCAGGGGGAATCATTCCCCCTGGCGGGTTCTTAGGGCAGCGCCCTAAGCCGGGGTTCCAAGGGGCAGAGCCCCTTGGCGTTCCTCCCCTAACCGTTCCCCCCTCACACGATTCCCCGGATCACCAGAACCGCGAACACGCAGCTCAGCAGAACCACGGCGGCGATGATCATTACGCCGGTTACGCTCTTCTTCCCAGGAGCGGTGCTGGGATGGCTCTCCACAAGGCCGGATTTCTTGAGCACGCGGGAGACAGGCTTGTATACGAGAATGGTGATCGCCGCGTTCAGGCCGCTTTTGATGAGGTTGAAGGGCAGGAACACGGGCACGAGCATTTCGGCGATGGCCTGCCGGGGATAGCCCATGTAATAGGGAGTAATGAAATAATTCCACATGAGCATGAGCGCGGTCATGAGCAGCGCGCCAACGGCGAGCCCCACTGCCGCGCCGCGCAGGGTGTGCTTGCGGCGATAGATGGCGGCCGCGGGGCAGGCGAATGCCGCGCTGGCCAACAGGTTCATAAACATGCCGATAACGCCGGTGGAGCTGACTGTGATCATTTCGATGAGGCAGACCACGGTGGTGACCAGCAGCGCGGGGATGGGACCGAGCACAAAGCCGCTGATGACCAGGATCACATCCTTGGGATCATATTTCAGGAAGGATACGCTGGAAATCGGGATGCGGCCGACGGCAACGATGATGTAAGCGAGGGCGGCAAACATCGCCATGAGGGTGAGACGGCGGGTTTTGTTGGTAATGGTCATAGATATTTCCTCCTTGTAGCTGCGGAAAACCAAAAAATGCCCGAACACGGCGGTTCGGGCATGCAAGGCAGGTAAGGTAAGTTGGATTTTCCGCGCCTTCTTTCATCCGGACTGTAACGGTCGGTACCGGAATTGCACCGGTTCATGCGCCATCGCGCTCGCGGACTATACCGCCGGTCGGGAATTTCACCCTGCCCTGAAGACCTGCTCCGTAGATAATATATAACGCATCGGGCGGCAAGTCAATCCCCTTTGGGGCAGAAAGTTTTGAAATTTCTGCGACCTTGTTGACATCCGGGCAATTTGGATATACACTAATTTGGTATTTGAAACAATGGGGGTTTGCACCGATGAACAAGCGTACAATCGGCGCGCTGCAGGTGCTGCTGGGCGCAACCTGCTTCAGCTTTGCCGGCGTATTTACCAAGTGGCTGCCCTGGAGCAGCTGGACCCTGATCGGCATGCGCTCCATCACCTGCGCATTGCTGCTGGCGCTGGCGCGGCGCAGCTTTAAGGTACATATCACGAAGGGCGTGCTGCTGGGCGCAATCGGCATGGCCGTGACGGGCATACTCTTTATCACCGCCACGAAGCTGACCACTGCGGCAAACGCCATCGTGCTGCAATATGCGATGCCGGTGTTCGTGATCGCGCTGTGCTGGATTTTCCTCGGCCAGAAGCCGAGCCGCACGGATCTGATCACCACGGTATGCGTGATGGCGGGCGTGGTGCTCTGCTCCTGGGAGGGCTTCACTGGCGGCGGCGGCAAGCTGGCGGGCGATTTGCTGGCCATTGGTTCGGCGGTGAGCTATTCGCTGGTGTTCTTCTGCTCCCGCCTGCCCAATACCAATGCCATGGATTACACCTATCTCGGATCGCTGATGACCCTGCCCTTCTGCATTTTCGCGGGCGTTGATCCGAATATGTCCGCCAACCCGGTGCATTGGCTGGCGGTGTGCGCCATGGGCCTCTGCCTCGGCGGCGGTTATTTCTTCATTTCCAAGAGCCTGAACAATGTGCATCCCTTCACCAGTGCAGTGATTGCCAACCTGGAGCCGGTGCTGAACCCGCTGTGGGTGTTCATCTTCCTGGGCGAGGACCCCGGCATTTTCACGATTGTGGGCATGGTGGTGGTGATCGTTACCGTAACCATTTACTCCCTGAAGGGAGCCAAGAGGAGCTAAGCAATGCCTGTACAGCCGATTTTTGCAATTTTTGAGATACTGGGCACCGTGGCCTTCGCCATTTCCGGAGCCATGGAGGGCATACGCCACAAGATGGATATCTTCGGCGTGTGCATCCTGGGCATCGTTACCGCCACCGGCGGCGGCATCCTACGGGACATTGTGATTGGGCAGATTCCGCCGAAGGTGTTTTTGGACCCGAAATGCGCGGTGATTGCCGCCTGCGTGGCGATATTGGTTTTCATGGTGCTGCGCTTTTATAAGAAGAAGGCGCTGCCCCGCTTCGCCCATGTGAGTGAACTGTTGTATATCCTCAGCGATACCCTCGGTCTCGGCGTTTTCACCGTGCTGGGCATTCAGGGCGCGGGCGAGGCCAACGGCGCGCTGCTGCTGTTCGTGGGCGTGATCACCGGCGTGGGCGGCGGCGTGCTGCGGGATGTGCTCTCCGGCACGGTGCCGAGCATTTTCCGCAAGCATATCTATGCGCTCGCCTCCGCTGCGGGCGCTGTGGCCCATATCCTGCTGATGCGGGTGCTTCCCAGCCAGGGCGCGATGCTGATCGGCTTCGGCGTGGTGGTGGTGATCCGGCTGCTGGCCGCGCACTACAAATGGAATCTCCCGCGGATTGAGTGACGGGGGAGTTACGTTGGGGGACTTTGTCCCCCAGACCCCCTACCAAAGGGAATGATTCCCTTTGGAAACCCCAGTAAAAAAACCTGTCCCGCTTCGGGACAGGTTTTATAATGCTTAAGGCACGCATAGCGTGCCTTTTTATGCCGGGTCCAGGGGGAGGCTCTCCCCCTGGCAGGTTCTTAGGGCAGCGCCCCAGCAGGTTTCCAAAGGACAGCGTCCTTTGGCAGGGTGCAGGGACAGCGTCCCTGCCGGTGTCCCCTGGCGCCTCCTATCAGAACAGATCGTTCAGATCGCTCAGCTTGCAGTAGCCGGTTTTGCCGGAGAGGGTTTTGATGGAAGCCCAATTGCCGTTGGTCTTGTAGACGAGCACGAGCTCATCGGCGGAAATGCTGCCGCTGCGGCGCATGGAGCTGCCGGACTTCTTGTAGAAGGCGGTGCGGTCCTCGGTGGTATAGAGCATGCTCTTTTTCACCGTGCCGTAAGCGGAGAGATAATCCTCGTAGATGTAGCCCACGGTGCCATCAATGGTGGCGACTTTGCAGTAATTGCCGCTATCCTCGCCCCAATAGAGCACCTTCTGGCTGCGGCGGAGCTTTACGATTACATCGGTATTGCCCGGGCCCTCGCGCAGGCGCGCATCGGATACGTTCACCTTCAAAATATGTGCATAAGACGATGCGGACGCAGTGGTCAGCGGCGCAAGCGCCGTCATCGCAATCAATACAAGACATACAATCGTTCTGAGATAATTCCGCTTCATTCCAATGCACCTCCGTGATTATGCTAGTATTGTATCACATATTTGTCTCAATTGCAAGAGTTTTGAAACAATTTCATACAAACTTTTGTAATATTTTCGGGCTGCCGGCCGGAATGCGCAGGCGGGCAGGCCCGGGGCGGAAGTGCGCCCGTACCTGCCCGCCATTAAAGCGTATCAGTTGAAATAAACCAGTTCCTCCTCCGGGGGTTCCGCGGGGGAGATGCTCTCCTCAATGAGGACCACGGCGTCGCGGCCGTGCAGGGGGCTGAAGGAAGCCTCCGCCTTGGCGACCACATAGATCCATTCGTTGGTTTTGGGCTCCTGCTTGCCATAGCGGCAGAGGAAGCCGATGCCGCCGATATCATCGGCGCAGCAGGTCATGGCGTGGCGGCCGAACACGAAGCATTTCTTGGGCATATCCTGCATGCGGAATGCGCGGCCCTTGGCGCGGATGCGCTTGCCATCGTAGCGGTCGGGATGCTCCATGGCGTCGAGGTAGAAGATGCCGAAATCCGTATCGCCGATTTCGATGGGATCGGCGGATACATCATAGGGCAGGTCTTCATCGGCAACGCCGTCATCCATGGTGCCATCGTTGTTTTCGAAGAAGATGCGGCAGGTGTTGTTCATGGCGAGGGTGGCGCGGCGCCATTTGCTCTTGGGCGTCTCGTCATCGCAGCGGTTGAAGATCACCAGATCGGCCTCCTGGATGCCGTCGGCCATGAATTTGCGCATGTTGTTGAGGTAGAGTTCATAGGTATTGGCGTCGATCAGGGTGATGATCTGGGCCAGCTCCCAATTCTGGGGCTTTTTGCACTTATACAGGTTTTCCAGCAGCCAGGTGCTGTTGTACTCGATCAGCACGCGCTCGGGCTTATATTCCGCGTCCAGCTCCACGAGGCGGTTCAAATCCTCCATGGAATCCAGGTTCACGAGCACGGTATTGGTCTTTTTCAGCAGGGCGGAATCATATTCCTCCTCGCCCTCCTCGCACACCAGCAGCAGGGTGCGCTCGCCCTCGGAAAAGCCGTCGTCAGCAAGCATTTCCTGCATGAAGCGGGTCTTGCCGCTCTCGAGGAACCCGGTTACGATATATACTGCAGCTTCCATATTATCTCCTTAAATGCCGAAGAGTTCCTTCAGGGCGGCTTCATTGATGCCGGTGCCGATCACGCAGAGGCGGCCGGTGTAATCGGCGCTGCCATAGCGGATATCGGCCTCGCCGGGCACATAATCAAAGTGGAGCCACTTGCCGTCGGTGAGGGGCAGGATGCCCTTGGCGCGCAGGATCACGCCGAAGCGGCCCTCATCCTCCAGGCCCTCGAGGGCGGCGCGGATGGCCGCTTCCTCAAACTTCTTGGGCGTTTCCACACCGATATTCTGGAATACCTCGTCGGCATGGTGGTGGCCGTGGTGGTCGTGGCAACCGCAGGTGCAGCCTTCGCCGTGGTCGTGGTGATGATGATGCTCGTGCTCATGATCGTGACCGCAGCAGCACTCGTGCTCATCATGGTCATGGTGGTGATGATGCTCGTGGTCGTGGTCGTGGCCGCAGCAGCACTCGTGGTCATCATGGTCGTGGTGATGGTGCTCGTGCTCATGATCGTGACCGCAGCAGCACTCGTGATCATCGTGATCGTGGTGATGATGATGCTCGTGGTCGTGGTCATGACCGCAGCAGCACTCGTGGTCATCGTGATCGTGGTGATGATGGTGCTCGTGGTCG
>JAFUPT010000187.1 GCA_017481065.1 Clostridia bacterium | reverse complement strand
TTGTGAAAGCTCTTCGCTTCTTTGATGGCGGCCTTGTCCGTGTAGTCGGTGATGGGCCACTTGGTCTGGAACACCAGTGCGCGCTTGTGGGCCGTCAGGCGATCCTTCATCTCCTCCACCGTACCGCAGTCCGGAGGGCAGGTATAGTTCGCGCCGTAGTGGCCGCAGAGGTTTTCTTCGCAGAAGGGGCGGAACATGGGGTCGATTATAATGTCCTTTACTTCCATCAGCGCCGCCGCGCTGAAGCCCTCCCGCAGGGCAAGTTCAATCATGCTGTTTTCGTTCATGGCTGCCGCTCCAATCATCCATTATGGCTGAATTATAGCACAGAGCGCCGGATTCGTAAACTGCCTGTATGAATTAACATAGCTGGGGGCTTGTAAAGCGGCGTATAAGGTGCTATAATTCCAGATGTAGGTACCCTCTCGCCGTTTCGGTGTTTGGGTTTAATAAGGAAGCGGGTGCAAATCCCGCGCGGTGCCGCCGCTGTAAATGGGGAGCAGACGCGATTATGGTCACTGGCCGCAAGGCTGGGAAGACCGCGAAAGCAATGATCCATGAGCCAGAAGACTTGCCTGCAAAGTCGGTTTCGTATATCCACGGTACATGGATGAAAGCGGCGAAGTTTTATTTGTATTGGCAAAAACGGGCCATTACTATGCTTTTTTGCATGGTAATGGCCCTGTTTTTTTATACTTCGGAGGTGAAAGACATGCTTCATACCCCCGCCGGAGACCGTTGGCGCAAAGGCCTGCGCAGGCCGGATGGATCGCTCTCGGAGCGAATCCGCGATCCTGAGGTGGAAAAACGCTTCTGGCGGGAGCGCATAGCCCGAGGTCCGATTCCGCTGGATTCATACGCTAAAAAGGTGTTTCATGCGCTGGTGCAGCTCACTGCCGGATGTGATATTCAATCTGTGCTCGAAATCGGCCCCGGCTGGGGCAATTACAGCTTCCCGCTGAGCAGGCGCTTTGCAAAGCTCAGCTGCGTGGATGTGTCCCCGGACAACCTGTCCTATCTTTCGGAGCGCGTTGCGGCGGAGGGACGCTGCATATTCACCGTGTGTTCCGCCTGGGAGGACGCGCAGGTAGAGCCTCACGATATGGTGTTTGCCTACAACTGCTTTTATCGCCTGAAGGAACCTGAACTGTTTCTCCAGAAGGTAAATGACAGCGCCGAAAAGCTGTGTATCATCGGCATGAACCGCCCGCCAGAGCTGCCTTGGCTGAAGGATATGGAGAAGGCGGGCCTGCCCATCCACTATACCCGGCAGGGGTGCGATGAATTGCTCGAAATTCTGGATGAGATCGGCATAGAAGCGCAGCTGGTGAACATTCCAAATGAGCGCATCTACCGTTTTGCAAGCGAAGAAGCGCTGCTTGCCCGTGCGCGGCAGTTTCTGATGGAACCCTGCGCGGATACCGCGCTTCTGCCGCTGCTGCTTCCCCACCATGAGAAGCAGGAGGACGGCAGCCTCATATGCCGCTACCGCTTCCATTCGCAGCTGTTGGTGTGGAAGCCCAAACATGAACCAAATCCTGCGCTTTGCAGGGTTGGAAAATAAACGAAAGGTTTGATCGAGTATGAAAATCAATACCAAGTTCCGCCTGCTGGCGCTCTTGATGGCGCTGGTGCTGGCCCTGATGAGCGGCTTTGCGTTTGCCGAGACTGCCCAGGACCCCGATGCTGAAATCGTGCTTGCGGGCTACCGCAATCTGGCTCCCGGCGAGAAGGACGGCTACTACTGCAGCAAGATCCTCTATGTCTGGGAACCCCTCGTTACCCAGGACGACACCGCCGCACCCGTTCCCTGTCTGGCCGAGAGCTGGGAGATGAGCGAGGACGGCACTCAGTGGACCTTTAATCTCCGCCAGGGCGTGAAGTTCCATGACGGCGAAGATTTTAATGCCGATGCAGTGATTGCCAACTTTGACCGCATGAGGCTGGGCGTGAAGAGCTCCTCCTTCTATCCGCTGGACATCGATTCCCACTATCCGAACCTGACCAGCTATGAAAAAGTGGACGAATACACCATCCGCCTGACCTTCTCCCAGCCTGCACCTACCCAGCTGTACAACATGGTGAACTTCGGCAGCGCCATTTACAGCCCCAAGTGCTTCGATGAAGAGGGCAATTTCAACGGCATCTGCGCAGGCACCGGCCCCTTCAAAATCACCGAAAATGTGCTGGATGAGTATGTGCTGCTGGAGCGCTTCGATGATTATTACGGTGAACCCGCTAAGGCCAAGACCATCCGCGTAAAGGTGATCCCGGACGCTGATACCCGTTTCTCCGCCCTGAAGGCCGGCGAAATCCTGGGTGTGATTGACCTGAGCGCCATTCCTGCCTCCCTGGCCGTGGAGCTGGAGGGTGATGAGAACTTCGCAATTACCACCACCAAGTCCACCATGATCCGTTTCCTGACCCTGAATGGCACGAAGTATCCTTTCAACGATGTGCGCATGCGTCAGGCTGTGAGCCTGTGCCTGCAGCGCAGCGTGATCACCGATGATCTGTACTACGGCTTCGGCACTCCCACCACCAACATTCTGAACTATTCCACTCCCTTCTACAAGGATATTCCCGTTGAAGAAGATATGGAAAAGGCCAAGGAGCTGGCCAAGGAAGTGCTGGGCGACGAGCGCGTGAGCGTCACCTATCTGGTCAATGGCAGCGATGCCAGCCTGAAGGTAGAGGCAGAGCTGATCTCTACCTGGCTTGCCGAAATCGGCATCGACTGCGATATTCAGCCCATGGAATACTCTGCCATGAAGGAGCTGATGAAGGCCGGCGATTACGGCATCGCCCGCATGCAGCAGGGCCTTTCCAACTCCGAGCCCGCCACCATCTTCCGTCGCTTCATGCTCACCTCCGGCGACCACAACCAGAACTATTCCCTGGGTTATCAGAGCGACGAAGTTGACCAGTTGATGGCCGAGGCTTCCGCTGCACTCGATATGGAGGTTCGCACCGCCAACTACAACCGCATTCAGGAAATTTCTACCGAAGAATTCCCGGTAATCCCCCTCTTCAACGACATGACCCTGATGGCTTACAGCACCAAGCTCACCGGCTACGATGCCAAACTCTACGGCATCGAGCTGCCCCTGGTTGCCTGGGCCGAATAAGAGAATATGCGCCGCTATCTGATACAGAAAATTTTCTCCCTCATTCCGGTGCTGCTGGGCATCTCCCTGATCGCCTTCGTGCTGGGCGTTATCTCCCCGGGCAATCCAGCAGAGATTGCCCTCAGCCAGGGCGGCTATGAGCCCACGCCTGAACAGATCGAGGAAATGGAGCATCAGATGGGCCTGGATGCGCCCTATCCCGTGCAATACCTGCGCTGGGTAGGGCGTGCCCTTACCGGGGATCTGGGCACATCCTATTCCAGCAACATGTCTGTGGGACAGGAGCTGGCACGGCGGTTGCCCGTGACGCTGAAGCTGTCCTGTTGTTCCATCTTTCTGGCGGTTGTACTGGGATTTTCCATGGGCTGCGTGGCTGCTGCCTTCCGGGATCGGTGGCCAGACCGAGTTATACGCGCCGCAATCAATGCGCAGCTCTCCTTTCCGGCATTCTGGTTGGCGCTTCTGCTGATTCTGATCTTTGCTGAGAATCTGCGCTGGCTGCCCACCAGTGGAAACGGCGGTTTGAAGTACATGGTACTGCCTTCCGTGGTGCTCTCATCCGCAAGCGCGGCTACGGCCGCCCGGCTTACACGATCTGCGCTGCTTGCGGAATTCGGTAAGCAATACTGCACTGCTGCTGCAGCACGTGGAATCAGCAGATGGAGACTGGTGCTGTGCAACGCCCTGCCCAATGCCGCTGTGAGCGCGGTGGCTCTGCTGGGAAATTCTTTGGGTGGCATGCTGGGTGGATCGGTAATAATTGAATCCATCTTCGCGCTGCCCGGTATAGGCAGCTATGCGCTGGAAGCCATCACTAACCGGGATTATCCGGCGCTGCAGGGCTATGTGATGCTGGCGGGCTGCATTTATGTGGCCGTTACGCTGCTGGTGGATGTGGTGAGCATGCTGCTCAATCCGAAGGTGCGCCTGGGAGGACGAAGTATATGAAGAAAACGAATACTCGTTTGATCGTGGCGGCGGCGTTGCTGACACTCATCCTTCTGAGCAATCTCTTTGCCCCCTGGATTGCACCCTATGATCCCAATGAAACCAATATGCGCGTGAGGCTGCAGGGCCCCAGCGCGGAGCACCTGCTGGGAACAGACAGCCTTGGCAGGGATATGTTCAGCCGCGTGCTCTACGGCGGGCGTTCCTCCATACTCATTGCGCTGGTTGCCACGGCGTTGTCCATGGCCTTTGGTATGCTGCTTGGCGCGCTGGGAGGCTATTTCGGTGGCGTGCTGGACTGGTGCATCACGGCGCTTGCCAATATCTTTCAGGGGCTTCCGGGTACCTGCTTGATGATCGCCATCGTGGGTGTGTTGGGGCCGGGCGTCCCCAATCTGCTGCTGGCGCTGGTGCTCACCAGCTGGGCGGGCTTTTCCCGCATCGTGCGCACAGAAACCTTGCGTATCCGGGAAGAAGCCTACATTGAAGGTATGCGTGCCCTGGGTGCCGGGTCTGCACGGCTGCTCTGGCGGCATATCGTGCCAAATATGATGGCCAACATCGTGGTGCTTTTCACTACCCGCGTGGGCAGGTGCGTGCTTTCCATCGCATCGCTGAGCTACCTGGGTCTGGGCATCAAGCCGCCCACGCCGGACTGGAGTGTGATGATCTCCGATGCGCGGCTGAACTACCGCAGCGCGCCGCATCTGATCATCGTGCCGGGACTGTGCATCTTTTTGCTGCTTCTGTCCATCAACATGCTGGGCGACGCGCTGCGCGACCGGCTCGACGTGCGCAACCAGGAGGTGAAGGAGCTGTGATTGAGATCCGAAACCTTCGCGTCAGTTTTCATCTCCCTGGTCTGGACGTGCGTGCCGTGGACGGCGTGAGCATTTCCTTCCCCGACGGCGGAATCACCGGCATCATCGGCGAAAGCGGCTGCGGAAAATCCGTGCTGGGACTTGCGCTGCTGGGCTTGCTGCCGCCCTATGCCTCTGTGGAGGGCGAAATCATCATGGATGGAAACGCCCTTACTCCAGAGCACGCACGAAGCAGGCTCGGCACAGGAATTGGCCTGATTCCTCAGAATCCCGCCGAATCCATGAATCCCGCGCGTACCATTGCCTTTCATTTAAAGGAAGCTCTGCTCCCGCTGAATCTCTCCCGAAAGGAGACGAAGGAGCGCTCTATACAGCTGCTTCTGGATTTCGGCTTTTCCAACCCGGAGCGCATCCTGCGTGCCTATCCCCATGAACTCTCTGGCGGTATGCAGCAGCGGGTGCTCTGCGCCATCGGTTCGGCCTGCTCGCCCAAATGGATACTGGCGGATGAGCCTACCAAGGGCCTCGACCGCGATCTGCGCAGCCAGGTACAGGATACACTGTGTTCCCTAAAGTGGCGCGGTGTGGAGAGCATGCTGGTTATTACCCATGATTTGCCCCTGGCGCGCGAACTTTGTGATAGCATCGCCGTGATGTACGCCGGGCAAATCGTGGAGATGGGCCAGGGCGTGCTGGAAAGTCCGCTGCATCCCTATACGAAGGCCTTTCTGAACGCCCTGCCGGAAAACGGCTTCCAGCCGCTGGAAGGCGTGGCGCCCCGGGGCGGAGACCGCTTGCCGGGCTGCCCATTCGCGCCGAGATGCCCGCATGCCCGGGAACGCTGCCATCGGGAGCAGCTGGATGGCGCGATGGAAAACGGCAGGATGGTGAGGTGTTTCCTGTATGAATGACTGCATTTTGGAGGGAAGGAACATTTGCAAAACCTTCTGCGGCGGCTTTGGCGGCCGGGCATATACGGCGCTCCGGGAAGAAAATATTTGCCTGCGCAGCGGTGAAACACTCGCTCTGATGGGACCATCCGGCTGCGGAAAGAGCACTCTGGCGCGCATACTGATGCGGCTGATTGATCCGGACTCCGGGCAGGTATTCTTTCGCGGGGAGGACATCACCCACACACGGGGCAAGAAGCTCAGACATTTCAGAAAGAGCGTGCAGCTGATCTCCCAGCGCCCGGAGACCTTCTTTGACCCGCGCATGCGCCTAGGCGACAGCTTGCTGGAGCCGCTGAAGATATTCGGCATAACTGAGGAAAAACACCGCGTTCCCGAACTGCTGGAGCGGGTAAAGCTCACGGACGATCTGCTCTCCCGCTATCCCCATCAGGTGAGCGGCGGAGAAATTCAGCGCCTGTCCCTGTGCCGCGCATTACTGCTTTCCTCGGAAATTCTGGTATTGGATGAACCCACATCCATGCTGGATGTATCGGTGCAGGCGCAAATTCTGCAAATCCTGAAGGCTATGCAGGCGGAATATGGCTTATCCTACCTGTTCATTACCCATGACCATGAAGTCGCGCGCTATATGAGCGATCGGATTCAATACATGAAATAGAAGACAGCATACACGAATGATACCGCAAGCACAGATCGAAGCAAGAAGGAGAAGCACAGATGAAAAAGATTGCAATTCTTGCCTGCAGGAATTCCAACCAGGTATGTGCGTGCTGCGCCTGCCTGAATGCATTCTATGACCGCCAAAAATCCTTTGAGTGCTATGCCGGGGAGGAGATTCGCCTGACGGCCTTCATGCGCTGTTCGAAATGCCATACCGAGGTTCAGCCCATGGAGGAACCCGGCTTCCTTGAAAAGCTGGAGCGGCTGGTTTCCAAGGGAACCGAATGCATCCATATCGGCATCTGCGCGATGAAAAATGACGAAGCCTGCCCCGGCATGGCCCAGATGGCAAAGGCCTTTGAAGATAGGGGCATTGAGGTTATCTGGGGAACCCATTGATTTGTTTCCCGGCAGAAAAACACCAATCGCCTGCAAAGCAGGTGAAAATAAAAGGAGGTTATCCCATGAAGAAATTCCTTTCCCTGATCCTTGCTCTGGTTTTCGTGCTGAGCTGCACCGCAGCCCTGGCGGAAGATTTCCCGGCAACCGTGCTGACCTACAACCGCGAGCGTGAAGAGATCAATACGGTATACGAAAAAGCGCCGGAGCGCGTAATCGCCGCCTATCAGAGCAATATCGAAATCATGCTGAAGCTGGGCCTTGCCGATCGCATCGTATGCGCCTTTGGCCTGGATGAGGAAATCACCGGCGAACTGGCGGAAGAATTCGCCAAGATTCCCTATTATGAGTCCCGCCCCTCCAAGGAGGAAGCCATCGCCCTGCAGCCCGATGCCATCCTCGGCTGGCGCTCCTTGTTTGCCGATGACCGTTTTGGCGGCGTGGAATACTGGATTGAAAACGGCTGCAATACTTACATGTCTATCAACAGCACCCTGAAGTCGGAAAACGGCGGCAACACCATCGAATGCGAAATGCAGGACATCCTGAACATCGGCGCAATGTTTGGCAAGAATGCCGAGGCACAGGCCATCGTGGATGAGATGTATGCCGAGATCGAGCGCATCGGCGCATACGTTACCGAATCCGGCATTGAGCCCCTGTCCGTCGCAGTGCTGGAGGATGAGGGCGATTCCTATCGCGTATACGGCCACAGCACTCTCGGCGGCAACATTGCTGAGCGCGTTGGCGCAACCCTGGCTGTCGGTGCAGAAAACAGCGATAATGTGGGCGTGGAAGACCTGATCGCCGCAAACCCGGACAAGATCTTCATGATCTGGTATCAGGGTTGGCTCGGACCCGATGAGGTTGTCGCTTCCATCATGGAGAATCCTGCGCTGGCCAGTCTGAAGGCTGTTCAGAACGGCGACGTCTATGCCCTGAACCTGGTTCAGGTATGGTGCTCCGGCCTGCACACCATGGAAGGCATCCAGACCTTCGCCTCCGCCCTCTATCCTGAACTTTACGCATAATGCAATCCGGCCCCGGTGCATCAGCCGGGGCCAATTCTACACGACGGGAGCAGCGCATTGTGAAACTACAGAATCTGGATTTGAAGAGCGGCATGTTCCGCGGGAAGCCCATTTATGTCATCGCAGTTTTTATTCTGCTGGGAGTACTGGTTCTGTCGGTTCTGACTGCCGTGACCATCGGCTCTGTGGATTTAAGCGTTGGCGAAGTATACGGCGTGATCCTCCACAAGCTGACTGGCATAGGCGATCCCGGAATTTACGGCAAGGGCGTGCTGCATGATATCGTCTGGTATGTGCGCCTGCCCCGCGTCATCATGGCGGTGGGAGTCGGCATGGCGCTTGCGGTATCGGGCTGCGTGATGCAGGCCATCGTGCGCAATCCACTTGCCGATCCCTATATCCTAGGCATATCCTCCGGCGCGACCCTGGGGGCAACGGTGGCGGCGCTGCTGGGCGTTGTCAGCGCACTTGGCACCAACGCAATGGGTATCTGCGCCTTTATCGGTGCTTTCCTGGTATCCATCCTTGTTCAGTTGGTTTCCAATATCGGGGGCAGGTCCAATTCCATACGACTGCTGCTTGCCGGCACGGCGCTATCCTCCGTATGCTCGGCTGCGTCCAACTTCATCGTTTACATCGCGAAGGACAGGCACGGCATGCAAAGCATCACCTTCTGGCTGATGGGCAGCCTCGCCGGAGCCAAATGGGAGAACATCCTGTTTATCCTCCCGATTGTGGTGGTTGTTACGCTGTTTTTCATTACCCAGAGCCGCGTTTTGAACCTGATGCTGCTCGGGGATGACGCCGCAATAACGCTTGGAACCAACCTGCTCAGGTACAGACATCTGTATCTGGTGCTTTCCGCACTGATGGTGGGTCTGGCTGTATATTGCACGGGCATGATCGGCTTTGTTGGGCTGATGATTCCCCATGTAGCGCGCATGCTGTTCGGCACGGATCACAAGCGCCTGCTGCCGCTCTCTGCGCTGCTGGGAGCGATATTCCTGATCTGGGCGGATGTGGCCTGCAGGGTGATCATTCCCAAAAGCGAATTGCCGCTGGGTATACTGGTATCGGCAATCGGCGCACCCAGCTTCGTATATCTGTTGATTCGCAAATCCTACGGATTCGGGGAGGGAAAATCGTGAATCTCTTTGCAAAGGATGTGGAATTGACCCTCGGCGGAAGTGAAATCCTGCGCGGCATGGAGATTTCCGTAAAAAACCGCGAATTTGTAGGTGTAATTGGTCCGAATGGCAGCGGAAAGAGCACCTTCCTGAAATGCATCTATCGTGTGCTCAGCCCGGAGCACGGCGCGATTCTGCTGGATGGTACAAATATTAATGATCTTTCCATACGCAATACGGCTAAGAAGCTCGCGGTGCTGTCCCAGCACAATTACTACAACTTCGATTTCAGCGTGCGGGAAATTGTGCTCATGGGGCGATCTCCCCACAAGCGCATGATGGAGCGCGACACCCGGGAGGATTATGAAATCGTAGAAAATGCGCTGGAAAAGGTGGGGATGCTGGGTTTTATCGACCGCATCTTTTCTTCCCTTTCCGGCGGCGAACAGCAGCGCATCATCTTGGCCCGGGCGCTTGCGCAGCAGACGCAGTGCCTGATTCTGGATGAACCCACGAACCATCTGGATATAAAATACCAGTTGCAGATACTCAATGTGGTCAGGAAACTGGGGGTTACTGTGCTGGCGGCATTTCACGATCTGAATATCGCCGCCATGTACTGCGATCGTATCTACGCCATCGATGCAGGTCGAGTGGTTGCCTGCGGAACACCGAAGGAGGTACTTACCCCTGAGCTGATCCGGGAACTGTACGAGGTTGACGCAGATGTGCGGATTGAAGAGAACGGACAGCTGAATATTGTCTATCACCCGATATGAAAACAAGGCTGGAAACGCAATTATTCCAGCCTTGTTTTCATGATTCGCATTTGCTTGAAGGGCTGCGCAGCCTAGTCTGTTCCGGGGAATTCAACGAGGGTAGGCCTGCCGCGAGAACGGCGTTCTTCCAGATGCGGAAGCGCCGCTTGATCTGGGATGCCGTCGCCACCTCTGATACCGTCGGCGTGCGCCCAAGCTCACGGGCCTTTTCCTTCAGGGGGAGCAGGAGCTCATGGTCTTTCTCTTCCAGGGGATCGCCGGGCGTCCATTGTGTCATATCTGCCGCCCTCCTCAGCAGGAAGTTGCCTTTTTTGCTTTTTCAACGAAGCGCTGCTGAACTTCCTTCAAAGAGCCCAGACCCTGCATGCGGATACGGGTTTCAAAGCCCTGTGCCTCAAGGATGGATTTCCAGGAATCATCTTCATCACCAGCCATATCGTTGTTGGCGTGGTCGCCCGCCACCAGCATCAGCGGCATGAGGGTGATTCTCTTTTCCGACAGCTTCATCAGCTCCGGCAACAGCTTTTCAAGGCTATGCTCGCCCTCCACGCAGGCGAGAAATACGTTTTCCGGCAGTTTCTTACGCAGCTGCGTGTAGGTTTCATCGGCGGCGTGCTCGGTGCCGTGGCCCATCATCAGCAGGGGTTGCTTTTCCTCAGCGGCGATATTTCTGATGAGATTCGCCATCCAGTCAAGGTCCTCTTCATTTTCCAGCAGCGCTTCGGATACAGAATAATTGCCTGCAGCTTCCATGACCATTTCATATTCGATACCGTGCAGGATATGGGTGGGAACGATGGTGATTTCTTCATATCCCTCTGCCTGCAGATTTTCCAGTTCTTCTGCTTCATTGTTGATGGCAACGCCCTGTCCGCGCAGTTTTTTGATGATTTTACGGGCTGTGAATGCGCGGCGAACTTCATGCGCCGGGAAAGCGCGCTTCAGGGCTTCCTCAACGGG
>JAFUPT010000186.1 GCA_017481065.1 Clostridia bacterium | reverse complement strand
GGGGGCGGATAGCCCCCAGCATCTTCCCCGAGCCTCTCTTCGGTCACTCGATGCCCAGCACCTTGTAATCCTGGTCCTCGATCACCTTTTTGAGGGTATCGTTGGAGATATCGGCGTTCAGGGTGAGCACGGCGGTGCCGGCGGTGTGGCTCACTGCGGCGGAATCCACCTCGGGCAGGGCCTCGAGCACCTTCTTCACGCGGGCCTCGCAGTGGCCGCACATCATGCCTTCAATCTTCATGGTCTTTTCCATAATCTTTTCCTCCTTTTTCTTATGCCGGATTTTCCGGTCACGCTTGGTAGAATAAATGTTGAACAGGTTCAGGCGCAGGGCGTTGGTAACCACGCAGAAGCTGGACAGGCTCATGGCCGCAGCGCCGAACATGGGGTTCAGCTGCCAGCCAAAGAGGGCGATGAACGCGCCTGCGGCCAGCGGAATGCCGATCACATTGTAGATGAATGCCCAGAACAGGTTTTCATGGATGTTCTTCAGGGTCTGGCGGCTGAGGCGGATGGCGGCAGGCACATCGGAGAGGCGGCTCTTCATCAGCACCACGTCCGCAGCATCGATGGCCACATCCGTGCCCGCGCCGATGGCGATGCCGGTGTCCGCAGCAGTGAGGGCGGGCGCATCGTTAATGCCGTCGCCCACCATGGCAACCTTGCCCTGCCGCTTGAGCCGGGCGATGGCGCTGGCCTTGCCCTCGGGCAGCACGCCCGCGATCACCTCGTCCACACCCGCCTGCTTGCCGATGGCCCGGGCGGTGCGCTCGTTGTCGCCGGTGAGCATTACCACGCGGATGCCCATGCCCTGCAGCTCCTTCACGGCGCGGGGGCTATCCTCCTTGATCACGTCCGCCACGGCAATCACGCCCGCGAGCTGGCCGTCACGGCTGAAGAACAGCGGGGTCTTGCCCTGTTCGGCGAGGGATTCCGCCGCCTTCTGCATGGCGGGCGTTACCTGCGCCTGGGTGGAGATGAACTTCAAATTGCCGCCGGAGAGCTTTGCGCCGTTCAGGCTGGCGGCGAGGCCGCTGCCCGGGAGCGCCCGGAAATCATCAACCTCCGGGATAACAGCGTTTTTCTCCTTCGCATGGAGCATCACGGCCTTGGCGAGAGGATGCTCGCTCCTGGCCTCAAGGGCGGAGGCGAGGGAGAGCAGATTTTCTTCGGTTACGCCCTCCGCCGGGATGATGTCCGTCACCCTCGGCTCGCCGGAGGTGATGGTGCCGGTCTTGTCCAGGGCCACAATCTCGGTGCGGCCGGTTTCCTCCAGGGATACGGCGGTCTTAAAGAGCACGCCGTGCTTTGCGCCCACGCCGCTGCCCACCATGATGGCCACCGGAGTGGCGAGGCCCAGCGCGCAGGGGCAGGAGATAACCAGCACGCTGATGGCCCGGGCCAGCGCATAGCCCGCCGCCTGGCCCACCAGCATCCAGATGATGAAGGTGACTACCGCGATGGTGATGACCGCCGGAACGAATACGCCGGAAACCTTGTCGGCTACCTTCGCAATGGGAGCCTTGGTGGCGGCGGCGTCGGATACCATTTTGATGATCTGGCTCAGCGTGGTGTCCTCGCCCACGCGGGTGGCCTCGCAGCGGATATAGCCGCTCTGGTTGATGGTGGCGGCGGACACCAGGTCGCCGGGGGCCTTATCCACCGGGATGGATTCGCCGGTGAGCGCCGATTCATTCACCGCAGTTTCGCCCTCCAGCACCGTGCCGTCCACAGGAATGCTCTCGCCGGGGCGCACCACAAATACATCGCCCTTCTTTACCTGCGCCACGGGAACCGATTCTTCCACACCGTTTTTCAGGATCGTGGCGGTCTTGGGGGCCAGGTTCATCAGCGATTTCAGCGCATCCGTGGTTCTGCCCTTGGATCGGGCTTCCAGCATCTTGCCCACAGTGATCAGGGTCAGGATCATGCCTGCGGATTCGAAATAGAATTCGTGCATATAGTGCATCACGGCATCGGCGTCGCCCGCCACCTGCGCGGTGGTCATGGCGAAGAGGGCATAGGTGCTGTACACGAAGGCCGCGCCCGCGCCCAGCGCCACAAGGGTATCCATGTTCGGAGCCCTATGGATCAGCCCCTTGAAGCCGCTGATGAAGAATTTCTGGTTGATCACCATGATGATGGCCGTGAGCAGCAGCTGCACCAGGCCCATGGCCACATGGTTGCCGTCAAAATAGCCCGGCAGCGGCCAGCCCCACATCATGTGACCCATGGAGAAATACATCAGCACGATCAAAAAGCCCAGCGATGCAAAAAGCCTGCGCTTCAGCGCGGGAGTCGCCTTGTCCTCCAGCGCGGATTCATCCACTGCCGCAGGAGCGGCGCCCTGCTCCGCACCCTTTTCCGATGCGCCGTAGCCCGCGCCCTCCACTGCGGCGATGATCTCCGCCGCGCTGGCCGTGCCTTCCACGCCCATCGAATTCGTGAGCAGGCTCACGCTGCAGCTGGTGACCCCGGGAACCTTTCCCACGGCCTTTTCCACTCTCGAGCTGCATGCGGCGCAGCTCATGCCGGTTACGTTATACTGTTTCATGGTACCTCCTTTGGGGGGAGACGGGGGTTGCGCTGGGGCTCTGCCCCAAACCCCTGCCAAAGGGAATCATTCCCTTTGGAATCCCCTGTAAAGCAGCGCAATGCGCTGCATAATTTTTTACGACGCGAAGCGTCGTTTTCAGAGGGGTCCAGGGGAAATCACTTCCCCTGACAGGGGTTCTTAGGGGACGGAGTCCCCTAAGCGCCTCTCCTCTCGTCACTTCATAAACTTCTGCAGCGTGCCCAGAAGTTCGTCAATGGTTTCATCCCTGCCGGCGCGGATGTCCTCGGCCACGCAGGATCGGATGTGGCTGGCGAGAAGCTCGCGGCAGAATGCGTTGAGCGCGGCGTTGGCGGCGGCGGCCTGGGTGAGAATATCCGGGCAATAGGCGTCCTTTTCCAGCATGCCGCGGATGCCGCGGATCTGCCCCTCAATGCGGCTCAGGCGGTTGGAGAGGGATTTCATCTCCTCCTCGGACCGCAGCTTCTTGCGATCACAACAGCAGCATTTTTCATTTTCCACGGGCTTCACATCCTTTCACACACATTATATACCCCCAAGGGGTATATGTCAAACAATATTTCAATGAAAATTTGCGGATTTTCATTGATTTGGAAGAGCGGCGGATTGCCGAAACCAAGGATTTCCGGGCGCAAGCCGGATTGCAGGCGTTTTTCGCCGCAGGCCCGCTGCAAAAAACAAATCCGACGGATATGCCGCCGGATTTGATGGAACGATCTATTCTGCCTGTTATTTCCTATAATATTGTTTTGCAAAACCGATTTTATCCGAGGATTTTCTTCACCTGCGCATACATCTTTTCGGCCATAGTGGCGTGGCCGGCCTCGTTCATATGCACGCCGTCGCCGGAATCGGCCTCCACAAATTCTGCGGCGTTCATGAAATGCACGCCCATATCCTTGGCGATCTTTTCATAATGCATGCCGAGCTGGGCGTCCTTGTCCAGAGAGCTGGGGCCGAATTCATCCGCCAGCCAGCTTTCCATCGTGGCGGGATGCAGCTTCAGCGGGGCCACCAGCAAAATCTCCGGCACGCCGCCATCGGGGCCATAGGTTCCCTGTTGGATTTTTTCAATGATGCGGCCCGCGCCCCGGGCGATTACATAGGGCGGCATGCCGAAGAATTCCTTCACATCGTTGGTGCCCAGCATGATGATCACCATATCCAGCGGATAATGCATCTGCAGGGTGACATTGATGGAGGCCAGGCCATTTCTATCCTCGGCGAGGGGATCATCAAACATGGTGGTGCGGCCGTTGAGCCCGCATTCCTCCACCCGGTAATCCGGGCCGAGCTTGTTCTGCAGCAGGCTGGTCCAGCGCACGCCCCAGGGGAAGCGCATCAGCGCGGGATCGGTCTGCTTCACGCGGTAGGAACGATGGCCCCAGGTATTGGAATCGCCGTAGCATACGATGGTTTTCATATCGAAACCTCCTGCAAGTTTATTTGCTGGCTCTATTATACATGAAAACCGGGCGGCGGCGCAAGAGGAGGTGCTGGAGGACGCCGCCCAGGGACTTTGCCCTTGAGAATCCCTGCCAAGGCGGATGATCCCCCCTTGGAACCCTCCGTATGGTTTGTTCTGAAATTCAAAAAAACTGTCCGTTACGGACAGTTTTTTGTGCGGAGGGGTCCAGGGGAAATCATTTCCCCTGGCAGGGGGTTGGGGACAGAGTCCCCAATGGGGTCTGGGGCAGCGCCCTGGCGTTCCCCTTTAGTTGTACAGCCTCTCCAGGAAAGCGTCGTCGGCAATGCCGGTCTGCTCCATGCCGTAGCGGCGCTGGAGTTCCTTAACGGCGCTGGCGGTGAAGTTGCCGAACTTGCCGTCGGGCTGGCCCTGCAGCAGGCCGAGCTCGATGAGCTTTGCCTGGAGGCGCTTTACTTCGTCGCCGGTGGAGCCCACGGTGAGGCCCGGGTCAGGAGTGGGGGTGGGGTCCGGATCGGGATCATGGATTTCGAACCAGTATACATCCTGCACGCCATTGTTGTAAGCGGTCACCACCATATACTGCATTGCGCCCTGGTCGGCGTTATAGGGATAGCGCTTGTAGAGCGTGGATGCGGTATCGCTGGTGATGGCAATTTCGGTGTTGCCGGCAATTTCCTTGTCCATCAGCTGGAAGCCCTGGGTGATCTCCTCCTCATCATCGCCGATGAAGGTGATCAGCAGGAAATTCTGGGGAATGATCTCGGTGGAGCCGGTGTAGCCGTTCAGGGTGATGCCAAACTGCACGGCGGCCTCGTTGCCCTGCAGATCGAAGCTATCGGAATAATTGGCCTCGAAGTAGGCGGGGTCCTTGTATGCGTCCACATTGAGGGTGAGGCTCAGGGTCTCATAATCCTCGCTGTCGGTGGAGCGGCGGGCGGAACCATCGGAATTGATCTGGGTTTCGAAGGTCAGCGGCTCGCCGTAGGCCACGATCACCGGAGCCTTGGTGGGTTCGGGCGTAGGTTCGGGAGTGACCACTACAACCACTTCCTCGGTGGTTACGGGCTCGGCAGTTGCCACAACCACAGCTTCCGGGGCTTCCTCAGCGCCGATGATGGTGAGGCTGGGCGCTTCCACGGTGACCTCGGCTTCGGGCGCGGCGGTCTCCTCCGCTGCCATCATGTTCTGCAGGATCGCCAGCAGCGCGGCGGTATCCGGCGTGGCAGTGGGCTCAGCGGTGGGCGCTTCGGTGGGCTCCTCCGTGGGCACCAGCGTGGGTACTGCGGTGGGAACCTCAGTGGGTTCTGCCGTGGGCGCCTCGGTGGGTTCTGCCGTCGGCTCAGCTGTGGGCTCCTCCGTGGGTACCGCAGTGATTACCGGCACCTCCGTCGCCAGGGAGAGGGGCTCCATCGTGGCGATGGGCGTGGGCGTGGATTCAACTGCGGCGGTCAGGTCATCCTGGTTCCGGGAGGGAATCAGGTCCAGATCACCCAGGTACAGCTCGGTCAGCACATAGCCGGCCACCGCGCCGATGATCAGCATCACGATTGCCGTGAAAAAAATCTTTCTGCGATAACGCGCGCGCATTCTCTTTTCGCGCGCCCTCCGGGATGCGTTCGTTGCCATTGCTACATCCTCCTAAAGTACAACTATTTCTAAATTATTATACAATTTTTACAGATGTATGTCAAGGGCGCAGGGTGGAAAATATGGGCATTGGGGATATTTTACATTGCGCGGGGGAGGCGCCAAAGGGCAGCGCCCTAACCCTCGCCTTCCCCGTCAGATCGGCATTTCTCCCTCATTCGCCGTGAAATCCACGGTGGGCAGCTCGGCAAGGGTTTCGATGCCGAAATGCTGCAGGAATTTATCGGTGGTTTGATAGAGCAGGGGCCGGCCGAGGGTTTCCCTTCTTCCGCATTCCTCGATAAAACCGCGGTTTACGAGCGCCTGCACGGAATAATCGCATTTCACGCCGCGCACGGATTCGATATCGCCCTTGGTGACGGGCTGGCGGTAGGCGATGATGGACAGGGTTTCCAGCACTGCCTGGCTGAGCGGCTGCTTCTGGATGGGCTGCAAAAACAGCTCCACCTGCGGCGCAAACTTCGGGCAGATGGAGAGGAACACCGTGTCTCCCGAGCGGTTCAGCTGGATGCCGCGGTTCTCGAGGGCGAGGTGATCCCGCAGCTCAGCAAGCGCTTCCTCCAGTTCGGAAACGGTGAGATTCATGGAATGGGCCAGCACATCCACGCGCACCGGATCGCCGGAAACAAACAGGATGGCTTCAATGATGGCAGTGAGGTTTTCCAAGGCTTATTCTCCTAATCCGAAAATACGGAGTGAATTTTCATAGAGCTGGCCGGCCATTTTGTCCGGGGAAATTTCCCGAATTTCCGCAGCCCTGGCCAGCACATGGGTGAGGAAGGCGGGTTCGTTGCGCTTGCCGCGCAGGGGTACCGGCGCCATATAGGGGCAATCGGTTTCGATCAGCATGCGGCCGGCGGGCAGATTTTTACAAACCTCCACAAGGTTCGGCGCGTTCTTGAAGGTCAGCGCGCCGGAGAGGGAGATGTAGAGCCCCGCGTCCAGGTAAAACTGCGCCTGCTCCCAGCTGCCGGTGTAGCAGTGCATGATGCCCTTGGGCATCCGCCCCGCCGCCATGCGGCTGCGCAGCAGTTCCATGGTCTCATCGTGGGCCTCCCGTATGTGCAATTGCACCGGAATGCCGAGCTCGAAGGCAAGGTCCAGCTGGCGGCCGAATACCCGAATCTGATCCTCCCGGGGCGAGAAATCATAGTGGAAATCCAGGCCGATCTCGCCGAACAGGCGGCATTTGGGATGCTGCAGGTATTCAAGTATCGTCTTTTCCGCCGCCTCATCGTATCGGCAGGCGTTGTGCGGGTGGCAGCCGATGGAGGCAACCAGGAAGTCATATTCCTCCGCAAGGGCGAATACCTTCTGCTGGTTTGGCTCCTCCTCGCAGGGATCGGCCACAACGTTCGCCCGGCATACCCCGGCTTCCCGGAAGCGCGCAATCACTTCCGCCCTGTCCTCGTCAAACGCCGAAGATGCGATATGGCAGTGGGTATCGAAAATACGCATGTGTGTTTCCTTTCATGTTAGGGAACGCTGGGGGCTGCCCCAAGAACCCGGCAGGGACTCTGTCCCTGCACCCTGCCAGGGGAAATGATTTCCCCTGGACCCCTCAGCAAGCGCACTTCGTGCGCTGAAAAATCAATTTTGCAACGCGAAGCGTTGCTTGCAGGGGTTTCCAAAGGGAATCATTCCCTTTGGCAGGGGGTCAAGGGGGACAGC
>JAFUPT010000001.1 GCA_017481065.1 Clostridia bacterium | reverse complement strand
GTGCGCTTCGCAGTTTCTACGATGCGGGCTGCGCTCTGGTCGATGATGCTGTGCTCGTAAGCCTTCAGCTTGATGCGGATCTTCTGGTTGGCCATTGTCTTTCCTCCTGTTTGAACTCATGCACACGCTGCCGGGCGTGTTTTATTATTTTTTCTTTCGACGGGCATGAGCTCCGTCGTCCGATTGATGCGGACTGGTCCCCGGAAGTTACCGGCTGGGCCGCAATCTTCCGGTTCATCCCTGATCGTGCGCGCTTCACCTCTCTGCAAGTTACCGGCATTTCCGCGCAGAAATCCCCGACACACGACTTGTCTATTATACCTCAAAACCCCGATTTTTTCAAATAACCGAACCCCGTTTTTTGTTAAAACGCACGAAAAAGCGCCTTTTTTCTCAAACAATTAACAGAAAAAAGCCCCCTCGCGGCAGCTTTTTCTGCAATAAAACGCCCGGCTCCGTGTACATCGCTTTGTAGGGACATATTCCATAAAACGCACGGCAGCGTGTAAGCCTCTCAAAAATCCGAACATTTCAATTTTAATTGTCAAATAGTATTCGTTTTTTCATTTTCCAATTCGGAAAGTTCCCGGATATTCCCCCCTGAAAAGAGTTCAAATGTTCGTTTGAGCAGCGGTATTTTCCAGGCGGGCGCACACTGCCGCGCCTCCGCAGGGCGACAACCCCTCCGGCCCTTCGGGCCGCCTCCCCTCGCGCAGGGGAGGCATTGGTTTCTTCCGTATATCAAAAAATCGTGCCGCCATCCGGCACGATTTTTATTCAGAGGGGTGCAGGGGAAATCATTTCCCCTGCCGGGGTTCCAAGGGGCAGAGCCCCTTTGGTCACCTCAGCACAATGGAATCCGCGCCGATGATGTTCGCCAGGGCTCCGAAGTCGTAACCCTCGTCCACCCAATAGCTCTCCGGAGCCTGAATGGCCTTCTTTGTGCCGTCGGGCGCAAATTCCACCAGCACAACTGGAATCCGGCCCGGGGTCTCGGCAAGGACGCCCAGCACCTGCGCCCGCTGGTCGCTCCTGAGCTTGAGGTAGAGCTTGCGCACGGCAGGCTCCCGCCGCTTCGGCGCATTGTAGCGCATGTGCTCCTCCGCCGGAGCCTCCCGCAGGGGATACACCTTTTCCAGCAGGAGCTTCGTGGCCTCGTCCTCGCGCACGGAGAGCTTGCCCACCAGCAGCACCGGTTCATCCGTGGTCAGCGCGCTCGAGAGCCGCTCATATATCTTCGGGAATACCAGCACCTCCGTCACGCCGTACATATCCTCCAGCTGCAGAAACGCCATCATGCCGCTCTTGACAGCCTTGGTCTTCTTTTCCACAATCAGGCCGCCCATGCGCACCAGCTTCTGATCGTATTCCATGCCGTGGTCCGGGCGCTCGGCAAGCTCCTCCAGGAAGCCCGCGTTGTATTTCAGCTCCGAGAGCTCCTGGGTGTATTCATCCAGCGGATGGCCGGAGATGAACACGCCGATGGTTTCCCTCTCCATTTCCAGCAGCACGCGCTTATCGAATTCCTTGAGGTCCGGGAAGGCGGGCGCGGGCGCGCGGGTTACACTCTCCCCCATGTCAAAGAGGGAAATCTGCCCGGCGATCACGCTCTTCTGCTGCTTGTTGGCGCTATCCATGGCCTTTTCAAACACATGCAGCTTCTGGCTGCGCTTGCCCGGCAGCTTATCGAAGGCGCCGGCGCGGATCAGGCTCTCCACAGCCTTCTTGTTTGCGGAATTCCCGGCATTGCGGGTGATGAAATCATGCAGATCCGTGTAGGGGCCGTTGGCCTCGCGCTCGGCGACGATATCATCAATGGCGGTGTTGCCGAGGTTCTTGATGCCCGCAAGGCCGTAGCGCACGCATTTCACGCCATCCACAATATCCACGGAAAACATGCCCTGGGACGCGTTTACATCCGGCGGCAGCACGGAAATGCCCTTCTTCCGCAGGGACTGGATGTAGTAAGCAATTTTCGTGGTATTGGTGGTCATGGAATTCATCAGCGCCGCCATGAATTCCTCGGGATAATGCAGCTTGAGCCAGGCCGTCTGCACGGCGACCACGGCGTAGGCCGCAGCATGGGATTTGTTGAAGGCGTAGCTGGCGAAGGCTGTCATCTCGTCAAAGATCTGCTCGGCAACCTGCGCGGGCACGCCGTTGCGCACGCAGCCGGGCACGATGATCTTGCCATCCTCCTCCAGGCCGTTGATGAAGTTCGCCTTCTCCTCGGCCATCACATCATGCTTCTTCTTGGACATGGCGCGGCGCACCAGATCGCTCCGGCCCATGGAATAGCCCGCCAGATCGCGCACGATTTGCATTACCTGCTCCTGGTACACCATGCAGCCGTAGGTGACATCCAGGATGGGCTTGAGCTGCGGCGTGAGGTATTTCACGCTGCTGGGGTCCTCCTTGCCGGCGATGTAGCGCGGTATGGAATCCATCGGACCCGGGCGGTACAGGGAAATCGCGGCGATGATATCCTCGAAGCTCTCCGGACGCATGTTCTGCAGAAATGCGCGCATACCCGCAGATTCCAGCTGGAACACGCCGTCGGTATCGCCATTGGAAATCATCTCGTAAACGCCGGGATCATCGAAGGGAATATCCTCGTTGGTGATCACCGGGCCGCCGTTTTCCGCCACGAGCTGCTCGGTATCCATGATCACGTTCAGCGTGCGCAGGCCGAGGAAATCCATCTTCAAGAGGCCCAGCGCCTCCACATCGCCCATGGGGAACTGGGTGGTGATCACATCATCATTCATCTGCAGCGGCAGATAATCCACCACGGGCTTCGCCGTGATCAGCACGCCGGCGGCATGGGTGGATGTGTTTCTGGGCATGCCCTCCAGCTTCCGGCCCATATCCACCAGCTTGTGTACCTGCGGATCGCCCTCATAGGCGGCCTTCAGCTCCGGATTCATCTTGAGCGCCTTTTCCAGCGTCATATTCAGTTCAAAGGGCACCATCTTGGCGATCAGGTCCGTTTGCTGGTAACTCATGCCCAGCACGCGGCCCACATCGCGGAGCACGCCCCTGGCCGCCATCGTGCCGAAGGTGATGATCTGCGCCACATGGTCCTCGCCGTAGCGCGCCTTTACATATTCAATCACCTGGCCCCGGCGCTCGTAGTCAAAATCGCAGTCGATATCCGGCATGGATATGCGCTCCGGATTCAGGAAGCGCTCGAAGAGCAGATTGTATTTCAGGGGATCGATCTCGGTAATTCCCAGGGAATAGGCCACGATGGAGCCCGCGCCACTGCCGCGCCCGGGGCCCACGCCCACGCCATGGGTCTTGGCATAGTGGATGAAATCCCACACGATCAGGAAGTAATCCACATAGCCCATGTTTTCGATCACGCCCAGCTCGTAATTCATGCGGTCCCAGGCGTCCTGCCGTTCCTCGCCATAGAGGCGGCGTATGCCATCCTCGCAGAGCCTGCGCAGGTAGGCCCGGTCATCCGTCTCCCCCTCGGGCAGGGGATAGCGCGGCAGCTGGGTATGGCCGAATTCAAATTCCACATGGCAGCGCTGGGCAATCTCCTCGGTGCGCTCGATGGCATCCCGGAAGTTGGGGAATACCCGCAGCATCTCCTCCTCGGATTTCAGGTACATCTGGTCCGAGTTCATCTTCATGCGGTTTTCATCCTCGAGGGTCTTGCCGGTCTGGATGCACATCAGTATTTCCTGCATCTCGGCATCCGCCTGTTCGAGGTAATGGCAGTCGTTGGTGCAAACCAGCGGGATATCCATCTCCCGGGCCAGCTTCACCAGCCGGGGCAGCACCTGCTTCTGCTCCGGAATGCCGTGGTCCTGGATTTCGATGAAGAAATTGCCGCGGCCGAAGATATCCAGGTAGCGCTGGGCCATCGCCCGGGCGTCGTTGTCCCGGCGGTCCAGCAGGAGCTTGGGAATATCGCCGGACAGGCAGGCGCTCATGCAGATCAGGCCCTCGCTGTGCTTTTTCAGGAGTTCATAATCCACGCGGGGACGATAATAAAAGCCCCGGGTCCAGCCCTCGCTCACCAGCGCGGAAAGATTTTCATATCCCTTCTGGTTTTCGCACAGCAGGATCAAATGGCTCTGCTCCCGGAAGCCGCCGGATTTGTTTTCCATATCGGCGCACACATACACCTCGCAGCCGATCACCGGATGGATGCCCTCCGCCTTCGCGGCGCGATAGAAATCCAGCACGCCGTACATCACGCCGTGGTCCGTGATCGCGCAGCTGCGCATGCCCAGCTCCTTGAGCCGCTTCATCAGCGGCTTGATGCGGCATGCGCCGTCCAGCAGCGAATATTCCGTATGCAGGTGCAGATGTGCAAACATATTCTCGCATTTCTCCCTTGTGTAATCTGTTTTACAGTTTATACCATTTATCCGCAAAATACAAGGCTTCGCAGCGCCTCAATCTTTCCTTCGCCGATGCCGGGCACATCATCCAGGCCATCCACCGATGCAAAGGGGCCGCTTTCCTCCCGGAAGGATACGATGCGCGCCGCCAGCTCCTCCCCGATGCCTGGAAGATGAGCCAGCTCCGCCGCAGGCGCGGAATTCAAATCCACCAGCACGACCAGTTCTTCCGCAGAAACATAAGAGACCGGCTCCACAGCGATGCTTCGCGGAAGCCGGTCCAGCCAGATTGCCAGGGAAACGAGCGCAACCACAGCGAGCACGGCCGCCAACAGCCGTCCCTCGCGCATGCCCTCTCCCCTGTGCTTCATTTGTGTTCCTCCGTTGGGTCTATGTGCGGCGGGTACATCCCGCGCTGCGGGCATTTGCAGGAACTACCCCTCCGGCCCTTCGGGCCGCCTCCCCTGCAAGGGGAGGCAAGAGGGAGGAGCGGTTTGTTCCGCAATACTTTTCCACAAATCGCGCTGCTTCCGGCGCGATTTGCCCTTCAAGCGGGTTTCCAAAGGGCAGCGCCCTTTGGCAGGGGTTCTCAGGGGACAGCGTCCCCTGAGCGTCACCTCAGCGTCGTCGCGTTGCGCACGATTTCGTTGATCTCCGTCTTGAGATCATCCATCGCCGTGCCGTTGAGCACGCGGTTGGCCAGATCGTAAACGCTGTTCACATCCTCATCATCCGCAGTCACCGCCACGGTGGTGATCTCCGGATCGGCAGCCATCACCTCAGCAGCGATCATTTCGCGGATGCGCTCGGTCATCTCGCCCTGGTATGCCTGGTTGAAGCGCACGGCCACCAGCGCGGTATTGCCGGTCACCACCAGGCGCGCCTCACTGATTTCCGAAATCTGGGCGATCTGCGCCTCGATCTGGGAGGCATTCTTGCTCCAGTCAAAGCGGGCGGCCTCGTTGTTCGCAGCAGCGGAATTCATTGCCGTGCCCTGGGGCATGTAGTTGGGAGCGGGGCTGGCCTGGGTGATCCTGCCGTCGTTCACGCCGCCGGTCACATCTTCATCCACATTCCGGTTCATGCAGCCGGTCACGCCCACGCCCACCACCAGGATCAGCGCCAGCACAAAGAACATGCGCTTCAGGCTTTCGAGTTTCTGTCTGTCAAATTTCATGCTTGCATTCCTCCTTGCAGACCCTATTATGGGCAGCTTTGGAAGGAAGCATGCATGGTTTTAATCCGTTTCCCGGTAGAAGCAGCAGCCGCCGATGAATTCCCGCAGGAGAGAATTTACAGGAATCTCATCCTCCACATCCGCCGTGCGGATGTAGCTCAAGAATTTCACCAGGCGCTGGGCCAACGTGTAATGCGGGCTCTGGGGCGTGATCTCCTTCAATGCCGAGTAGGCGTATTTCTTCATGATCGCCAGCTCGTAGGTCAGCGAGGAATTGAACATCGCGTCCGCCTGCTCCTGGAAGGGGAAGATATAGCTCTCCTCGCCGTGGCGCACGGATTTCCACATCGCCATCGTCTGCTCCGGCGAAGTGCCGCGGAACTGCATATCCCGCACGATGCGCCGCAGGAGCCGCGCGTCGGTGGTGCGGATGCGGTTGTGATCATCCAGGTTCAGCATCGTGAGGGCGCTGATGTAAATCTTGAATTTCATCGAGCGGTCGATGCCCTCGGTCAGCGCGTCGTTCAGGCCATGAATGCCCTCGATGATGATGGGCTGGCCCTCCTCCACAAAGAAAGAATGGGTGCGCTCGGTGCGGCAGGCATTCTTGAAGTCAAATTCCGGCACCTGCACCGTCTCCCCCGCCATCAGCCGCTTCAGATGCTCAGAAATCAGCGGCGTATCCAGGGTTTCGATGCGCTCCAAATCCACCGATCCATCCGGCTCCAGCGGCAGATCCGCCCGGTTGCGGTAATAATCATCCAGCGAGAGCTTCACCGGCCGCAGCCCCTGCACCTTGAGCGCGATGCTCAGCCGGTGGGCAAAGGTGGTCTTTCCCGAGGATGAGGGCCCCGCCACCAGGATCAGCCGCGCCCCGGATGCGATAAACTGCCGGGCAATCTCCTGTATCTTGCCCTCCTGCAGGGCTTCGTTCACGCGAATGAACTCCCGCAGGCCATGTGCCACCGCCATCTCATTCAGATCCGCGGCGTTTTCGCAGCGCAGTATGCTGTTCCAGGCGGAGGTTTCCTGATAGATGCGCCAGAGCTTCGGCAAATCCCGGAAGGGCGCTGCCCTGCCCGGATCGGCGATGTCCGGCTGCATCATCACCACGCCGGGGCCGTAGGGCACCAGCGAAAACATATCGATATAGCCCGTCGAGGGCGCCATTTCGCCGTAAAAATAGTCCTCCGGCCCGCCGTCGATGCGGTAAAGGGTGAAGTGGCCGTACTGGCGGTAGTTCAGAATGCGCAGTCGATCCTCCTGCCCCGTGCGGGCAAAGTAGGTCGACGCCTCGTCCGTGGTCACGTTTTTCCGCTCCAGCGGCAGATCCCGCGCCACCATATCCCGCATTTCCGCTTCCACCGCCCGAATGAATTCCCCGGACATCTCTCCCTCCGCCAGCCGCATATACAGCCCCTGGCCGAAGGAATGCTCGATGCGCACATGGGCATCCGGGTTCACCCGGTGCACCGCCGTCAGAAACAGCAGCTGCAGCGAGCGCTCATAAATGCGGCGGCCCTCCTCGTCCCCGTAGGTCAGCACCCGGGCATAGGTGTATTCCAGCGCCGGATCGTTCAGCGAATAGGTTCTGCCCTGTACGGAAATGCCCAGCGGGGCGCGCACCTTTTTATCCTCCGGCAGGAGATCATATGCATCCCGCCAGCGAATCCCCGGCTCGCAGCTGAGCTCGCAACCGTTCAACTTCAGATACATGCAATCCCCTCCTCAGGCGCTTTTTCAATATTATAGCACGGCCCGTTTTTCTATGCAAGCCGGGGCGAGACGCCGGGAACGGCGTTGGGAACGCCAAAGGGACGCTGTCCCCTTAGAACCCCTGCTTAGGACAGCGGCGTGATTTGCAGGAATTCTTGTAGGGGCGCACCTATGTGTGCGCCCGCCAAGCTGCCACCGCAGATATCCGAGGAGCGATACACCCCACCCCGCACAAGAAATCCGCTGCTTTAATCTACGGCAGCGGATTTCGCCTCCCCCCTTCATCCCATCCGGAATGAAAAACAGAATCCCGGCCCCATTATCTGCGGGGTCGGAATTCGATCAACGCCAACAGCCCGGCAGCCGCTGCGCCTCGCCGGCCGGCATATATATGCACAAAAAGAGCGAACCCTTGCGGATTCGCTCTTTTCTCTTGGATATTAGTCCAGGATCTTGGTTACAACGCCGGAGCCTACGGTACGGCCGCCTTCGCGGATAGCGAAACGCAGACCTTCTTCGCATGCGATGGGGGTGATCAGGGTGATCTCCATGTCGATGTTGTCGCCGGGCATTACCATCTCAACGCCTTCGGGCAGCTTGATGTTGCCGGTTACGTCGGTGGTACGGAAGTAGAACTGCGGACGATAGCCGTTGAAGAACGGAGTGTGGCGGCCGCCTTCTTCCTTGGTCAGAACGTATACCTGGCCCATGAAATGAACCTCGGGCTTGATGCTGCCGGGCTTGGCCAGTACCTGGCCGCGCTCGATCTCAGTGCGCTGTACGCCGCGCAGCAGGGCGCCGATGTTGTCGCCTGCCTCGGCATAGTCCAGAATCTTGCGGAACATCTCAACGCCGGTAACTACGGTGGTGCGCTTCTCTTCGGTCAGGCCCACGATTTCTACCTGGTCGGATACCTTGATCTGGCCGCGCTCTACACGACCGGTGGCTACGGTGCCGCGGCCGGTGATGGTGAATACGTCCTCAACGGGCATCAGGAACGGCTTGTCGGTGGCGCGCTCCGGCTCGGGGATGTAGGCGTCTACTTCGTTCATCAGCTCGAAGATGCACTGGCACTCGGGAGCGCTCTTGGCGTCCTTGCCTGCCATCAGGGCTTCCAGAGCCATCAGAGCGGAACCCTTGACTACCGGGATGTCGTCGCCCGGGAAGTCGTACTCGCTCAGCAGCTCGCGGATTTCCATCTCTACCAGCTCGAGCAGCTCGGGGTCGTCTACCTGGTCTACCTTGTTCATGAACACGATGATGTACGGTACGCCTACCTGACGGGCCAGCAGGATATGCTCGCGGGTCTGGGGCATCGGGCCGTCTGCGGAAGATACTACCAGGATTGCGCCGTCCATCTGGGCTGCGCCGGTGATCATGT
>JAFUPT010000185.1 GCA_017481065.1 Clostridia bacterium | reverse complement strand
GGGCGGATTCTGCCGCATTTTGCGCCGCGCTGGCCTCTCCTGCGATGATGGTGAGGGATTTCCCGGCCACGATCTGGCTGGTGGCCAATTTCGAAATAAAGGCCTCCCGGGCAAAGAGCTGGTCCACATCGATGCGCGCGGCGTCGATTTTGTTCACCAGTGCGTAGGTGGCCAGCAGGCTGGATGTGTTCAGGGATTCGGCGGTTACATCCGTGCCGAGGATCACCCGGCCCGCATCCGTCTGTCCGGCGGAAATTTCACCGTCGGACACAGTGGTCCTCGTGGCGGAAACCCTGCCATCGCCATCCACATCGATGGAATAATAATTTCCGTCGCTGGCCTTGATGCACAGGTTGCCGATGGCGGCGTTCACGATCTGGGCGTAGCTGGCCCGCAGGTTGCTGATGAACACCGTGTCCCCCACGCCGAAGGACAGATTCAGCGCGTTCGCCACCAGATGCTGCACCGCCGCCCGGTCAAAGCTGGCGGTTCCGGCGGTGATCACGGTAAAGCTGGCCAGCGCGGCGGCGAGGCGGTCGGTTTCAATGTCCTTGGCGGTAAGGCTTTCGATCTTTGCCGTCACCGCATCGATGGATACCGCATCAATGATGCTCGCCGCCAGCTTCTCGGCGGTCACGCTCCCGGCAGCCAGCTTTTCGGTGGTCACGCTGCCTGCGCTGAGCAGACCGCCGTCCACTGCGCCCACCAGCGCGGATGCGTTCAGCCCGCCCTCGGGGGTAATGGCCCGGCGCACGCCGGAAACGCTGTCCTCCGGGATGGCGCAGGCGCAGCTTGCCGAGAAGCCCAGGGAAAAGCGCAGCGTCTGCCGGGAGAGCACCCCGGCGCATTCGCTTCCATGGGTATCGGTGACAATGATCCTGTCGCCGATTTCCAGCTCCGGGTCTCCCCGCCATTCCAGGCGCAGGGAGGCGCTGGCAAGCCCCTCCACCTGGTCGAGCATGCCCTCCGCCAGCCCATCGATACTTGCAGCCCCTGCGATGAAAACCGGGTTGCCGCGCACCGAAAGGGCATGGATGGCCGTGCCCGCGCTGCCGCAGTAAACCTTCTCCCCGGCATTTTCGCCCGCGGGAGAAATTTTCAGCGCGTCCACCGGGCCGAAGGAAACGCTGTCCCGCTCCAGCTTCAGGTAGGCGGCCGGATCGATTGCATATTCCTTTCCGCCGTTTACCGGGCGGAGCTCCAGGCTGCCATCCCTGCCGATGCGCACAAAGCAGCCCGCCGCCGCCGCGATCCAGCCCAGCACCGTGCGGATGGAATTTTCCTTCCAGTCCGGCGGGAAATCGATCACGGCGGAGCCGTTGGGCACGCTTCCCTCCCATATGTAGCGGGTCTGGCCCACAGCATGCCGCCACAGGGTTTCCAGGGATGCGGGGTAAGTGAGCGCATCCGTAAAAGCGCCGCCCAGCTCGTATGCCGCGCTGTCATAGCCCCGAATGCGCAGCCTGCCCTCTCCCTCCAGCAGCACCGCGCTCTCAATCTGGAATGCGCCCATATCCCGCCAGAGGATTTCCCCGCCGGATACCGCGCCCAGCTGGGGCATGAGGGTGGCGCCGGTCAATTCCTGGCCGCCCAGCAGGCTGCCGCCGGGGAGCCACTGGCCCGCATCGTTCACCAGGTCCAGCGTACAGCCGGCGGAGAGCACATCGCCCGGCAGCAGCGCGCCGTCCGCGCCCTCCTCGATGGTGAGCTCCACAGCCATCGATCCATCAAGCTCCAGCTCGGCAGCGCTGCCGAACACAATTTTTCCGCCTATCTTCAATTCGCGCATGGGGGCGTGCATCATCGCCGTCCAGTCCGCCACAGTATCACCTCGCTATTTTTCGGTAAAAGTCATTTCCACGTTGGTCCAGATGGGCTCGCCGCCCTCCATGCGCAGGATTCCGGTGGCCCTGTCGCCGCAGCAGCAGGTCATTCCGCGCATTTCCCCGGCGGCAGGATCGGGGTAGTCCGCCTCAAAGAAGGCTGCCTCCGTCACCGCGTTCAGAAGCCGGGCCAGATCGCTGCCGGATAAAAATGCCCAGCTGAGCTCCAACCTGCGCTTCACCGCCACCCTGTCCATCACAATTCCGCCCGCGGCGCTGCGCTCCTGAGGAGAGGATACATCAAACAGCGTAACCTTCAGGGCGGAGGGCGCGGGCATCTCCGCGCCGTTGATCAAAAGCATCGCCATGCCGCACACCTCCTCAGATCTCCAGCATCAGCCGTCCCGCGCTGCGGGTGACCCGGTTGATGCCGCGTATGCTGGCCTCGCCCAGCTTCACGCCGTCCACATGCAGCGGAACCACGAAATTCGTGCCTCCCAGCGCATCCTGCACCGCCGCGCGCACCACGCCGCCCAGCCCGCTGCCGGGCCCGATGAAGGACGCGGGGTTTTCTGCCCCCGGTCCGATGGCCGCAGCCGCACTGCCAGAGAGCGCCAGCGCGTCCAGCTGCACCTGCCGCACCGACGCACGCACGCCGCCCGCGAAGCCCTCGCCAAAGAAGCCGCCCATTTCGAAGGCCACCTTCGAGGGAGAATGAATCTTCAGCGCGCTCTGGATGCGGCTCACTGCGGCATTGGCCACCTTGTTTGCAGCGGCAATCACCGCGCCCATGCGGCTCAGGATGCCGTTGGCAAAGCCCTGGCTCAGGTTCGCGCCCGCGGAGAAGGCCGCCGAGCTGTCCGCTGAAAAGGCCGCTGCGGAAACCACGCCCTGCGCCGCGCCGGCTGCGCTCGCCCTGCCGCTCAGAATTCCCGATGAAAAGCGGCTGGCGAGCAATCTTCCCGCGCTGCCGGGAGCCCCGGAGGCCGATGCCGCCGCCTGCATGGCGGAAGCGGCGGAGAGCACTATGCTGCGGCCCTCCGTGTTTATCTGCTGCTTCCCGGCACGCAGTTCGCCCGCGACGGCGTCCACAATGCCCCGCCCGGCCTCGGCACAGCCCGCCTGCGCCGCTTCAAAATTCTTCTGCACATTGTCCGCCGCGCTGCCCAGCGTGCCCAGCTGGGCGGCGGCGAGGGCAAGCTGCTTTCCCAGCCTGCCGAGGTTTGCCTGAAAGCGAATTTCAAGGGTTTCAACAACCGCCATCGCCTTCCTCCTTTCTCGCAGCCATGGCCGCGAATACCTGCTTCATCTGGCCATCGCTCATCCTGGCCGGGCGCTTTTGAACGGCGTCCGGCCTACGGGGATAGCGCTTCGGCGCATGAAAGCCGATCAGCGCATACCTGCCGGCGAGCCAGCCCAGCAGATCGCTTCTTTCCAGCTCCGCCTGCCGCCGCGCAGCGAGGGCCTGAAAGCAGAGTTCAATCTCCCAGGGCGTGAGGAAAAGCAGCCTGTGCGCCTCCCCCATCCCCAGTTCCGCAGCGCTCCGGAGCAATTCCCGCGCCGTTTCCCGGAAGTTTTTTCCCTCCGTCACAGCGCCGCCCCGGAGAAAAAACCCGCTTCCTCCAGCGCTTCCGAGCACAGGGAAACGATTTCCTCCAGCGTGCCGCCCTGCCTGAGGTGCGCGCCGATGATATCGCCCGCATCCCGCAGGGTAAGCTCCGGCTGCAGCTGCATAAGGCCGCCCCAGAGCAGCAGGCGCGTGGCCGTGAACTGTCTTTCCATCAGGCCGTCCAACGAACCGCCCGCGCGGGCCTCCACCTCGCAGAGGGCGTTTACGGAATAGCACATCCTGTACGCCTTCCCGGCAATTTCCACATGCTTTTCCATGCCTTATGCCGCCTCCATAACGCTCACGGCTCCGCTGATGCGGATCACCGCGCCGAAGCCGATTGCGCCGTCCACCTCGGCAGAGCCGATGCTGTGGCTCTTGACGAAGCCGTTAAAAGTAACGACAGTGCCATCCGGGAATGCCACCTCAAAAGCGCCGGATGCGCCGCTTGCAAAGGCGCTGCGCAGGCCCTTCTGGCCATCATCCGCCGCATCGTGGTAGCCGGAAATTTCCAGCTCGCCGGAATCGCGGAAGCCCTGCATATATTCGCGGTAGCCGCCGGTGGATTCCAGGGTGGTTACATCCAGCTCCTCGGCCTCCGGCGCAATTTCGCCCACCGAGGTGAGCCTGCCCACAGTGAGCTGCGCGCCGCCTGCGGGGGTAAATTTCAGGGTCGTGCCCTGGGATCTGGTGGTTGCCATGTTTCAATCCTCCTACTGATAAATATTGCCCTCGATATCCGCCAGCGCGCGGTAGCGGGCGCTGATATGGCAGAGGGCGGCGTTTTCCTCAAATACCTCCGCGCTGCTCTCCCGGCGAAGGCCTATGCCCCGCATGCGTTCATCGCAGGCAGCCAGCAAATCCGCCGCCGCCTCCGGGGCCGGTGCGAAGATTTCCAGCGTGTATTCAAGCTCCGCAAGGTATTCCCTGCCATCCGCCTGGGCATGCCGGGCATTGCCCGATTCGCGCCAGCCCACCAGCGTATCCCCGGTGAAATCCCGGGGATAGCCGTATACCACTTCGCCGCACACCCCGCTGAGGGCGGCGCGAAGCTCTTCCTTGATCGTAATCATTTCAAAATCTCCTTCAGGCAGTTTTCCGCCTGCCGCGCAAATTCCCCGCGCACAGCCCGGGCCGCCGGCAGCATGAAGGGCCGGGGCGGCGTCCTGCCTGTGCCGAATTCCACCATCCCGGCATGGGGAGCGGAGGCCGCAGCCTCCGCGCGAAGCCCCGCCCCGGAATGGAAGATGCTGCTTCGCAGCGCGCCCGTATCCACGGGCACATTCTGCCGGGCAATTTCCGCGGCCCGGGCGGCAGAAGTGAAAAGCGCCTCCGCCATGCCCGCTTCCAGCCGGGAGGGAATGCCGGATAATTTCCGCGCCAGCTTTTTCATGCCCGGGCCTCGCATTCAAGCTCCAGGTGGCCCGTCCAGCGGCGCACGGCGGAAACAATATACATGCTTCCCTCCACCCATGCGCCATCGCCAATCTTCACCTGCGCATCCGCCGGAACCAGTAGGCGGATTGCCGCGCCGCTGTGCAGGCCCTTTTCCCCGGTGGACAGGGCGCCGCTTTCCGGAAGCACCGCGCCGCGCACGGTGGTCATTTCCTCCGAGAAGCCCTCCGCCCTGCCGCCGAGGGAGCCAATCCTTTCCATCCTCGGCGCGATGGAGATTTCCCTGAGCGTGCGCTCAATCAGCCTCATGCGCCCACCGCCCTTGCACGCCGGAAGGGATTCAGCTGCCTCCGGATATATTCCGGTATGCTCTCCGCCGTGCGGCTCACGCTGCCCTCGCTGTGGCTGGATTCGCCCTCCATGCCCATGCGGTTGAAGAGCATGGCGGCGATCTCCAGCTGCGCGCCCTCCAGCAGCTCGGGTATTTCATCCCGGCCGGTGTAGGCCAGTATCATGCCCTCGGCGCTGCTGAGCAGCTCCTCCAGCAGGGCGTCATCCTGCGCATCGGGAATGCGCAGCTTCAACCTGCCCAGCATGGCTCAGCCCAGCGCGCGCACGGCCAGCTCCGGATAAACGGTCTTGAAGCCGTAGAGCACATCCATGGAATAGATGCTGCGCTTGTACTGCTGGTCGTAGCCCTTGGTCACGCGCAGGGAGACGCCGTTGTAGCTGGTTACATAGCTGGCAACGCCCTGGCCATCGGGGTTGAGCAGCGGGCGGGTGACATAGGCAAAGGCCATGGGATGGAAGGCGAGGTTGTTGGTATACTCCGCGGCATCGGCGGAGCCCACATAAGCCACCCCGGTATTGTCCGCGATATCGGCCTTCACGCCGCCGCAGACGTAAACATCGCCCTCGCCGCCGGAGAACACGCACTGCTTCTCCACGGCGTAATCCACGCCGCCGATGGTGAGGATATCGCCGGGCTCCAGGGTTTCAGCGCCGGAGCCGCCGTCGATGTGGATGTAAGCCGCGCCCTTCGGTGCAGCGCCGTCCACCAGCAGCTTGCAGCCGGAGGAAATGGCGGTGCCGACGCTATGCCTGCACACGGCCTGGGACATGTAATTATCCATGCCGAACACGCGGCCGATGGCGCCCTCGCGCAGGGCGGCGGATTCGCCGCCCTTCTCGGCATTGATCAGCGCGGGAATCTGGGCGAAGTTTACATCGGCCTCCGGGTCCCACACGGCCACGCGGCCATATGCGGGCGCCTTGTTCATGTTCAGCTTGTGGCGTGCGGCGGCAAGGTCGGCCAGGGTGGACGGAGTCACGCCGGGCGCGCCGGTGAAATGGGGAATATCGCGGTAGAGCTTCATGCCGTCGGCATTGATCTTCTCGGCGAGTGCCGCTGCGGCCGGGCCGATGAAGGCGCGGTTCAGATCGTCGATATCCACGGCGCTCTCGATGGCGGATGCGTGGGCGTCCACGGTGGCGAGGTGGTTCAGGCTTACATCCACGGTCTCGCCGGCGAGCTCCTGGTAGTTCACGCCGGTTTCAGCATTGAAATCCTCGGCAGTGAACACCGCAGGCTTGCGGATCTTCACCGTGTCGCCCAGGTCGTGGAATTCCTCGGAAAAATCGCGGTAGCAGAGATTGGGAAAGATCAGGTTCTCCATCAGCTGGGGAAGGGCCTGGCGGGCAATCTCCTGCAGGGTCATAATGGTATTGGACATGCTTTACCTCCTTTTCGGCTTGTCAGGGAGACGGCGGGAACAGCTCATCGGTCGCATCGGCTGCTGGCAGGAGAAGCCTTACGCCAGAGCCAATGCCTTCCCCCGGTGGGAAGGCGGCCCGCTAAGCGGGCCGGATAAGGTGTTCGCTATCTCACCCCGTAGTGCGTTCGATAATACTCCGCGTCGCTCACCTCGCCGCTGCGGCCGGCACGGGCTGCGGCGGGAACCTGTCCGCTCATGCGCTTCTCCACGCCGCTCTGCACGGCATTTTTGAAGGCGCGCTCGGCAGCATCCAGGCTCTCGGCCACGCGCTCAGCGCTTTCGTAATTCAGCGCTTCCGCCAGCTCCGGCGGCAGGCTGCGCTCGGCGATCATCTTTGCCGCTTCAGCACGGAGCTCGCGCCGGGCAATCGCGCCCTCGCGCTCGTTCAGCTCCGCTTCCCTGCGGGCAAAGTCGTGGGCCATGCGCTCCTCGCCGCTCATGCGTGCCAGAGCCTCGGCCTCGGCGCGCGCACGCTCAATCCTGCGCTCCGTCTCCTGCGCCCATTTGCTGCGCGCAGTTTCCAGTGCCCGGGAAATCCTGCGGTCGAACTCCGATTGGAAATCCCGGTCCCGCAGCAGTGCATCAAAATCCTGCCCGGGCCTTGCCTCCTCCGGGGAGGCCGTGTTTTCCATCTTAATTGCAATGTTCTCTTCCATATGCAATCCTTTCCCGCGCCGTATACCACCGGCGCGTTGTCGTTTTAGGGGGAGAGACGCTGGGGGCTTCCAGCCCCCAGACCCCCGGCCAAAGGGAATGATTCCCTTTGGAAACCCCCGTAAGCGCACTTCGTGCGCTGGGGGAAGGAAATGGAAGGGCCTGAGGGGTTGTTCTTCCCTGCGGCGGGATGAGGGCATCCCGCCCTACGATTCTGCTTCTATTTAAGGAATTCCGTAGG
>JAFUPT010000184.1 GCA_017481065.1 Clostridia bacterium | reverse complement strand
TTGCTTTACTGAGGGTTCCAAGGGGGATCATCCCCCTTGGCGGGAGTCCAGAGGGCAGAGCCCTCTGGCAGGGTCCCTGCCGGGGTCTGGGGCAGAGCCCCAGCGTACCTCCCAGCATCTCCCCCATTGTTCGGATTTTTTGTTTTTATGCGCCACTGCCGGCGACCGCTGCGCTCCTGCCGTTCGGAATTTCCCTAACATTCCGGCGAACTGAAATTACATCATTCGCGTTATGTCATATTACGAACAGTTTCTTTGTACTGTTCGCATAATTTTTCTTCGGAAATTGTAAAAAACTTGTTGACAAAACTGAGGAAACGTGGTATTATAAATGCGAGCCAAGGAAGATCAAAAAAGAGAACCGAGCGCAGAGTCGCTTTCATTTCGGTAGGCCGGGACGCTGGATTTGAAAATCCCCCCGGAAAGCAAGACCGAAATATAGGACCAGTCACCCGGTAAGCTACGAAAAAGAGAAAGGGGCGATACCATTGAACAACACAGAAAAGACACAATTGGTATATGGCTTTGCCCCGCGCAATGTTTTAAGATAAATCAACGCGCTGACCCCCGATAATTGCGTGGCGTACAGAAGGCAAAGAAACATGCAGTTGTGCCGGTAAAATAAATCCAAGAAAGCCTTTGAAGACGAGAAATTCAAAGGGTAAGAACGGGAGACAAAATCTCCTGAACAGAATTTCAAGGATAAGAACCAGGCAAAGGAATCCGGAAAGAATAACAGGAAACTGAAACATTCAGCATGGAAGAAATTGGAATCTGATCAATGCACATCCAATAAATATCAGAAAGCAATAACCAACTGAAAACAGAAACCCTGATGCAAGAACAAGAACCAAGATAGATCCGGAATCCGCAAGAGAGCAAGAAAACGGAATGCATGTTTAAGACCGAAACGCGCCGGAAAACGTGAAAAATCGGCAGGAAGCATATGATAATCCCGGTTTACTGGAAGCGCATTGTTTAAGGGCAAAGCGGAATACCAGCCGCGAAAACCAAATAATAGAACTCAATGCCGTCGGCACGGAAGGTGTCGGCGGCAACTTTTTTGTGGGGAACGCTGTCCCTGCACCCTGCTCAAGGGCATGATGCCCTTGTGCATCCGCAGCAAAGAAAATTCAAGGCGCGCGAATGCGTGCCTTATACTGCGGGGTCCAGGGGGAGGCTCTCCCCCTGGTGGGGTTCTTAGGGGCAACGCCTCTAAGCGTTCCCCCGGCGTCCCTTTGGCGCCTTCCCCGCACCCAATTTCTCCTTTCGCATAAGATGCATTGAACCCCTCGGGCGAAGAAGCGCCCGGACGAAAGGAGAAATTTCCTGTGGCATGTTCAAATAATTCGTGTTCCGGATGTTCCGGCTGCAATAACTTCGGCGTGCTCAACAGCGTTTCCGGTCCGCTGACCCACTGCGGATGCGGCTGCAATAATGGCTGTGGCTGCGGATGTGGCTGCAGCAGCAATTCCCGGAATTTCCGCGACTTTCCCTTCTACACGGGTCCCTGCGGCCCCTGCATCTGCGATGACACCTGTTCCGGCCGGAAATGCCGGAAGCACTGGGGCTGGGGCAGCAGTTCCTGGAGCAATTGGGGCCGCAGCGGCTCCGGTTGGAGCAATTGCGGCTGCAATAATGGCTGCGGATGCGGCAGCTGCGGTGGATGCGGATGCTGCTGCGCCACTGTTTCCAGCTCCTCCAGCAACCTGAGCACCAGCAGCGCCCATTTCAGCGCGGCTACCCCGCTGATGGTGGCCGGCGGCGATGCGGTGGAGCTCACTGCCTCGGACGCCAACCATGATTGCTTCATGTGCAGCGAGCACGGCATACTGATCCGCCGTCCCGGCACCTACATGGCCATCCACACCACCCATGTGCCGGCGATGCAGACCGTTTCCACCCGGATGTTCCTCACCCTGAACGGCGAGATTCTGGAAGAATCCGCCCAGGATGTGGCCACCCTGTCCGACGGCACCACCAATGCTTCCTCCGCGCACCTGATCTTCCATGCCTTCCCCAACAGCGTGCTGCGGCTGGTGAGCTCCGAGGATGTTTCCCTCACCGGCTGCTCGGAGAGCACCGATGTTTTCAAGCTGACGCTGATTAAGCTGAACTGACCAGGGGGTCCTGCCCCGGACCCCGCCAAGGGGGATGATCCCCCTTGGAACCCCCTGTAAAGCAAATCGCGCCATTCGGCGGCGCGATTTGCATAATATAATTATCAGGCACGCAAAGCGTGCCTTTTGTGAGGTTTCCGGGGAACAGAGTACCCTTGTGCCTTCCTTTCTTTGTCACTTTTTTACGAAATTTCACATTTCTGCCCTTGATTTCTTTGACAAAATAAGTATAATAAATTATTGGCGCATCCTTGCCACGGATAATAACCTGGCCGTGGCCGAAGTCCATAAGGAGGTGAAAAACATGAATCAGTACGAAGTCATGTACGTTATTGACGCAACGCTGGAAGACAGCGCTCGCGTAGAGCTGATCGATCGTTTTTCCGATCTGGTCAAGAAGAACGGCGGCGAAATCGACCGCGTAGATGAGTGGGGCAAGCGTCGTCTGGCCTATGCCATCAATTACAAGACCGAAGGCTATTATGTACTTATGTACATCAAGGCCCCCGCAGAACTGCCGAAGGAGCTGGAGCGTAATTTCCAGATCAACGACAAGATCCTGCGCTCTCTCGTAATCCGCTACGAAGGCGAAGTACCGGCCAAGCGCGAACCGCTGAAGCCCTACGCCGCACGCGAAGCAGCAGCTCCGGCAGCTGAAGAAGCTGTTGTAGTTGAAGCTCCCGCAGCAGTAGTTGTTGACGACGAAAAGCCCGAATCCGAAGCTGAATAAGCCGAAGGTTTGCTAGGCAGAGGTGCTCAACCATGAACAAAGCTATTTTGATCGGAAACCTGGCAAGGGACCCGGAAACCATGACCACTTCCAGCGGCATCATGAAGTGCAACTTCACGGTGGCGGTGCAGCGCCGTTTTGCGAATGCGCAGGGCGTGCGTGAAGCGGATTTCATTCCGGTCGTTTGCTGGAGACAGACCGCGGAGCTCTGCTCCCGCTATCTCTCCAAGGGTCGCAAGGTCGCGGTGGAAGGCAGCATTCAGGTCCGTTCCTATGATGCGCAGGACGGCACGAAGCGCTATATCACCGAGGTCGTGGCAGACAGCGTAGAATTCCTGGGCTCCCGGGATGATGGCCAGCGCAGCGGCGGCGGATATTCCGCACCTGCAGCACCGGCCCCCGCACCGAGACAGGCTGCGCCCGCCGGCGATTTTATGGAGGTTGACGACGACGAGCTTCCGTTCTGACATCTGGGGATCTGATCCCTCTTCTTGAATCTATAAGGAGGAACGAAACATGTCTGAAGATCGCGTACGCCGTCCCCGTGGCCGCAAGCCGCGCCGGAAGGTTTGCCAGTTCTGCGTTGAAAAGGTTCAGTACATCGATTATAAGGATGTCCTGAAGCTCCGCAAGTTCACCAGCGAGCGCGGCAAGATCCTGCCCCGCCGCATGACCGGCACTTGCGCAAAGCATCAGCGTCAGCTGTCCACCGCTATCAAGCGTGCACGCACCATCGCTCTGATGCCCTACGTTTCTGAATAAGAAATAACGTGCAGATCAAATCCCCGGGATAACCCGGGGATTTTTTCTATTGCAGGGGCGACGAAGATCAGTGGCTCTGCCCCCTGAAACCCCGCCATGGAGTGAACCCGCACATATGCAAATCGCGCCGGACGGCGGCGCGCTTTGCAAAAAATATACAACCCCTCAGTCACCTTCGGTGACAGCTCCCCTTCCGCAGGGGAGCCTAGGGTTTCTCCCAAAATCAAAACATCGACCCCACTCTGGGGTCGATGTTTTATGTGCGGTTTGGGGGCTGACAGTCCCCAACGTCTCCCGGCAATTTATTGCCGTGGGACAGCCGGCATTAGAACAGCGGCACTACGGCGCCTTCGTAGGTAGCTTCGATGAAGGCCTTCACTTCTTCGCTCTTGAGGGCCTCGGCGAGGGCGACCAGGGCTTCGCTGGTTTCGTTGCCTTCCTTGGCGACGAGAACGTTGGCGTAGTTCTGCTGGATGACCTCGGATTCGCCATCTTCAACTGCGAGCGCATCGGATGCCTTCAGGCCGGCGTCGATGGCATAGTTGCCATTGATAACGGCTACATCCACAGAGCCGAGGGAACGGGGCAGCTGGGCAGCTTCGATTTCGATGATTTCGAAATTCTTGGCATTTTCAACGATATCCAGCTTGGTGGCGGTGAGGCCAACGCCTTCCTTCAGCTTGATCAGGCCCTGGGCCTCCAGCAGCAGCAGTGCGCGGGCTTCGTTGGTGCCATCATTGGGAACGGCGATCTGGGCGCCATCCTTCAGCTCCTCGAGGGAAGCGGTCTTGCCGGCGTAGATGCCGAAGGGCTCATAATGAATCTTTTCAACGATTGCCAGATGGGTGCCATTCTGGACATTGAAATCATTCAGATACAGCACATGCTGGAAATAGTTGGCGTCGATCTGGCCGGATTCAACGGCGGTGTTGGGGATGATGTAATCATTGAACTGCACGATTTCCAGGTTGATATCCTGCTCGGCCAGGATGGGCTTTACAACTTCCAGGATTTCGGCGTGGGGTGCGGGGGTTGCGCCTACCTTGATGGTGGTGGCGGCCAGTGCGGATACATTTGCCAGGGCGAGAACCAGAACCAGTGCGATTGCAAGAATCTTCTTCATGATGTTTATCTCCTTTTCAAATTATGAACCTTGGATTGCCAGCTTCGCAGGATTTGGATGTGCATGCGCTCCCGGATTTCCAATAGAAAAGGGACAGCCAGCTTTTCTTCGCTGCCTGCCCCTTCTTATCCGCCGGTCTTTTTCCCCGGCGCTGGAAACCATTCAGAGTTCGGAGCATAGCGAAGCGTGCATGCACATCCGGCGCATGCCCATATACATCATCATAATGCTGTTCTGGATGGCTGCGTACTTCATCTTAAGCTCCTCCTTTCCGAATCCGTTTAACTACTGGATTTGTGGACATTATATAAAGCCCGCTTCCATTTGTCAAGCATTCATTGAAAATTTTACAGTTTGCACAAAATATTGGAGAAGGAACGCTGAGGGACGCTGGGGGGCGCTGCCCCTAAGAACCCTGCACATAAGCAAATCGCGCCGAATAGCGGCACGATTTGCGGAGGGATTGTAACAACCCCTCAGTCATCTGCGGTGACAGCTCTCCTTGCACAGGGGAGCCTTTGTCTCTGTTCCAAAATATTTCAAGGCACGCAAAGCGTGCCTTTACTGAGGGTTCCAAGGGGAATCATTCCCCTTGGCGGGGTTTCAGGGGCAGCACCCCTGACCGTAACCCTTGTCTTAGCGAATTCTCTTGTCCGTCTTCTTGCCAATTCTGGAGCCGATCTCCTGGAAGAGCTGCACGATCACAACCATGAGCAGCACGGTGACGAGCATGACCGGGGTATTATAGCGGTAATAGCCATAGTTGATGGCGATTGCGCCGAGGCCGCCGCCGCCTACATAGCCCGCCATGGCGGTATAGCCGAGGATGGTGGTCATGGTGATAACGCAACCATTGATCAGGGAGGGCTTGGCCTCGGGGATGAGGGTTTTGAAGATGATCTTCACATTGGAGGTACCCATGGCGCGGGCAGCCTCGATCACGCCGGCGGGAACTTCCTTGAGGGAGCCTTCCACCATGCGGCCGATGAAGGGCGCGGCGGAGATAACCAGCGGAACCACGGTTGCAGTGGGGCCGAGGGTAGTGCCCAGCAGCCACTGGGTAAAGGGCAGCACGGTGATCAGCAGGATGATGAAGGGCACGGAGCGCACCACATTCACGATGGCGCCGAGCACGGCGTTCACGCCCTTCATGGGATGCAGGCCGCCCTTATCGGTGACGCAGAGGGCCACGCCGATGGGCAGGCCGAGCACATAGGCCAGGAGGGTGGAAAAGAGCGTCATGTACAGGGTCTGGGCGATGCCATTGAGCATCTCATTAATCATTGATGCCGTAAACATTCAGCGTCTCCTCCTTGAAAGTGATATTGCGGTCGGTGAGCCACTGCTTCACGCGCAGCACGGTGGTTTCATCCTGGGGCAGCTGCAGGAGCATCTGGCCGATGGTTTTGCCATCCACGATGCGGGTATTGGCAAAGAGGATATTCATGGCGGCATGGCATTCCAGCGCGAGGTTGGAAATCACGGGCTCATAGGCGGAATAGCCATCGAAGATGATGCGCAGGCAATTGCTGTCGGAGAGCTCCACATTTTCCTGCTGGGGCAGGATGAGCTGGCGGGCAATTTTGCTCTGGGGATGGATGAACACATCGCGCACCAGGCCTTCCTCCACCACATGGCTCTGGTCCAGCACGGCAACCTTATTGCAGATGGTTTCGATAACCTTCATTTCATGGGTGATGACCACGATGGTTACGCCCAGCTCGGCATTGATCTGCTTCAAAAGATCCAGAATCTGGCGGGTGGTATTCGGGTCGAGGGCGGAAGTGGCCTCGTCGCACAGCAGCACCTTGGGATTCATCGCCAGCGCGCGGGCGATGGCCACGCGCTGCTTCTGGCCGCCGGAAAGCTGGCTGGGATATGCCTTCATGCGGTCTGCCAGGCCCACGAGCTCCAGCAGCTCCCTGGCGCGCTTCTCCGCATCCTTCTTCGGCACCTTGGCGATCTCCATGGGATAGCACACGTTCTTGAAGGCGTTGCGCTGGGCCATGAGGTTGAAATCCTGGAAGATCATGCCGATGCCCTGGCGGGTGGTGAGCAATTCCTTCTGGGGCATATCCATCAGATTTTTGCCATCGAAGATCACCTTGCCCTCGGTGGGCACCTCCAGCAGGTTCATGCAGCGCACCAGCGTGCTCTTGCCCGCGCCGGACAGGCCGATGATGCCGAAAATATCGCCCTCGCAGATGGAGAGATTGATATCCTCCAGCGCCACGATTCTTCCCGCAGCGCCATTGAAAATTTTGCTCAGATGTTCAATCCGAATAATTTCCTTGTCCATTCTAAAACCCCCGTAAAATCTTAGGGAAAATTACAAATATCCATTTAGATTATACGGGGAGACGGGGAGGGTGTCAAGGAAAATTTCGGGGAGGGGATGGAAACGCCAGGGAAACCCTGCCGCCAAAGGGAATGATAGCGACTATTTCAAATCTTCGGTTTGAAATAGTCAGCCGGCAAAGCCGGCTTGCCCCCTTGGAAACCCCTGTAAAGCAAATCGTGCCGGACAGCGGCACGATTTGCGGGGAATTTTGCGGCGGGATGTGGGCATCCCGCCCTACAATTCCATTTCGATTGAAACAAAACCCGTAGGACGGCTTGCCTGCAAGCCGCCATTATGATTATACAACCCTTCAGTCACCTGCGGTGACAGCTCCCCTTGCACAGCGGAGCCTTTGGTTTGATTCCAAAATATTTTAAGGCACGCGTATGCGTGCCTTTACTGAGGGTTCCAAGGGGGATCATCCCCCTTGGCAGGGGTTTGGGGACAGCGTCCCCAATCGTTCCTCTCCCCCGTTACTGCTGCCTGGACTGGAAGTTCCAGCCATCGCGGCACATATCGTCGATATTCTTCTCAGCATGCCAGCCGAAGAGCTTTTCTGCCTTGGAAGCATCGGCGTAGCAGGTGGCGATATCGCCGGCGCGGCGATCGACGATCTTATAGGGCACGGGCTTGCCGGAGGCCTTTTCAAAGGCGGAAACGATCTGGAGCACGGAAGTGCCGTTACCGGTGCCGAGGTTGACGGCCTCGCAGCCCTTGTTTTCGCTTACATAATTCAGGGCGGCGAGATGGCCCTTGGCGAGATCGACCACATGGATGTAATCGCGCACGCCGGTGCCATCCACGGTATCATAATCGTTGCCGAACACGGAGAGCTCCTTGAGCTTGCCGGCGGCAACGCGGGCGATGTAGGGCAGCAGGTTGTTGGGGATGCCATTGGGGTCCTCGCCGATGAGGCCGGACTCGTGGGCGCCAATGGGGTTGAAATAGCGCAGCTTGCACACAGCCCACTCGGGATCGGCGATGCAGATATCATCCAGCATCTGCTCGATCATCACCTTGGTATAGCCGTAGGGATTGGTGGCGGAGGTGGGCATTTCCTCCTTGAAGGGCACGGGATTGTTCATGCCGTACACGGTGGCGGAGGAGGAGAACACCAGCTTCTTCACGCCGTGCTTCTGCATGGTTTCGGCCAGCACGATGAAGCCATACAGGTTGTTGTCATAGTACATCAGGGGCTTGGCCACGGATTCGCCCACGGCCTTCAGGCCCGCGAAATGGATGGCGGCGTCAATCTGCTCGTTGGAGAAGAGTTCCTCCATGGCAGCGCGGTCGCGGATATCGATCTGGTAGAAGGAAAAGTCCTTGCCGGTGATCCGGCGGATGGCGTCCAGCGCGGCAGGCTTGGCGTTGTCCATGTTGTCTGCGATTACGATTTCATAGCCAGCGTTCAGAAGTTCCACGCAGGTGTGGCTGCCGATATAGCCGGCGCCGCCGGTGACGAGAATGCTCATGGGCTTAGTCCCCCTTTTATCCTTTATACCTTTATTATACTGCACTTGCGGCGCGGATGCAAGGGGGGAGGCGATGGGGGAACGCCAAAGGGACTCTGTCCCTTTGGAAACCCTGGCAGGGGAAATGATTTCCTATGACGGCTGCCCCAGCTAAAGCTGTCGCAGCTACGCTTGGCGATTTTTCAAATCGCTGGCGCTAGTCGCTTCGCTCCCTTCCCTGCACCCCTCTGAATAGGCATGCATTTGCGTGCCTTGAATATTTTTGCGGCGGGATGCGGGCATCCCATTTCGATTAAAACAGAACCCGTAGGGCGGCTTGCCTACAAGCCGCCGTTATGATTATACAACCCCTCAGTCACCTGCGGTGACAGCTCCCCTTGCACAGGGAAGCCTTTGTACTTCAATAATATTTTCCCCCGCGATGCGCAGCACCGCTTGTGCGGGTTCCAAGGGGGCGCTGCCTCCTTGGCGGGGTCCGGGGGACAGAGTCCCCTGGTTGTCACACGGATTTATCTTGACTTCTCCTTTGTTACAACATATAATAATAAGTGATGATTTAGGGAATCATGATACTCGAAATATAGAAGGAGGTCCTTTCCATTGAGCATCAAGATGACTTGTGACGGCAATACCGCTGTCAGCCATGTCGCATATGCATTCAGCGATGTGGCAGCTATTTTCCCCATCAC
>JAFUPT010000183.1 GCA_017481065.1 Clostridia bacterium | reverse complement strand
AGCATGGCGATCAGCTCGTCCACGGTCATGACGGTGGTTTCATCGGTATCGCGGTTGCGCACGGAAACGGTGCCGTTTTCCACTTCCTTGGCACCGATGATCAGCATGTGGGGCACGCGCATGACCTGGCGGGCCTCGCGGATCTTGTAGCCGATCTTATCGGAGCGGTCGTCGAGGGTTACGCGGATGCCCTCGGCGAAGAGCTTTTCATAAACTTCCTTGGCATAGGCTTCGCTCTTATCGGAAACGGACATGACGCGAACCTGCTCGGGAGCGAGCCAGGTGGGGAACTTGCCGGCGTAGTGCTCGGTAAGGATGCCGATGAAGCGCTCGATGGAGCCGAAGCATACGCGGTGGATCATGATCGGGCGTTCCTTCTGGCCGTTTTCGGCGGTGTATTCCAGGTTGAAGTTGATGGGCATCTGGAAGTCCAGCTGGATGGTGCCGCACTGCCAGGTACGGCCGATGCTATCCTGCAGGTGGAAGTCGATCTTCGGGCCGTAGAAGGCGCCGTCGCCCTCGTTGATGGTGTATTCAAGGCCGAGCTTTTCCAGCGCGCCCTTGAGGCCGTTGGTTGCGGCCTCCCAATCCTCGTCGGAACCCATGGAATCCTCGGGACGGGTGGAGAGCTCGATGAAATACTTGAAGCCGAACTTGGTGTATACTTCGTTGATCAGGTGCACAACGCCCATGATTTCATCGGTGATCTGGTCGGGGCGCATGAAGATGTGGGCGTCGTCCTGGGTGAAGCAGCGCACGCGCATCAGGCCGTGGAGCGCGCCGCGCAGCTCATGGCGGTGCACGATGCCCAGCTCGCCCGCGCGGATGGGCAGCTCGCGGTAGGAATGGGGCTTGCTGGCATATACAAGAACGCCGCCGGGGCAGTTCATGGGCTTCACGCAGTTGATCTCATCATCGATCATGGTGGAGTACATGTTGTTCTTGTAATGATCCCAGTGGCCGCTGGTTTCCCACAGCTTGCGGTTCATGATCAGGGGCGTGCTGATTTCCACATAGCCGTTCTTGCGGTGCAGCTCGCGCCAGTATTCGATCAGGGTGTTCTTCAGGATCATGCCGTTGGGCAGGAAGAATGGGAAGCCGATGGCCTCGTCGCGCATCATGAACAGCTTCATTTCCTTGCCGACCTTGCGGTGATCGCGGCGGGCGGCCTCTTCCATCAGCTTGAGGTGGGCGTCCAGCTCGTCCTGGGTGGCGAAGGCGATGCCGTTGATGCGGGTGAGCATCTTGTTATCCTTATCGCCCTTCCAGTATGCGCCGGAGGATTGGGTGAGCTTGAAGGCCTTGAGGGCCTTGGTGTAGGTCAGGTGGGGGCCGATGCACATATCGATGTAATCGCCCTGCTTGTAGAAGGAAATTTCGGCGTCCTCGGGCAGGTCGTCGATGTGCTCCAGCTTATACTTGGCATTGCGCTCCGCCATCAGCTGCTTGGCTTCCTCGCGGGGCAGGATGAAGGGCTTGATGGGCAGGTTTTCCTTGATGATCTTCTTCATCTCGGCTTCGATGGCGGCCAGATCCTCATCGGCGATCTTCTTATCGCCCAGGTCTACATCGTAGTAGAAGCCGTTATCGGTTGCGGGGCCGTAGCCGAAATCGGCCTCGGGATAGAGGCGCTGGATGGCCTGGGCCATGATGTGGGCTGCGGTATGACGGATAACGTGCAATTTCTCCTCTTCGGGGCATTCGGCGACCACGCCGTCCTTGTAGATGATCTTCATGCGGGTGTTACTCCTTTCAGCTTTGAGGGAACGAAAAAACGCACCCCCGGATGTTGTTGTATCCAAGGGTGCGTTGAATTGGTGATTCAAGAGGCACGGTTCCACCTTGACTTTGGCTCGCGGGCCCTGTAACGGGGGCGAATCGGCGGCGCTTATCTCGCGCAGCAGCTCCGGAGCGGTCTCGGCCGCGGCCAAACGGTTATCTCGCAGCAGATGATAACCTCTCTGGGGATTGGCGGGTGCGGCGTCGGTCTCCATCGACGCTTCTGGCAATTATTTTATCACGATGGAGGGGGTTCGTCAATTGATGGGGGAGATTTTTAACGGGGAAGTCGGGATTGGGCGGAGCCTGCACCCTGCCAAAGGGGAATGATTCCCCTTGGAACCCTCTGAATAAAAATGGCCTCGGAGCGAGGCCATTTTGAGTTTGACAATGGAATCCCGGCATAGTATAATAAAAGCAGGAAGGGTGACGCTTTTGCAACGGCCTCAACCCCTCTTCTGTAGTGATTGAGCCGCCAGATGTTCGAGCATGATGGCGGCTCGCTTCTTTTTTACTTATCCTTGTTGCCGGTTAAGCAAGCAACTACAAGAGCAAGCATCATAATCACGATTGAGAGCATCTCAAAATCCGTCACATGACTCACCCCCTTCTTCTGTAGCTAAAAGAGGGTGAAGAAGCCAAACGCCATGTTCCCTTCCCGAGAGCATGAGCTCTTTTTTCATTATACAGTACATCTATTTGGCCGTCAATTCCTTTACCCGCCCTGTCTTGACATGCCCCATTTCGGGCATTATAATGGTAGGGAATGGCGATGAAGGAAAGAGTAGAAGCGTGCAGACGCCCAACAGAGAGCCGGGGAAGCTGGAAACCGGCGGCGAATGGCCTTCGAACATGGCTCCGGAGCCCCGCGTGCGAGATGTAGTGCGCGGCGTATTCCCGCGTTAAGGGGCCAAGGCCTGAATTCTGTTCAGGTGAACAGGGTTGGTACCGCGCAATATGCGCCCCTTCAAATTTGAAGGGGCGTTTTTTTACAGCATCATTTCAGGGAGGACGAGCACCATGTGCAACCAGTGCGAAAAGAAAAAGTTCTACATCACCACCCCCATCTACTATCCCTCGGGCAACATGCACATCGGCCACACCTACACCACCGTGGCCGCCGACACCATGACCCGTTTCAAGAAGATGACCGGCTACGACGCCTACTTCCTCACCGGCACCGATGAGCACGGCCAGAAGATCGAAACCAAGGCTGCCGAGGCGGGCGTAACTCCCAAGCAGTTTGTGGATAAGATCGTGGCAGAGACCAAGGAGCTGTGGAAGCTGATGAACATCGAATACGATGATTTCATCCGCACCACCGATGAGCGCCATGAAAAGGCCGTGCAGAAGATCTTCAAGAAGTTCTACGACCAGGGCGATATCTACAAGAGCGAATATGAGGGCATGTACTGCACGCCCTGCGAATCCTTCTGGACTCCCAGCCAGCTGAAGGAAGGCAACCTCTGCCCCGACTGCGGCCGTCCCTGCGAAAAGGCCCACGAGGAGAGCTATTTCTTCCGCATGAGCAAATACCAGGATTGGCTGATCGATTACATCGAGACCCATCCGGATTTCATCCAGCCGCCGAGCCGCGCTGCGGAAATGCTGAACAACTTCCTGCGCCCGGGCCTTCAGGACCTGTGCGTGAGCCGCACCAGCTTCAAGTGGGGCGTGCCGGTGGACTTCGATCCCAAGCATGTGGTATATGTATGGATCGACGCGCTCAGCAACTACATCACCGCCATGGGCTATGGCAGCGAGGATGAGAGCCTGTTCAACAAGTATTGGCCGGCGGATGTGCACCTGATCGGCAAGGAAATCGTGCGCTTCCACACCATTTACTGGCCCATTATGCTGCACGCACTGGGTCTTCCGCTGCCCAAGCAGGTATTCGGCCACGGCTGGCTGCTCTTCGGCAACGATAAGATGAGCAAATCCAAGGGCAACATCGTATATCCCGCGCCCATCGTGGAGAGATACGGCGTGGACGCCCTGCGCTACTACCTGATGCGTGAAATGCCCTTCGGCTCCGATGGAAACTACACCAACGAAGCCATGCTCACCCGCATGAATTCCGACCTGGTAAACGATCTGGGCAACCTGGTTTCCCGCACCGTGGCCATGATCGAGAAATACTTCGGCGGCGAGGTTCCCGCACCCGGCGAGGAGGACGCTTCCGATATCGCCCTGCGCGAACGCTTCGAAGCCCTGCCCGGCCTGGTGGAGAAGCACATGAACGAGCTGCAGTTCTCCCTGGCGCTCTCCGAAATCTGGAAGCTGATCGGCGATTGCAACCGCTACATTGATATCAACCAGCCCTGGGTGCTCTGCAAGAGCGAGGAAGGCATGCCGAGGCTCAAGAACTGCATGTACTACCTGGCCGAGTGCATCCGCGCCGTGGCGGTATACATCTATCCCGCCATGCCGAGCACTCCCGAGAAGATTTATGCCCAGCTGGGCGTGACCGATCCCGAGCTCATGACCTGGGAATCCGTGCAGAAGTTCGGCAAGCTGCTGCCCGGCACCAAGGTATGCAAGGGCGCGGCCCTGTTCCCCCGCGTGGACGTGAAGAAGGAGCTGGAAGCCCTGAACGGCGGCAAGGAAGAGGAGCCCAAGAAGGAAGAAAAGAAGGAAAAGAAGCAGGAGAAGAAGGCTGAAAAGAAGGCCGAAGCGCCCGCAGAGGGCATCGCCAGCTTTGATGATTTCCTGAAAATCAAGCTGATCGCCGCCAAGATCATCGCCTGCGAAAAGGTGGAAAAGAGCGATAAGCTGCTGAAGGAGACCCTGGATGTGGGCAACGGCCAGACCAAGACCGTGTGCTCCGGCATCGCCAAGTATTACAAGCCTGAGGACCTGGTGGGCAAGACCGTTGTTATGGTAAACAACTTTGCCCCCCGCAAGATGGCGGGCCAGCTCTCCGAGGGCATGCTGCTCTGCGCCGAGGATGAAAACGGCGTGAAGCTGCTGACCGTGGACGGCGATGTGGCTCCGGGCAGCGAAATTGGCTAAAATATGTGAAGGGGGAATCCTTCCCCCTTCACTGCTTCCCCCTGACAGATTTTGCTTGGGATTGAGAATCCCCGGCCGCAAAATCTGCAAGGAAGCGATTTTTCTTCTGGCAAATGGGATTTGCCGCCAGAAAAATCAGCAGCAAATCCGGCGTACACGCCGCCGGATTTGATTGAAGCGGCGGTTCTGCATATTTTGCCTGTTTTCGTAGGGCGGGGTGCCCACACCCCGCCGTATTCCATCAAATTATAGGTATAACCCATGAAAGTAACCGTTATCGGCTGCGGGCGCTGGGGATCCCTGATTACCTGGTATCTCGATAAAATCGGGCATCAGGTATCGCTGTGCGGCAGGGCTTCCTCCGCCCACATGCAGCGCTTTATCCGGGAGCGCAGGAACGACCTGCTCGAGCTTCCCGAATCCATCTCCCTGCACACCGATTATGCCTGCGCCCGGGAAGCCGAGGTCATTGTGATCTCCGTACCCAGCCAGGCGCTGCAGGCGCTGATGGATGAACTCAAGCCCCTGAAACTCACGGACAAGACCTTCGTGCTCTGCATGAAGGGCATCGAAATTGCCACCGGCCGCCGCCTCTCCGAGGTTGCCCGGGACAATGTGGACCCCTCCTGCGCCGTCGCCGTGTGGCTCGGCCCCGGCCATGTGCAGGAATTCCACGCCGGAATTCCCAACTGCATGGTGATCGACAGCGATGATCCTGCGGCCAAGGAAAGGCTGGTGAGCGAATTTTCCAGCTCCCTGATCCGCTTCTATTACGGCGAGGACCTGATCGGCAATGAAATCGGCGCGGCTGCCAAGAATGTGATCGGCATTGCCGCCGGCGCGCTGGATGGGCTGGGGCTATCCACCCTCAAGGGCGCGCTGATGAGCCGCGGCACCCGGGAAATCGCCCGGCTGATCGAGGCCATGGGCGGCAATCCCTTTTCGGCCTACGGCCTCTGCCATCTCGGCGATTACGAGGCCACCGTGTTTTCCCAGTACAGCCACAACCGCCGCTTCGGCGAAATGCTGGTGCGCGGCGAGAAATTCGATAAGCTGGCTGAGGGCTATTACACTGTGGACGCGCTCATGCGCATGCGCAAAAAGTGCGGCGTGGAGCTGCCCATCTGCGAGGCCGTGTACCGCGGGCTATACGAGGGCGCAGATCCGAAGGAGGCCATTGCCGGGCTCTTCCAGCGGACGCTGAAGGCGGAATTTTGGAAGGAAGTGTGTCAGGGAAACGCTGGGGAACGCAAGGGGGACGCTGTCCCCCTTGACCCCCTGCCAAAGGGAATGATT
>JAFUPT010000182.1 GCA_017481065.1 Clostridia bacterium | reverse complement strand
CCCCAAATAAGCAGCACCCCATTCATGATTTTCAAAATCACGAATGGGGTGCTTTCTTTGCCGGAGGGCTGTCAATCCTCGTCCGTCGTATAGCAGCGCAGGATTTCACCGAAGAACATCGTGTGGAAATCCCCGGCCTTGTAGGTAAAATCGATGATGGAGGGGTCCATCTGATCGGCAGTCATGTCCTGCACGAGGCGGGTCCTGCATTCGAAGTGGATGCCGCATTCCTTCACGATGGGCGCGTTCACTTCCTGCGCGGGAACAGCGGTGATGCCGTGGCCTTCGAATTTATTCACGTCCCTGCCGGACTGGGTGCCTGCGAATGCCAGCTCCTTCTTGAGGGCATTCTTCGTGGGCACGCTCACCGTGAATTCTCCGGCATTTTTCAGCATTTCATAGGTATGGCGCTGGGGACGCACCAGCACGGTAAACACCGGGCGGCTCCAGATGCAGCCCACGCTGCCCCAGCCGATGGTCATGGTATTCGGGGTATCGCCGCCGGCGGTGAGGAATACGCCGCCGTGCTGCAGGTGGTCCGTGGTGGCCTGAATGGCGTCGAGATAACTGATTTCCTTCATATCTGCACCTCCGAAATAGAATATGCGCGCAGCTCAAGGGCTTTGCCCCTGAGAACCCCATTTAAGGCGTTGCCTTAGAATCCAGCAGGGAAATGATTTCCCCTGCGCCCCTCCGCAGGAAGGAAAATGGGAATTATTTGTGATACAGCCTGTTGCTCTGGTATACCGGCGTGCAGGTGATGTTCATGCCCAGCCGGTGGAACACATTGTCGTCCACCTGGGAGAGAATCACCGTGGAATGGGCCTCGCAGCCGTTCAGCTTCTCCAGCTGCTGGATGGCGTGGTCCGCAGTGGGATTGGTGGCGGCGCAGATGGCGAGGGCAATCAGCACCTCATCCGTGTGCAGCCGGGGATTCTTGCTGCCCATGTGGCTTACCTTCAAATTCTGGATGGGCTCGATCACTGCGGGCGCAATCAGCTTGATTTCATCCGGGATGCCCGCCAGCGTCTTGAGCGCGTTGAGCAGCGCGGCGGAGGATGCGCCGAGGAGCTCGCTGGTCTTGCCCGTCACGATGCGGCCGTCCGGCAGCTCGATGGCTGCGCCGGGCTCGCCGGTAGCTTCGGCAATCTGGTGGGCGGGATTCACCACCGCGCGCTTTTCGGCAGTGGCCCCGAGGGTGTGCAGCAGCAGCTCCTGCTTCTGCAGCTCGCTCTGCTCGGCAGTGCCCTTGCGCAGGGCGCAGGCGCTCTTGTAGTAGCGGCGGATGATCTCCTGCAGGCTGGCCTCGCGGCAGGCCTCGTCGTCGATGATGGCGTTGCCCACCATGTTTACGCCCATATCCGTGGGGCTCTTGTAGGGGCAGGTGCCGTAGATGCGCTCAAACATGGCGCGCACCACGGGAAATACCTCGATATCGCGGTTGTAGTTCACCGTGGTCTCGCCGTAGGCGTCCAGGTGGAAGGGGTCGATCATGTTCACATCGCTCAGGTCGGCGGTGGCGGCCTCGTAGGCCAGGTTCACCGGGTGCTTCAGCGGCAGGTTCCACACCGGGAAGGTTTCAAACTTTGCATAGCCCGCCTTCACGCCGTGCTTGTGGTCGTGGTAGAGCTGGGAGAGGCAGGTGGCCATCTTGCCGCTGCCGGGGCCCGGCGCGGTCACCACCACGAGGGAACGGCTGGTCTGGATATAATCGTTCCTGCCGTAGCCATCATCGCTCACGATGTAGGATACGTTTGCCGGGTAATCCGGAATGCTGTACTGGCGGTACACATTCAGCCCCAGCTTCTTCATGCGGGCCATGAAAATCTCCGCAGACGGCTGGCCGCTGTACTGGGTGAGCGCAATGCTGCTCACATACAGGCCAAAATCCCGGAACACGTCCACCAGGCGCATCACATCCGTATCGTAGGTGATGTCCAGGTCACCGCGCTTTTTGTTCTTTTCAATGTCGTTGGCGTTGATGGCGATCACGATTTCCGCCTGATCCTTGAGCTCCAGCAGCATGCGAATCTTGTTGTCCGGCGCAAAGCCCGGCAGCACGCGCGCCGCATGGTAGTCGTCAAACAGCTTGCCGCCGAATTCCAGATAGAGCTTGCCGCCAAACTGGGCGATGCGCTCCCGAATCCGCTCCGACTGCAGCTGGATGTATTTCTGAGAATCAAAACCGATCTTCGTCATGTCTGTCCTCCGTGCGCTTATAAATAAAAACGGACATCCAATTGGGGATGTCCGTGTGGTGAGCCCTTACTACTATATCATATTTTCGCCGGGAAGGCAACAGGAGTCCGGGTAAAAGTTTTTTGCGGCAACGGGAACAGGGACGCTGGGGGCTGTCCGCCCCCAGACCCCCGACCAAAGGGAATGATTCCCTTTGGAAACCCCTGCAATGAAAAACGTGTCCGGAGCGGACACGT
>JAFUPT010000181.1 GCA_017481065.1 Clostridia bacterium | reverse complement strand
CTCCTTCAATAAGATCCGTGGTCTGGATGCTTACCTGTCCCCCGAAATGAAGTCCACTGGCGAAGCCATCGGCTACGATGATAAGCTCTACCGCGCCCTCTACAAGGCGCTGCAGGCCTCCGGCATGAACCTGCAGAACTACGGCACCGTGCTGGCCACCATCTCCAAGAAGGATCAGGAGGAAGCCCTGCCGCTGATCAAGCGCTTCTACAACCTGGGCTTCAACATCGAGGCCACCGAGGGCACCGCCCGCTTCCTCAAGGAGCATGGCATCAAGACCCGCGTGCTCAAGAAGATTTCCGAGAACAGCGAAGACATCCCGAACGCGCTGCGCCAGGGCCACATCGCCTATGTGATCAACACCCGGGATATCGGCTCCATGAACCAGGCCCGCGACGGCTTCATGATCCGCCGCCTGAGCGTTGAAAACAATGTGAGCCTCTTCTCCAGCCTGGATACCGTGCGCGTGCTGCTGGATGTGCTGGAGGAAACCACCTTCTCCATCTCCACCATCGACAAGGAGTAAGTACAAATGCTGCAGAATATCTTCGAAATCACGTCCAACCGGGCGCTGACCGAGAATGTATATGAAATGACCCTGCGCGGCAGCGCGGCGGACTGCAATCCCGGGCAGTTTGTGCAGTTGAAGCTGGATAGCTTCTACCTGCGCCGCCCCATCTCCGTCTGCAATGCGGATGGGGATAGCCTCACCATCATCTACAAGGTGGTGGGCCGCGGTACCGAAGCAATGGCCGCCTACCTGCCCGGCATGAAGATCGATATCTTAACCGGCCTCGGCAACGGCTATGACCTCTCCAAATCCGGCGATAATCCGCTGCTCATCGGCGGCGGCGCGGGCGTTCCGCCCATGTACCTGACCGCCAAGAAGCTGATCGCGGCGGGGAAGCGGGTGCGGGTCATCCTCGGCTTCAACACCGCTTCCGAAATCTTCTACGAGGAAGAGTTTAAGGCGCTGGGCGCGGAGGTTACCGTCACCACCGTGGACGGCAGCTACGGGGTCAAGGGCTTCGTCACCACCCCCATGGCGGATATGGATTATTCCTATACCTACGCCTGCGGCCCGGAACCCATGCTCAAGGCCATTTACAACAGCGCCAAAACCTCCGGCCAGTATAGCTTCGAGGAGCGCATGGGCTGCGGCTTCGGCGCATGCATGGGCTGCACCTGTGAAACCAAATACGGCCGCAAGCGCATCTGCAAGGATGGCCCGGTGCTGGAGAAGGAGGAGATCATATGGTAAATACGAAGGTCAATCTCCTTGGAATCGATCTGGAAAACCCGGTGATCCCCGCCAGCGGCACCTTCGGCTACGGCTATGAGTTTGCTGAAATCTATGATATCAATTGCCTCGGCACCTTCTCCTTCAAGGGAACCACCCGGGAAGCCCGCTTCGGCAACGCCACGCCCCGCATCGCGGAGTGCGCAGGCGGCATGCTCAACGCCGTGGGCCTGCAGAATCCCGGCGTGGACAAGGTGAGTTCCGAGGAGCTGCCCAAGCTGAAAAAGTGCTTCCACAAGCCGGTCATGGCCAATATCTCCGGCTTTTCGCTGGACGAATACGTGGAGGTTTGCGAAAAGATCGACAAGTGCGAGCAGGTGGGCTGGCTGGAGGTAAACATCTCCTGCCCCAACGTCCACGGCGGCGGCATGAGCTTCGGCACGGACGCAAAGATGGCCGCCGAAGTCACCCGTGCGGTGAAGGCCG
>JAFUPT010000180.1 GCA_017481065.1 Clostridia bacterium | reverse complement strand
GGCTTCAAGGATTTTGAGGAGCTGAAGGCTTACAACAACTCCAAGGGCATCGATGCATACAAGATCGTTGAAGGCATCCAGCCCATCGCTTTCGAAAATGCCAAGTGGGCTTATGAACTCGGCGCTGCCATCGCTCTGAAGAAGGGCGTTAAGACTGCTGCTGAGGCTGCCGAGTGCATCGGCGAAGGCCTGCAGGCTTTCTGCATCCCCGGCTCCGTTGCTGACCAGCGCCAGGTTGGTATCGGCCACGGCAACCTGGGCGCAATGCTGCTGCGTGAAGAGACCGAGTGCTTCTGCTTCCTGGCAGGCCACGAGTCCTTCGCTGCCGCTGAAGGCGCTATCGGTATCGCCCGCAACGCCAACAAGGTTCGCAAGAACCCCCTGCGCGTTATCCTGAACGGCCTGGGCAAGGACGCCGCCATGATCATCTCCCGCATCAACGGCTTCACCTATGTCGAGACCAAGTATGATTACCTCGGCCACGACGTCAAGGAAGATCATGCCCTGACCATCGTCAAGGAAACCGCTTACTCCAACGGCGAGCGCGCAAAGGTTAAGTGCTACGGCGCTGACGACGTCCGCGAAGGCGTTGCCATCATGTGGCATGAGAAGGTTGGCGTTTCCATCACCGGTAACTCCACCAACCCCACCCGCTTCCAGCATCCCACCGCAGGTACCTACAAGAAGGAAATGACCGAAGCCGGCAAGAAGTACTTCTCCGTAGCATCCGGCGGCGGCACTGGCCGTACCCTGCATCCCGACAACATGGCAGCTGGTCCCGCCTCCTACGGCATGACCGATACCATGGGCCGCATGCACTCTGACGCCCAGTTCGCTGGCTCCTCCTCCGTTCCTGCCCACGTTGAAATGATGGGCCTGATCGGCGCTGGCAACAATCCCATGGTCGGCATGACCGTTGCTGTTGCAGTAGCAGTTGAGGAAGTTTCCAAGTAAGCCAAAAGCCCCAGAAATGGGGCTTTTCTTAATTGCTTGAATGCGGCCAGGGGCGTCTTGCCTGCGTTCCAATATGGGGCGGAGGGCTCGGCTGCATGAGGTGAGAAAATGATACTGTTGATTGTTTTAGGTTGCGCGCTGTTTTTGACTATAGGCTATCTTACCTATGGCAAGTTTCTTGCGAAAAAGGTTTTTGAATTGAAGGATGAAAATCCTGTTCCCTCCCACGAAATGGAGGACGGCGTGGACTATGTTCCTGCCAAAAAAGGTATGCTTCTGGGCCAGCACTTTTCAGCCATCGCAGCTGCAGGCCCTGTGAATGGTCCCATTCAGGCGGCAATCCTGTTTGGCTGGGTGCCCGCCCTGGTGTGGGTTCTGATCGGCTCAGTATTTATTGGCGGCGTGCATGATATGGGCAGTCTGGTTGCGTCGGTCAGGCATAAGGCAACTTCCATCTCGGAAGTGGTAAAGCAGCATGTTTCGCATCGTGCATGGCTGCTCTTCATGGCGTTTATCTGGATATGCCTGGTATACGTCATCGTAGCTTTTACGGATACCACTGCTGCCTCCTTTGTTGGAACGGTTACGCTTGAAAATGGCGAGAATGTTGCCGGCGCGGCAATCGCGAGTTCTTCCTTGATGTATCTGGTTCTCCCGATCCTGATGGGATTGCTGATGAAATTTGCCAAGGTGAAGGAAGGCGTGGCGGTTGCCATTTTCCTCCCCCTCGTATGCGTTGCGATCTGGGCCGGCAAGTATATGCCCCTGGCACTGCCGGTTGTTGATGTTGCCATGGAGCAGAAGATCTGGTGCATTATTATTCTGGCATATTGCCTGATAGCGGCGATGGTTCCCATGTGGCTGCTGCTGCAGCCCCGGGGTGCTTTGGGAGGATACTTTCTTTATGTTGCCCTGTTTGTCGCAGCGATTGGCGTAGCCTTCGGCGGATATGAGGTAAGCTATCCCGCATTCATGCCCATGGTGCAGGATGATAACCTGATGAACAATATGTTCCCCGTGCTGTTTATTACCATAGCGTGCGGCGCTTGCTCGGGTTTCCATGCGCTGGTATCCTCCGGCACATCCAGCAAGCAGTTGAACCGGGAGACGGACGCGAAACCCGTTGGCTACGGCGCAATGCTGCTGGAGGGCATGGTAGCGGTCATCTCTATCGTGTGCGTCATGATCCTGTCCAAGGATTCGGAAATGATTTCGAAAGCGCCGAACTTCATTTATGCATCGGGTATCGGCAGTTTCATGGAGCTGATCGGTATTCCTGCGGTATTCGGCGTGAGTTTCGGCCTGATGGCGTTCACAACCTTTGTTTATGACACGCTGGATGTATGCACCCGCCTCGGACGCTACATCATTCAGGAGCTGACCGGCTGGAAGGATAAGAAGGGTATCATCCTTGGCACTGCCTTGACGGCGGGTGTTCCCGTGTTCTTTATCTTCCAGACGAGCGGCGATGTCCCTGCGTGGAAGATTTTCTGGAATCTTTTCGGCGCATCCAACCAGCTGCTCGCGGCGCTGGCGCTTGTCGGCGTTACCATCTGGCTGTATCATTCGAAGAAGAATTCCAAGGTGTTTCTCGTCCCTCTGATTCCTGCGATTTTTATGTTTGTCATGTCGAATTGGGCGTTGATCAGCATGATTTATGAGGGTTGGGTACAGAAGAAAGGCAATGCGGCCGTTCCGGTTGTTTCTTTTGTCCTGTTCGTATTGTCTGCCTGGGTGGCCGTAGAGACGATACTTTCCGTGATCAAGGATAAGAAAACAGCGGCAGCAGAGTAAAAAGCGAGAATCCAACCGTGAGAACGGTTGGATTCTTTCTTTTATTTCAGGTACCCGGCCAGGATTTCCATGAAGAGCCGGCAGCCGTCCGGCAGGCTGCCTACGTCGAGCCATTCTTCCCGTGTGTGGCATTTGGCCCCGTTGCACGCGCTGATGCAGATGGCGGGAATGCCCAGAGACAGGGGGATGTTTGCATCCGTGGAGCCGGAACTGCAAACGGCCTCCTGCTTCAAAACCTCCCGAATTGCCGCACAAGCGCGTTCAACCAGCGCCTTTTGTGCGGCGGAAGCGGAAATATCGGAGCAGGGGCGTTCGCCGATGCGCTCCACTTCAATATCCGTGCCCGCCTTGCGGAAGATATCGATGGTGTAATGGAAGATATCCTCCATCTTCTTCATGCAGCTTAAATTGTCTGAACGGTATTCATACAGCATTTCCGCCTGCTGGGCGATGGTGTTTACAGAGGTGCCGCCGCTGATCATGCCCACGTTGTAGGTGGTCTTGCTGTTTCCCTCCACGGGGACGGGTATGGCGTAGAGCGCGCTGATCAGGCTGGAGAGGGAGTGGATGGCGTTCTGCTTGCCAAAATCCCCGAAGGAATGGCCGCCTTCGGTGCGCACGCTTACCCGATAGCGGTGGCTGCCCACGGCGTCCGTCACGATGGCGCGCAGGTCCGTACCGTCCAGGGTGATCAGTTCCCGGATTCGGCTGCCATATCTGGAAAAGATGCTCCGCGTGCCCTTTAAGTTGCCCAGTCCCTCCTCGCAGGAATTGGCTACAAAGAGAAAACCGGTGTTTCCCGGCTGCATGTGCTGCATAACATAGCGGGCGCAGATCATCAGCACGGCGAGGTTGGCCGTGTCATCCGTCACGCCGGGGCAGTACATCTTCCCGCCCTCCTCGGAGAAGGGGAGGGGTTCCATATCCGGAAACACGGTGTCGGTATGGGCCATGCAGACGATCAGAGTGTTGCTTCCGCTGTCGCTCCAGGGGCAGATGGCGTTCAGGGCTTCATCAATGTAAGCCTCCGCACCGCAGTGCTCCCGGAACCATGCCTGGCAGAATTCCGCCCTGCGCCCTTCGTGATGGCTGGGCGCTGGTATAGCGCAGAGATCGCGGATGAGCTGCTTCAGTTCCGTCTGGCAGCCGAGTATGTATTTCTCCATTTCATGATTCAGGCGCATGGAATACCTCCGAATTGCTTGCTTCCATCATTGTATACGATTCATTCGCCCGGCGCAAGAATGGGCGGCAAGTTTTACAATGCCGGGTAAGTGTGGTATAATTTTCCACAGCGAAAAGGGGAATGATTTATGATAAGAAACCTTGTTTTTGATATGGGAAATGTGCTCATCAAATATGATCCGGCCCACTTCATTGCCCGAATGGGTGTTGAGAGAGCGGCGGACAGGGAGCTGCTGCTGCGGGAAATCTTCCAATGCCAAGATTGGGTTTTGACTGATAAGGGCGAAATTGATGAGGCGGAGCTCTTTTCCCGGGTGTGCCGCCGCATTCCCGATCGCCTGCATGAAATTGCCCACCAGCTTATCTTCCATTGGAACGAACCCCTCGAGCCCATTCCCGGGATGGCGGAGCTTATCCGGGAATGCAAGGCGGCGGGGCTGGGTGTTTACCTGCTCTCCAACGCCAGTGTGCGGCAGGCGGAATATTGGCCCCAAATCCCCGGCAGCGAATTCTTTGATGGCCGCGTGGTTTCGGGAGATGTGCTTTGCCTGAAGCCGGAGCCTGCGATTTTTCATCACCTGCTGGATGCCTATGGCCTCATTGCCGGGGAATGTCTGTTCATCGATGATGTGGCGGAAAATGTGGAGGGCGCGAAGCAGGTCGGTATGCGGAGTGTGGTTTTTAACGGAGATGTGGAGGAGCTGCGCCGCGTATTGCGGGAATTGGGAATGAATAGCTGAGCAATACTCCCAGAAAAACCATATGAACGGAAATATTTCGTCATACTTTTGTGATATAATTGCAATATAAAATATCTCGAGGTATGTCGAATGAAACTGCAATTCAAATCCGTGCTCGCATTTTTGCTCATCATCTGCCTGCTTCCTGCGGCGGCTTCCGCCGCATCGATCAAGCTGGGCGGCAAGGTGGGCTTCATGTTTGAAGGCGCATCGGTTGCGCTCACGCCGAAGCTCAAGGGTGTTTCCGGTTCGGAACTTACCTGGGAAAGCTCAGATGAGGATGTGGCCATGGTGTGGAACGGCACCATCGAGGCCAAATCCGTTGGACGCGCGGTGATCTCCGTCTCCGGCGGCGGTGCGGGCGCCAAATGCGGCGTGGTTGTGCTGCCGAAAACGGTGGAGATCAGGGAAGGAGAGAGCTACTCCCTGCCCTATGGCACCGTCGAAAAGTACAAGACCTACGATAAATCCGTGGCGAACATCAGCAAGAAGGGCCTGATCACGGCGGTGGGCGAGGGCGAAACCAAGATTCGCGTAAGCCACGGAAGTCAGAAGCTGTATGTGCAGGTGAAGGTAGCGGGGGAGGATGAGCCCATGGCGGAACAGAGCAGGGCAGCGCGGCTGGATTGCGCCGATGAAACCAGCCAGATCGTGCTGGTGGAGCATGAGGGCGGAAGCAGGGCGACGCTGAGCATTCATGAAAAGAAGGGCGGCGTGTGGAAGGAGCTCTATTCCTGCGATGCAGACCTTGGCAAAAACGGCATCGGCAAGACCCGGGAGGGCGATAACAAGACGCCCACCGGCACCTACAACCTGACCCAGCCCTTCGGCAACAAGGCTGATCCCGGCGCGAACATGCCCTATACCGAGGTGACGAAATACCACTACTGGTGCGGCACCTCCGGCTCCGAGTACTATAACCAGCTGATTGATATGCGGGAAACCGACAGGAAATACACCTCTTCGGATGAATACCTGATCAATTACGGAAGTGTGTATAACTACTGCCTGTTCATCGATTACAATGCCGATGGCGAGGCAGGGAAGGGCAGTTGTATCTTCCTGCATTGCTCCGGCAGCAAATCCTACACGGCTGGCTGCATCGCCGTGGATGAAGCGGTGATGAAGAAGATTATCCAGTGGGTGGAACCCGGCGCGAAGATTGTAATTGAATAGGGAAAGAAACTGCCAAATATACCCCGGAAGCTCCGGGGTATATTTATATAGCGCATTGAATATGAAATGATATATGGAAATGTTTAGTAATTGTCAAAAATGAAGACTTTACGACTTGACAAATTGAAACATTTTATTCATAATTATATCAAGCTTATATTCTGCGGCAAGGTGCGGCAAATGCGATTCATGTATGTGCGGCGGATGGCTGCGGATAGGAGGTATAAAATCATGTCGAAGCAAATGAAGAGAATTCTTGCAGCTCTGCTGATGCTGGCTGTGATGCTGGGAAGCACTCCGCTTTCCGTGCTGGCCGAGGATGCGGCCGCTGTCCCGGAGCAGACCGCTCTGACGGAGACCCCGGAAGCCGAAGCCACGCTTTCCCTGGGCCAGATGGCGCGCCTGCCGGAGCCGATGGACGGCCCCACTGCGTCGCCCTCTGCATCTCCCAGCGCATCTGCAAGCGCATCCCCGTCTGCGAGCGCCACTCCGGCGCCCTCTGCCACCGCATGCGCTCATAGCTGGGGTGACTGGGTGGATTCTGGAGATATGGATTGCATTGATGGCGGTACTCAGATCCGCGTATGCAGCATCTGCCAGACTACCCAGACTGTGCTGGTTTCTGGCAGACATGATTATTCTGTGCTGCTTGAAATGCACACCAAGCCGAATTGCAAAACCGGCAATCCCGGCATCGCGGATATGAAGTGTTCCAGGTGCGACGCTACCCAGCTGACTTCCGTTCCCGCAACCCATGATTACACTGTTAAGGTTAACACCATCACCGAAGCCACCTGCAAAAAGGAAGGACGTGCCGAAATGGCATGTGCCGGCGGCTGCGGCAGAGTGCAGACTGTGGATGTGCCCAAAACCGACCATAAGATGATGGCGACTAAGGTATACACGCAGGTCACCTGTCTGGTGGATGGACGCGAAGACCAGACCTGCGTATACTGCGGCACGACGCGCCAGAATGTGGCCGTCAAGGCTTATGATCATAATTACGGCGAAAGCATCCGTGAGGGTGCTACCTGTACCGCAGGTGATCGTATTTACAAGAAGTGCAGCCGCTGCGGCGATATCCAACTGCTCTGGAGCGGCGATGCTTCTCCCCTCAACCATATCTTTGGCGAAGTTGTTTCCAGAGAGGCAGACTGCATGAAGCCGAAACGCAGTTGCAAAATCTGTGCCCGATGCGGGGAAGAAGATGTGCTTGCTACCGAAGGCAAGCCCCTTAGTCATGATCTGAGCAACTACGTAATTACTCGGGAAGCTACCTGCAGCACGCCCGGACTGGTGAAGATGAACTGCAGCAGATGCAGCTATTCCGAAGAAAAGATTATTTCCATGCTTGCCCATGCGCCCGCAAACCGTACCACGGAAGCGGACTGCACCACTCCCTCCTATCAGGAAAAGTATTGTACGGCATGCGATCAGTCCCTTGAACGTCAGATCATCAAGCCTGCGCTCGGGCATAAGACCAAGCAGGAGACGGTCGGCGCTACTTGTCAGATATCGGGTACCATCAAAACAATCTGCACTGTGTGCATGGAAGAACTTTCCAGCACCGCCGGCACGACTGTAAGGCACAACACGAAACTTGAAAACTTGATCCAAGTTGCCACCTGCACGGAAAGAGGACGCGGTGTATACAAGTGCATCTGGTGCGATTACAGGATCTATGAGTATATTCCCACCCTAGACCATGAGCTTGCCGAAAAGACTACCGTAGTAAGCTGCACGCAGGACGGCAAAATCGAAATCGTTTGCGAAGTCTGCAAGTATGTGCATTCCTCTGCAGTTACTGATAAGGCTCCCGGTCACAAGATGAAAGCTGTGGAAGTGATTGTTCAGGGCAGTTGTGAAGCACCTGGCGTGGAACACAGGGTTTGCGAAGTTTGCGGCTATGACGCTGGTAATGTCGTGGTTTACGCTCCCGGCCACAACTTTGCAGAGACCACCATCGCTCCCACCTGTACCGAGCAGGGCATGCGCGGCGTATTCTGTGCCAACTGCAATGAGCAGAAGGGTGAAATTCTGGAATACATACCCGCAACCGGCCACAACATGACGGAAATTCCCGCCCTTGCCCCGACCTGCACCGAGCCCGGCCACAGCACCGGCGAGCATTGCCCCGCCTGCGGCATGGTTACCATCGAACCCGATGTGATCCCGGCAACCGGCCACACCGAGAAGGTGATCCCGCGCGTGGAGCCCAGCTGCGGCGTGGTTGGCTATACCTCTGGAACGGGCTGCCGCGACTGCGATGCAGTGCTCGTAGCTCCCGTTGAAATTCCGGCACTGGAGCACACCATCCGCGTACTCCAGCCGGTTGCGCCCACCTGCACCAAGAATGGTCTCAAGGAAGGCAGTATCTGCTCTACTTGCAAGACCGTGTTCGTGGAGCAGGAAGAGATTCCGGCTCTTGGCCACACCCTGGAAGTTGTATTCGGCAAGGATGCCACCTGCACCGAATCCGGCCTCACCATCGGCGAAATCTGCAGCACCTGTAATGAAGCCCTGAATCCCCAGGTTGTAATTCCTGCGCTGGGCCACACGGTTGTTGTTGACAAGGGCTATGCAGCCACCTGCCAGAAGGCCGGCCTGAGCGATGGCAGCCATTGCTCCGTTTGCAATGCAATCCTGCAGCAGCCCAAAGTGCTTCCCGTGCTCGAACATGAGTGGGAGAAGGTATCCAGCAAGATATATGAGTGCACCAACTGCGGCGAGGAAGTCAGCGCGAAGCCCACTTCCGTAACCATCGACGCTGAAAATGGCATCATCCTCGCCCCTGGCGAAACTCTCGATCTCGCCGTATCCTATTCTCCCGAGGAGAGCTATTCTCCGTTGAAGTGGTCCACTTCTGCCAAGAAGGTCGCCACCGTTGATGAAAACGGTACCATCGAGGCCATTGCTGAAGGCAGCGCCACCATCACCGTAAAGACCGCCAACAGCAAGAAGGATACCTTGAAGATCAAGGTTGTGGATCCCACCAAGCCCACCGAAGTGCAGCTGGACCGCATCGGCACCGTGATCCTCGGTGTCGGCGAGGAGCTGGAGCTCTATGCAGCGCTCTACCCGGATACCGCCGAGAGCGAGCTCAAGTGGACCAGCAGCAAGCCGAAGTATGCATCCGTCGATGAGGACGGCGTTGTTACCGCGCTGAAGACGGGCACCGTCACCATCACCGTAAAGACCGAAAACGGCTTGAAGGATACCGTGAAGGTGAAGGTCGTGAGCGCGACGAAGCCCTATTCCATCGCACTGGACCAGAGCGGCACCGTAACCCTTGAAGTGGGTGATGAACTGCAGCTCTATACCGAAATCATGCCTGCAACTGCTGAGAGCGAACTGACGTGGACCAGCAGCAAGAAGGCTGTCGCCAGCGTGGATGAGGATGGCTTGGTGGAGGCCCTTTCCGAAGGCACCACCACCATTACCGTTACCACCGCCAATCGCAAGAAGGATTCCGTGAAGATCACGGTTATCGATCCCAGCCAGCCCAGCAGCGTTGAGCTGAGTGAGGAGAGCACGATCGAGTTGGAGGTGGGCGAAGAATTCGAATTGTTCGCCACCATCTACCCGGAAACCGCCGACAGCGAGCTTTCCTGGCGCAGCAACCGCACCAAGGTTGCCACTGTGGACCAGGATGGCCTGATCACTGCGGTGGGCGAGGGCAGCGCCACCATCTCCGTCGCCACGGAGAACGGCAAGGTTGCTTCCGTCCGCGTTAAAGTCGTGGAATCCTCCTATGAATTTGACGAGGACCTCGATGACTGGGGTTAAATGAAAAACACAAAGAGCGCCGCTGCATCTGCAGCGGCGCTCTTCCTGTATAAAAGACACTGGACGGGAATGTCCAGTGTCTTTGGTTTATTATGCCTTCTTTACCTTCGGGCCCTTGGGGGTATCCTCGATAATGTAGCCCTTTTCCAGCACTTCCGCGCGGATGCGGTCTGCCTCGGCGAAGTCCTTTGCCTTCTTGGCGGCCACGCGGGCTTCCACAAGCGCCTTGATCTCTTCGGGAGTGGTGTCATACTCCTTGGAGAGCAGGCCCAGAACATCGGTCATGATGCCCAGCTGCTTCAGGCCCTCTTCAAGTACGGCCTTGCAGGGTGCATTGGCGTCGGTGAACATGGTGTTCATTTCGCGCACATAGTCAAATACCACGCCCATGGCTTCGGAGGTGTTCAGGTCGTCGCACATGGCTTCGTCGAACTTCTCAACAGCCTGCTTGGCGCGCTCGATGAAGGCGGCTTCATTTTCGTTCAGCTCGCGCTCAGGAGCGGATTCCAGCATGAAGATGGCGTTGTTGCGGGCGGTGTACATGCGGTCAAGGCTGTTCTTGGCGGCAATTACCAGGTCGCGGGAGAAGTTGATGGGGCTGCGGTACTGGGCGGAGAGCAGGAACATGCGCACGGCTTCGAGGTCATATTCCTTGGCAATATCGCGCACAGTGAAGAAGTTGCCCGCAGATTTGCTCATCTTCTTGTTGTCCACGTTGATGTGGCCGTTGTGCATCCAGTACTTGGCGAAGGGCTTGCCGGTCGCGCCTTCGGACTGGGCGATTTCATTTTCGTGGTGGGGGAAGATCAGGTCCACGCCGCCGCAGTGGATATCGAAGGTTTCGCCCAGATACTTCATGCTCATTGCGGAGCATTCGATGTGCCAGCCGGGACGGCCCTCGCCCCAGGGGCTCTTCCAGAAGGGCTCGCCGGGCTTCTTGCCCTTCCAGAGGGCGAAATCCATGGGATGCTTCTTAATATCGCCCACTTCGATGCGGGCACCGGATTCCAGGTCGTCCAGGTTCTGGCCGATCAGCTTGCCGTAGTTGGAGCGCCATGCCTGGGTGTCAAAGTAAACATCGCCGTCGCCAGCGGGATAGGCCAGGCCCTTGAACTCCAGCTTCTTGATGATGCCGATGATTTCGCCGATATGCTTGGTGGCACGGGGATGCACATCCGCCGGACGAACGCCCAGCGCGCCTGCATCCTTGTAATACTCGGCAATGTAGCGCTCGGCGATGGCTTCTACGGTAGTGCCCTCTTCGTTGGCGCGCTTGATCATCTTGTCGTCGATATCGGTGAAGTTCTGCACGAACTTTACTTCATAGCCCAGATGCTCCAGGAAGCGGCGCAGGGTATCGAAGATCACGAAGGGGCGCGCATTGCCGATATGGAAATAATTGTACACGGTGGGGCCGCAGGCATAGATGCCGACCTTGCCTTCATGCACCGGAACAAGGGGCTCCTTCTTGCGGCTCAGCGTGTTGAATACATTCATGGTTTTCATAATGATTTACCTCCTAATCAAAAGCGGCCACACCTCCAAACAGAGGCGTGGCCGCGGTTCCACTCTGCAAAATACTCTTTCCCGGCTGTATCGGGCCGAACCCGCCCTCCATTACAGAAGGATTGCTCCGGGACGCACATTCGGCAAATCCACTGCTGCATCCGCTTTCAGCCGGCGACGGGTGCTCTCTTTTGCGGGATAATGCTTACTTTTTCCCTTCAATGCAAGGGTATTTTATCATGGCTTTCATTTGTTGTCAAGCAGAAGGGGATTAAAGATATTAGATGCCGAATTCCCATTCATCCAGAATCGCGCTGCTGTCGCCGCTGAGCAGCATGCCGCGCAGGTGCTCGTGAATCTTTTGATTGGAAGAGAGCACATGGCCGGTCACGCGGAAATCCTTGTCCTCGCGCCATTCGGTGGTGATGCCGCCGGCTTCGCGCAGGATTACCACGCCTGCCGCCACATCGTAGAGGTGCAGGCAGAGCTCAAAGAAGCCCTCGCAGCGTCCGGATGCGATGCTGCACAGGTCGTAGGCGGCAGAGCCGGTGCGGCGCATATCGCTGTACTGCCTGGTGATGGCGGGCAGGCGCTCCATTACATAGCCGTTTGCCCACGGTACCCGGTGGCAGAAGGACATGTGCAGGAAGGATTCCCGGGGAATGCTGGTATCGGAAACATGAATCGGCTCGCCGTTCAGGGTTGCACCCTCACCCTTGACGCCCAGCCACATTTCACCCGTCGGCGGGCAAAACACGCAGCCCACCACCAGCTCGCCGTGAAGCTCGTAGGCAATGGATACGGTGTAGAGCAGGTTGCCCTTGAAGAAATTGCTGGTGCCATCGATTGGGTCCACGATCCAGCGGCCGGGCGCGGTCTCACTGCCGCCCTCCTCCTCGCCGAAGAAACCGTCCTCCGGGCAAGCGCCCAGCAGGATGGATTTGATCAGCCGTTCGCTGGCAAGGTCCATCTCGGTAACGAAATCATTCTCGGATTTGTGCTTGGCGGGGGTGTGCGGGTGGCTGAGCAGCATTTCACCTGCTGCACGGGCGGCCTTTTCGGCCAGGATCGCCTTATCACGCAGGGTCATTTTATTTCATCTCCAAATTCTGTTGCAAGTTAAGTGGATTGTGTTATATAATATAATCAGGAGTATGTGGATGCATCCATCCGCACCCATTATAAGGACTTACTGTTAAATCGGAAAGGTGAAATATATAGATGAAACTGGTATCCTGGAATGTAAACGGCCTGCGGGCCATCATCGGCAAGGATTTTTATAAAGATGTGGCGGATATGAACCCGGATGTGATCTGCCTGCAGGAGATCAAGATGCAGAAGGGGCAGTGCAGCGTGGACCTGCCCGGCTATGAGCAGTATTTCTACTGCGCAGACCGCAAGGGCTATTCCGGCACCGCAGTGTTCAGCAAAATTCCCGTGCAGGACGTAACTTATGGCATCGGTATTGACGAGCATGACCATGAGGGCCGTGTGATCACCTGCGATTTCGGCTCCTTCTACCTGGTTTGCTGCTATACGCCCAATTCCCAGGATGGGCTCAAGCGCCTGGATTACCGCATGCAGTGGGAGGATGCCTTCCGGGCTTACCTAAAGAAGCTGGACGGGGTGAAGCCGGTGCTCCTCTGCGGAGACCTGAACGTGGCCCATGAGGAAATTGACCTTGCCAATCCCAAGACCAACCGCAAAAACCCGGGCTTTACCGACGAAGAGCGCGGCAAGATGACCGAGCTTCTCGCCGCAGGCTTTGCCGATTCCTTCCGTGCGCTGCATCCCGGGGAAGTGAAGTACAGCTGGTGGAGCTACCGCATGAAGGCGCGCGAACGGAATGTTGGCTGGAGAATCGATTATTTCATCGTGTCCGAGCGCGCCATGGCTAGCGTGAAGGCCGCTGAAATCCATAATGAATACTTCGGCAGCGACCATTGCCCGGTATCCATCGAATTCGATGCCTGATGCAACCGCTGATTGCCAGTTTTTGATATTTCAAGCGCCAAAATGATGTTTGTGTGCGCAAATCCTTGAATTGGGAGCGCACTTTGCGTAGAATACTGCCAAGGTGATGAAAATGAAGAAGAAAACCATCAAATCCGCAATCCCGATTTACGGCGTGGCCGCGCTGTGGCTACTGCTGGGCCTCATCTGTCCGAGGATGCTTTTGAAGCTATGGTTCCTCGCCATCGCAGCTGTGCTGTCTGTGGGCGTATATTTTGTGCTTGCCAGGATTTTCCCCGGCAGGGTAATTGAGGTGCGCGAAGCAGCCGCTTCCGGCGATAAGGCCATCGACGCCCTCATCGAGGAGGGACGCCGCCAGCTCGACAACCTGAAGGCCGCCAACGACGCCATCCCGGATGCGGAAATTTCCCGCAACCTGGACCGCATGGTATCGGCGGGCGAGGAAATCTTCCGGGTTCTGGAGCGCGAAACTTCGCAGGCCAACGCCGTGCGCCGCTTCATGAACTATTACCTGCCCACTACGGATAAGCTCATGTCCAATTACCGCCTGATGATGGAAACATCCAACAGGGGCGATAATATCGAAAGCGCAATGCGCTCCATCGAAAACAGCCTCGGCATGATCGCTTCCACCTTCGAAAAGCAGCTGGATAACCTCTATAAAGATCGTTCCCTGGATGTTGAAACCGATATCCAGGTCATGGAAACCATGCTCGCCGGGGATGGACTCACCGGCCAGGGCAGTTTCAGCGATATGAACCAGAATAAGCAAACGGCGCAGACCGGCAACTGAACATAACAGGAGGAATACACAATGTCTGAAATCAAGCTCACCCTGAATCCCACCACCGCCGCCCCGGACGCAGTTGCAGTCGCAGCCGAGGAAGCCATCGCAGAGGCTGAGGCCATCACCGCCAAGGTGGAGGCCGATACCCAGCAGGTGCAGAAGTTCTCCGAAGCGGAGCAGCAGATGATCGATGAATTCGCCAAGCAGATTGATGTGACCGATTCCGCCCTCGTGTTCTCTTACGGCGCAGCCGCCCAGCAGAACATTTCCCAGTTCTCCGATTCCGCCCTGAAAAACGTGCAGACCAAGGACCTGGATGAAATCGGCGACGCCATCGCCGAGCTTGTCACCGAGCTGCGCGGCTTCGACGCGGAAGAAGAGGAAAAGGGCTTCTTCGGCTTCTTCAAGAAGAAGAGGGAAGCCGTATCCACCATGAAGGCCAAGTTTGATGATACCGAGGTAAATGTAAACAAGATCGTGGAAGCCCTCGAGGGCCATCAGGTGCAGCTCCTCAAGGATATCGCCATGCTGGACCGCCTCTATGACCAGAACCTGACCTACTTCAAGGAGCTCTCCATGTATATTGCCGCCGGCAAGCGGCGCCTGGAGCAGTTCCGCGCAAATGAACTCAAGGAGGCCTACGATAAGGCCCAGGCGTCCGGCCTTCCCGAGGATGCGCAGGCAGCCAAGGATCTCTCCGACAAGGCGGACCGCTTTGAGAAGAAGATTTATGATCTCGAGCTCACCCGCAATATCTCCATCCAGATGGCTCCCCAGATCCGCATGATCCAGTCCAGCAACCAGCTGATGGCGGAGAAGATTCAGACCTCCATCGTGAACACCATCCCGCTCTGGAAGAACCAGATGGTGATGGCCCTCGGCATCGCCCACACCCAGAAGGCCATGGAGGCCCAGCGCAGCGTGACCGACCTCACCAACGAGCTGCTCAAGAAGAATGCCGAGAAGCTGCACATGGCTTCCGTGGAATCCGCCAAGGAGGCCGAGCGCGGCATTATCGATATTGAAACTCTGAAACAGACCAACCAGATGCTCATCTCCACCATGGATGAAGTGCTCAACATCCAGCAGCAGGGCCGCGAAAAGCGCCGCAATGCCGAAGCTGAGCTGGCCGCCATCGAGGCCGAGCTCCGCGCCAAGATGCTGGAAACCCGCAATTGACAGGGAGGATAAACCATGCGTTTTTCTGAAAACCGCGCGATCGCGTGGATTGTGCTGGCGGCTTGCGTGCTGGGCAGCGTGGTGGGCCTCGGCGGCGCGGGTATGGCCCGGGAGCGGAAGGAAATCATGCAGGTTTTCTATGATGGAACTGATAAATCCTCCACCACCCGCCACAGCATGGATGCCTATCTCGACCGCGCCCTCGAGTGCTGCCAGGTGATGGCCAGCGAAGCGCAGCTTGCCCTCGGCGAAAATGCGGATGCCCAGCAGATGCTGGATACCATCGCATTTTTCGGCGATGACGACAGCCTCGATACCCGATACCAAGCCTACCAGACCATGCAGAAGCTGAGCGATATGCTCTACAATGCCATGTACGCCGCGAACCTGCCCGATGCGGACCGGGTGAACTTTAAGCAGGCCTATGATGATTTCTGGGGTGCGGATAAGTACATCCAGAAGGACGCCTACCGCCAGATGGCTTCCGGTTTCAACAATGAAATCGATGGCTTCCCGGCCGGGCTCGTGTGCGGCATCTTCGGCGTGAATGAGCTGCCCACCTTCGGCGCTTAACTGAACAAAACGGAGGAATACGATGAAAAGAAAACTGGCATGCCTGATGGCGCTCGTGCTGGTGCTTGTTCTGGGCAATTCCGCGCTCGCAGCGGTGGCGCCCGGCGAGGATTTCTATTACCTTGACACGGCGAATGTGCTCAGCACAGAGGCCGAGGGAGCCATCTATTTCTGTAACCAGCTGCTCGAGGAGGCCTGCGGCGGCCAGATCGTGGTCGCGGCGCTGGACAATCTCGACGGCGCGGATACCTACGACTATGCCTACGAGCTCTTCAACGAGTGGGGCATCGGCTCCGCGGAGGAAAATAACGGCTTCCTGCTGCTGATGGCCATTCAGGAGGATGATTACTATGCCCTCGCCGGTTCCGGCGTGGAGGGCATCTTCTCCTCCAGCGAGCTGAAGAGCATGTTTGACAAGTACCTCGAGCCTGATTTCGCAAAGAAGGATTACGAGGCCGGCGCGCTGAAATTCTTTGAAGCCGTACTCGATAAGTACATTGACCGCTACAACCTGAACTTCAGCTATGAAGACGGGGAAGCAAAGGCGTTTGCCTATATCGCGGATGGCGGCAGCGCCAGCGATTACGGCGGCGCTTCCTCCGGCGGCGGCAGCCACGGCTCCGCTTACGGCGTGACCAGCCATGGAGAACCCTATGATTACTACTATGAGGAGGAAGATGGTTTGAGTGACTTTGCCATTGCGGTAATTGTGATCGTGCTGATCTTCATCTTCTCCGGGATCAACAGCCGGCGCCGTGGAGGTTCTTTCTGGTTCTTTATGGGTCCCGGCTGGCATCACCACCATCACCATGGCCCGCACCGGCCCCCGCGCCACCATAACAACCGCAGGCCGCCCCGCAGCGGCGGCGGATTCGGTGGCGGCTTCGGTGGCGGCGGGCGCTCAGGGGGCTTTGGAGGCGGCTTCGGTGGCGGACGCGGC
>JAFUPT010000179.1 GCA_017481065.1 Clostridia bacterium | reverse complement strand
GAACGTGCTTCCCGAGATCATGATTCCCCTGGTAGGCGAAGTGAAGGAACTGAAGTACGTTAAGGACGTTGTTGTGAAGACCGCTGATGCTGAAATCGCTGCTGCCGGCGTTGAGCTGAAGTACGAAGTCGGCACCATGATCGAAATCCCGCGCGCTTGCCTGACCGCAGACGAAATCGCCCAGAACGCTGACTTCTTCTGCTTCGGCACCAACGACCTGACCCAGATGACCTTCGGCTTCTCCCGTGACGACGCAGGCAAGTTCCTGAACGCCTACTACGATGCCAAGATCTTCGAAAACGATCCCTTCGCCAAGCTGGACCAGACCGGCGTTGGCAAGCTGATGAACCTGGCTGTTACCGATGGCCGCGCCAACAACGCCAAGCTGCACATCGGCATCTGCGGCGAGCACGGCGGCGATCCCACGTCCGTTGAGTTCTGCCACAAGATTGGCCTGGATTATGTATCCTGCTCTCCCTTCCGCGTACCGATCGCACGTCTGGCCGCTGCCCAGGCTGCTATCTCCAACAAGTAAGAGCCGGATTTTAGGGATGCGCTGGGGGCTGCCTGCCCCCAGACCCCCGGCCAAGGGGAATGATTCCCCTTGGAACCCTCTGAAAAAGAAAAGCTGTCCGTCAGGACAGCTTTTCTTTGGTTTTGGGAATCAGGTCTTCTTCTTCGGAGGAACAAGGTCCGTTATTTCCGATAGCTGCGAAGCCAGCATGAGCAGCTCCGCCGCCTTTTTCTGTTCATCCCGGTAGCTCAGGCCCAGCAGGTCGTTTGCGGAGCAGTCGAGAGCTTTGGCAATCTTATACAGGGTCTCCACGCTCAGCTTCCGGGTGCCGCGCTCAATGTGGCCGAGGAAGGATATGGAAATATTCGATGCTTCAGCCAGCTGCTCCTGCGTCATCTGTCGCAGTATCCTGTGCGCGCGTATGCGCTTGCCGATGTAATGATAGAGCATAAAAGGTACCTCCGGAATCTATCTAAGATTAATATGACATTTAGTGAATGTCAATCATGCTGTAATTGTATCATATAATTCCCTTAATGACAAGCAGAGAATGTCAATGAAGGGATGCAGCATGTATAAGAACAAAGGAACGGATGGCAGGAATAATATCTGCGGCGTGCGGGTGAAGGAATACCGGCTCGCCCTGCCGGGCAAACCTTCACAGCGTGCATTCGCGGATATGCTGCAGCTTCAGGGACTGGATGTGGATAAAAATGCTGTGCAGCGCATCGAAAGCGGTCAGAGATTCGTGACGGATATTGAATTGAAGGCAATTGTGAAAGTGCTGCATGTGCGCTATGTGGATTTGCTGGAGGATTGAAGAATGTATCCGCTGATTTCCTTGTGGGCAGAACGCAGAAAATGGAAACCAACAAATAAATTTTCAAAAACGTGCCGAAAGGCGCGTTTTTTATTGAGGTTTCCAAAGGGGATCATCCCCTTTGGCGGGGTCCGGGGCAGAGCCCCGGCAGGGGTCCCAAGGGAAAGCGTCCCCTGGCGCCTTCCCGAGCATCCCCAGCGTCTTGCACAATCTGCCGGGCTGTGATAAAATCAGGGCAGGAAAAAGCGGAACAGAGTTTCGTTGGATATACGGAGGACAGAATGATTCGAGCAGCATATTTTGATGTGGATGGTACTTTGCTGAGCTTCAAGACCCATGCGATGCCGGAAGAGACTGTGAAATGGCTGAAGAAGCTGCGCGAGGGCGGCACGAAGCTGTTTCTTTCCACGGGCAGGAACGGCGATTCCACCCGCTTCCTGATGGATATGGGTTTGTTTGACGGCGAGATACTGCTCAGCGGCCAGCTTTGCCGGGTGGACGGGAAGGATATTTTCAGCAACGCGGTTTGCGAGGAAGATTTGGAGACGGCGATTGCGGCGGCGGAGAAGGGCGAATTTGTGCTGGGCTTTTTGAGCGGCAATGAATCCTTTGTGACGGGCGTGAACGGCTATGTGACGGAGGCCTGCACTTACGCGGGCATGCCCCAGCCGCGGCTGGATAAGCCGGAGTTGGCGCGGAGGCAGCCGATTTACCAGATTCACTGCTACGGCGAGCCGGGCACGGAGAATAAGTTTCTGGAGCGCATGCAGAAGCTGACTGCGGTGCGCTGGAGCCCGAACTTTGCGGATGTATATCCCATCGGCGGCGGCAAGGACCGCGGCATGGCGGCGATCAATGAATACCTGGGCATTTCCCGGGAGGAAACCATTGCCTTCGGCGATGCGGACAATGATATTCCGATGCTGAAATATGCGGGCGTGGGCATCGCCATGGGCAATGCCGAGCAGCATGTGAAGGATGCGGCGGGCTATGTGACCACCTCTGTGGACGAGGGCGGCCTCGCGGTGGGCATCGGATATATGATGGAGCATTTTGACGGGATTATCAATCGGAAATAAAGGAGAGAATGGATGAAGCGGGCGCTGGTATTATCGGGCGGCGGTTCCCGGGGCGCATATGAATGCGGCGCATGGCAGGCGCTGCGGGAGATGAACATACGCATCGACGGCGTGTATGGCGCTTCCATCGGCGCGATCAATGCCGCGCTGGTGGCCCAGGGCGATTTGGATACGGCGGTGAAGCTGTGGAACAGCATCACCATGCGCCAGATTGTGGAACTGGACGAGGAAGAGGATTTCAACATTGACCGCATGCTGGCCCGCAAGCGGGATCTGATACCCTTCCTGCTGGAAAACGCCAAAAACCTGCGCATGGATATTTCGCCGCTGGAAAAACTGGTGGCGGAAAACATTGACGAGGGCAGGGTGCGCGCATCCGGCATGGATTTTGGCGTGATGCTCACCCGCTTTCCCCAGCTCTCCGGCTACGAGGTGCGGTTGGATGATATCCCGCAGGGCCAGCTCGGGGATTACCTGATCGCATCGGCCAGCTGCTTTCCCGTGTTTCCCATTAAAAATATCGGCGGCGAACGCTATATCGACGGCGGCTTTGCCGACAACATGCCCGTGGGCATGGCCATTGAGGATGGCGCGGAGGAGATCATCGGCATCGATATCCATCCGCAGCCGGTGCACCCGGAATATAGGTGCATGCCCTTTATGAAGCTGATTCATCCGCTGCATGAGCTGGGCGGATTCCTGGATTTTACCCCTGCGCTGCTGCGCCGCAGCCGCATGATGGGCTATTATGATACCATGAAGGCCTACGGGCGCTTCGATGGCATACGATACACCTTCACCCGGGTGAATGAGCTCAGGATTTCCGAAACAGCGCGGCGCTATGTGCAGAAAATCGCCCGCTTTGACGCGGGTATGGACGGGCGCGGCGATGACGCGGTGCTCATCGGCGCCATCGGGCAGGAGACGCCCAGCCGCATGCTCAGCTGGAAGGAAACCCTGCTGCGGGGACTCGAGCTCGCCGCGCAGGCGCTGGGCTTCCGCGAGGATGCGATCTATGATTTTGACGCGCTGAACCAGCGCATGCTGGGCTTTGTGCGCGGGCGCGCCGTACTGGATGAAGTGCCCTCCGAAAAGACCATCCACGAGGCGGCGAAGGGCGGTTCCCGGAACCTTGCGGCCTACCTCTACGCCGCGATCCGCATGGACGGCGATTTCCTTTTCCGCTGCGCCAGGAAGCTATCGGATTACCCGATGGAGCTGGCGGCCGCGGTGTATCTGGACACGGTGGGGTGAGGCCAAGGGACGCTGCCAAAGGGCGCTGCCCTTTGGAAACCCGGCAGGGACGCTGTCCCTGCACCCTGCCAGGGGAAATGATTTCGCATGTCGGCTGCCCCAGCTAAAGCTGTCGCAGCTACGCGGTGGGACATCCATTGTCCACGCCGCTAGTCGGCTTTCAGCCTCCCTTCCCTGGACCCCTCTGAATGCGATGCTGCGCATCGCAGGAATAATTTTTGCAAATTGCGCCCGCTCCGGGCGCGATTTGCTTTTCTGAGGATTCTTAAGGGCATCACTAAGGTTATCATAATAAGAGCAACAGAGGAAAAAGAATAGAACATCGAGCGAGCCTGTGTTAGAATGAAGTTACCACACACCAAATCAACAGGAGGCAGGCACGATGTCCTATACACATCTTACACGAGAAGAAAGGTTT
>JAFUPT010000178.1 GCA_017481065.1 Clostridia bacterium | reverse complement strand
CAGTCCATAATGCTTCTGTTCTTCAGTTCCAGCGCATCGGTGGCGTACTTGGCGAAGTACAGGGGCTGCAGGGACATGGGACATACATCCACGCAGCGGCCGCACTTGATGCATTCCAGCTCCACGGTGTGGTCGGTATCTATGGCGATGATGCCGTTGGAACCCTTCATGATCGGCACATCCAGGCGGTTCTGCACGAAGCCCATCATCGGGCCGCCAGCCTTCACGGTGTAATCCGCGCCGGTGATGCCGCCGCAGTAGTCCACCAGTTCCTGAACGCTGGTACCGATCTTCACGATATAGTTGCCGGGCTTGGCGATATGGGGGCCGGTGACGGTGGTCACGCGCTCGATCAGCGGCATGCCGGTCCTGATGGCGTCGGCGATGGCCTTGGTGGTGGAGATGTTGCCCACCACGCAGCCCACATCGGCGGGCAGGCCGCCGCTGGGAACCTTGCGGCCCATCACGCGCTTGATCAGCATCTTTTCAGCGCCCTGGGGATACTTGGTCTTGGCAACGCAGACCTCGATATTATCGATGCCTGCAACCTTCTCCTGCATAAGCGCGATGGCGTCGGGCTTATTGTCCTCGATCACGATGATGCCCTTCTCCGCGCCGACGCACTTGATCATGACCTTGAGGCCGTAGATCACATCGTCTGCATACTCCAGGAGCACGCGGTGGTCGGCGGTGAGCATGGGTTCGCACTCGCAGCCATTGAGCAGGATGGTATCCACCGGCTTGGCGGGCTTGAGCTTGACGCTGGTGGGGAAGCCTGCGCCGCCCATGCCTACGATGCCCTTTTCGCGCACCAGGGCAACGATGTCATCCTGGGTAAGGCTGTCGGGATCGGCAACGGGCTGCACGGATTCGTGCACGGTATTCTTGAAATCATTCTTGATCACCACGGACTGGCACATTCCGCGGGTGGAATGGGGGCGGTCCTCAATGGCGATCACGGTGCCGCTCACGCTGGAATGCACGGTGCAGCTGATGAAGCCGGCGGATTCGCCGATCTTCTGGCCCACCTGCACGCTGTCGCCCACTTCAACGATGGGCGTGGCGGGCGCGCCGGCATGCATGGACAGCGGGATGACCACGGTCTCAGGTTCGGGGAACTTTACCAGCGGCAGGTGCTCGGTGGCTTCCTTGCCCTCAACGGGGTGTACGCCGCCGTAGTAGCCCTCAAAGCGGTTCTCGCGGATGGACTTCACATAGTCGCTGATGACCTTCACATTCACCTTGGAATAGTCGCGCAGCTGCACGGGCTGCTTGAGCAGCTCGTCGAGACGGCCCTGCTCCTCCAGGCGCTTCTGGATCTTCTCCCAGGCGCAGTCCTTGTTGCAGTCCACTTCGCAGCGGCCGTCCTTCGCGCCGCCGCACTGGCCGTTGACCAGGCTCTTGGAGCAATCCACGATGGGGCAGATGCCGCCGGTGATGTTCAGGTAGCACTGGGCGCAGGCGTCGCAGGCCTTCTTGGTCAGCGCCATGCCGTGGTGGCCGGTATAATTCAGGGAATCGCAGGCCGCAAACACAGGCATATCCACCATGTCGGCAATCGTCTGCACGCCCAGGCCGCAGGAGATCACGAATACATTCTCCGTTCCTTCCGGAATCATGTCCTCGATCTTCCGCAAGGTCTGGGTCTTGTTGCACAGGAAATCCATCCTGGCACTGCCCGTGATCTTCTTTCCGTGTTCGGCTGCGATCTTCTCAAACACTTCGCAATCAGGTTCATCAAGCGTTTCAAATTCCTTGAAACACTTGTTGCAAGCAATTACGAACAAGTTGTCCGTGCCGGCAAGCACAGAAGCCAGTTCGTCGATCGCTTTCAACTTATACTTGGTATAATTTACCAATTGCTCACCCTCCTCTCAAAAATGAATAAACCCTCTATTCTCATTGCTTTGCTATCAGGGGTTATTTGAATACAGCATATAATCAGTATAACACATGAATATTAAATAATCTATACATCTAATCCATTTAAATAACAGTTAGCAAAATAAAATGCCGGCTCCGCCGCTTTCCGGCGCGCAGCGCGCTTAATAATTATGCAGGCCCTTTCCACGCGGGCAGGGTTTCCCTTCTTTTAAACAAAATATTATAATTTGGTGTTTACGTTTTACGGAAAATGGATTATAATGCATATGGAGTAATTCGCTCAAGCTAACTATAAGGAGTGTTTTAAGATGAAACTGTCCCCCCTGCAGATCGCAAGATATCAGTACAATCCCAAGCTCCCGGGCATGCTCAGAAACGGCATCTCCGAGATTTGCGTAAAGAATGGCGATGCAACCGAGAGCGTTGCAGACCAGGAAAAGATCAAGGCCCTGTTCCCCAATACCTACGGCAAGAATGAAATCACCTTCCAGAAGGGTGAAAATACCTCCGAAGCCAAGAAGCAGATCGTCGGCGTCATCCTCTCCGGCGGCCAGGCTCCCGGCGGCCACAATGTTATCTGCGGCCTGTATGATGCGCTGAAGGCCACCAACAAGGAAAACGAGCTCTATGGCTTCAAGGGCGGCCCCAGCGGCCTGATCGATGATGATTATATCATCTTCGAGGATGAATACATCAACCAGTACCGCAACACCGGCGGTTTCGATATCATCGGTTCCGGCAGAACCAAGCTGGAAACCGAAGAGCAGTTTGCCATCGTTGCAGAAAACTGCAAGAAGCACGGCGTTACCGCGCTGGTCATCATCGGCGGCGACGATTCCAACACCAACGCTGCCGTGCTGGCGGAGTACTTTGCCGCCCACAACACCGGCGTGCAGGTAATCGGCTGCCCCAAGACCATCGACGGCGACCTCAAGAACGAGGACATCGAGTGCTCCTTCGGCTTCGACACCGCCACCAAGACCTACAGCGAGCTCATCGGCAACATCGAGCGCGACGCCAACTCCGCCAAGAAGTACTGGCACTTCGTAAAGGTGATGGGCCGTTCCGCGTCCCATGTCGCCCTCGAGTGCGCCCTGGAAACCCAGCCCAACATCTGCCTGATCGGCGAAGAAGTTGCTGAGAAGAAAATGTCTCTGGCACAGATCACCGATTATATCGCCGATTCCGTGGCTGCCCGTGCAGCAAAAGGCTGGAATTTCGGTGTTGCCATCATTCCTGAGGGCAT
>JAFUPT010000177.1 GCA_017481065.1 Clostridia bacterium | reverse complement strand
CGCAAAGAAAAAAATTATATATCCCTTTCCTGCAATGCGCAGCATTGCTTGCAGGGGTTTCCAAAGGGAATCATTCCCTTTGGTGGGGTTCTTAGGGGCAAAGCCCCTAAGCCGGGGTTTGGGGCGGAGCCCCAAGCGTATCTTAACCCACGAATTCCTTCATGCAGCGGCGATACGCAGCAACCGGGTCCTCGGCGGCAGTGATGGGACGGCCCACCACGATGTAATCAGAGCCCAGCTCCCTGGCCTTCTCGGGAGTGGTGACGCGCTTCTGGTCGCCCACATCGCCGTCGGCAACGCGCACGCCGGGGGTGACGGTGAGGAACTTGTCGCCGCAGCGGGTATGCACCTTGCCCGCCTCGAGGGGAGAGCAAACCACGCCGTCGAGACCGGCTTCCTTGGCGCACTCGGCATAATGCATGATCACTTCATCGATGGGTTCCTTGATCCAGAGGTCATTTTCCATGCTCTGCTGGTCGGTGGAGGTGAGCTGGGTAACGCCGATGAGCAGCGGACGGGTGCCGTCGGGACGGGTCAGGCCTTCGATGGCTGCCTTCATCATGTTGATGGTGCCGGCGCAGTGCAGGTTGGTGATATCCACATCCAGACGGGAGAGCACGCTCATGGCCTTCTTCACGGTGTTCGGGATGTCATGCAGCTTCAGATCGAGGAAGATCTTGTGGCCGCGGGCCTTGATTTCGCGCACGATGGCGGGGCCTTCGGCATAGTAGAGCTCCATGCCGATCTTCACAAAGGGCTTTTCCTCGGTGAACTTGTCAAGGAAAGCAAGGGTCTGTTCGCGGCTGGAAAAATCGCATGCAATGATAACGTCGCGTCCCATTAGTGTGCACCTCCGATAATTTCAGTAAGATTTGTAATTCCGTATTTCTGCATGGCAGCAGGCAGCTGTGCAATGATGTTTTTGCAGGCGAAGGGTTCCACGAGGTTCGCCGCGCCCACTTCCACGGCGGTCGCGCCGGCGAGCATCAGCTCGATCACATCCTCCGCAGTGGTTACGCCGCCCATGCCCACGATGGGGATCTTCACGGCTTCGTAAACCTGGTAGACCATGCGCACGGCCAGCGGGAGAATGCAGCTGCCGGACATGCCGCCGGTCTTGTTGGCGATCAGGGGCTTCTTCGTGCGCAGGGAAATGCGCATGCCCATCAGGGTGTTGATCAGGCTTACCGCATCCGCGCCCGCTTCCTCGCAGGCGGCTGCGATGGCGGCGATATCGGTCACATTCGGGCTCAGCTTCATGATCACCGGCTTGGTGGTGACGGCTTTTACCGCCTTCGTGACCTCGGCAGCCATTTTGGGATCGGTGCCGAAGCTCATGCCGCCGCCGTGCACGTTCGGGCAGGAGATATTGACCTCCAGCCAGCCCACCTGATCGCATTTATCGATCTTTTCGCAAACTTCCACATATTCATCCAGGGAGAAACCGGAGATATTGGCCATCACGGGCTTATGGAAGCACTTTGCGAGCCTGGGCAGCTCCTCGGAGATCACCTTGACCACGCCGGGGTTCTGCTGGCCCACGGCGTTGAGCATGCCGCCCGCACACTCCGCGATGCGGGGCGTG
>JAFUPT010000176.1 GCA_017481065.1 Clostridia bacterium | reverse complement strand
TGCTGAGGGTTCCAAGGGGATTGTCTTCAACCCCTCAGTCACCTTCGGTGACAGCTCCCCTTACACAGGGGAGCCTTTTGATTTCCCCCATACCAAAACACCGGCCTCGCTTCGAGGCCGGTGTTTTATTCTGCCGGGTCCAGGGGGCGGCTCGCCCCCTGGTCGGGGGTTTGGGGGCTGACAGCCCCCAACGTCCCCCCGTCAGATCACATGCAGATCGTGGTCCAGCTCGTTGAGGGTTTCGCAGCCGGTTTCGGTGACGCACACGAGGTCTTCGATGCGCACGCCGAAATTGCCGGGCAGATAGATGCCGGGCTCCACGGAGAAGCACATGCCGGGCTTGGCAATGATCTGGGAAGTGGCGGAATTATCGGGATGCTCGTGCACCTCGAGGCCGATGCCGTGGCCGGTGCGATGGATGAAATACTTACCGAGGCCGGCTTCCTCGATCACGGAGCGGGCGGCGCGGTCGAATTCGCACATGGGAAGTCCCGGCTTCACGGCGGCGCGGCCGGCTTCATTAGCGCGGCGGCAGATTTCATACACGCGCTTCTGTTCCTCGGTAACGGAGCCGAAGAACACGGTGCGGGTCATATCGCTACAATAGCGGTGGTGGGCGAGGCCCACATCGAGGATCACGCTGTCACCCTTCTTCAGGCGGGTATCATCGTTATCGTGGTGGGGCTCGGCACAGTTGGGGCCGAAGCAGGTGATGGGATGGAAGGAGCCGCCTTCGCCGCCCACCGCCTTGGCATTCTTGAGGTATGCCTCCTGCAGCTCGATCTCGGTCATGCCATCGCGGATATCGTTCATGGTCATGGCGATGGCTCGGTCGTTCATGTGGCTGGACTCGCGCATCAGGGCAATTTCCTCGGCGTCCTTGCACATGCGCGCCTCATCCACCGGCGCGGAGCCCAGCACCGGGGTGATTCCGGACTTCGCCTGCATCAGCCGGATGGTGAACTGGCTCGGCCATACCTTGTCGATGCCGATATTGCCGCACTTCACCTGCTTGGCCAGCATGGCGATGGGGTCCTCCGTGTCATCAAACTCCACAAGATTGACGCCCTCGCTGCCGCTGAGCGCGAACAGGCGGTTGGCAAAGAGACAGCTCTCGCCGTCGGCGTTCAGGTAAAGCGCCAGCATGCGCTCGCCCGGGTTCACCCACTTGCCGGTGAGATAGTAGACGGAAGGCGTGGCCGTTACCAGAATCTGGTCGAGGCCGTGCTGCTTCATATTTTCGATTACGCGGGAAATACGGGACTGGTTCATGGTACCTCCTTCTGGGGGGAAACGGGGAATTACGCCAAGGGACGCTGTCCCTTGGAACCCTGCCGGGGCGCTGCCCCGGACCCCGCCAAAGGGAATGATTCCCTTTGGAAACCCCACCATTGCGACGCTATGCGTCGCTGATAATATATATAATATGTATGTTTTCCCTCCAAGCACTGCGCAGCAGTGCTTTACTGAGGGTTCCAAGGGGGATCATCCCCCTTGGCAGGGGTTTGGGGACAGCGTCCCCAATCGTCCCCCTTGGCGTTACTCCTCGCCTTCGAACCGCTCCAGCAGAACGCCGCCCTCTTCCAGCATCTGCACGGCGAAATCATCGGGGTAGCCATGCTTATAGACCACGCGGGAGATGCCGGAGTTTACAATCATCTTTGCGCAGATAACGCAGGGCTGGTGGGTGCAATAGAGGGTAGCGCCCTCGATGGACGAACCGAGCTTGGCGGCTTGGATGATGGCATTCTGCTCGGCATGGATGGCATAGCAGATTTCATGCTTGGTGCCGGAGGCGATGCCCATCTTTTTGCGCAGGCATTCGCCGCGCTCCACGCAGGTTTTGATGCCGGCAGGCGCGCCATTGTAGCCGGTGGTAACGATGCGCTTGTTTTTCACGATCACCGCGCCGATCTTGCGGTCCTGCTGGTAACAGCTGGCCCAGGAGGAAATCACCTCCGCCAGTTCCATAAAACGTGCATCCCATTTATCCATGGTGTTTACCTCCATCCTGATTACTATCAATTATACCGTATTTCCGTATTTTTGTCCTCAAAATCCAAAACTTAACAATTATTTAGGTGCTCCGGGGCTTGCATTTTCCATAGAAAATGGTTAAACTATCACCTGTAAGGCTTAGCACTCGGATTTCGCGAGTGCTAACAAACACCAAATTTCACAGGAGGATTTTTGTATATGATTATGAAGCCCCTTGGTGACCGCGTTGTCATCAAAAATATGGAAGCTGAAGAAACCACGAAGGGCGGCATCATCCTGGCCACCGCAGCCAAGGAAAAGCCCCTGATGGCAGAAGTAGTGGCAGTTGGCCCCGGCGGCATCGTGGACGGCAAGGAAGTTCAGATGCAGGTGAAGGTAGGCGAAAAGGTGATCTATTCCAAGTATGCCGGCACCGAAGTGAAGCTCGACGGCGTGGAATACATCATCGTTCGCCAGAGCGACCTGCTGGCGATCGTGGAATAACGCTTAGGCCGCTGCCCTAAGAACCCGGCAGGGGCGCTGTCCCTGCAACCCTGCAAGGGGAAATGATTTCCCCTTGACCCCTCTCCATTGCGATGCTTTGCATCGCAGGAACGAAAATAAAAGGCTCCCCTGTGCAAGGGGAGCTGTCACCGAAGGTGACTGAGGGGTTGCAACAATCCCTCCGGCGCTACGCGCCACCTCCCTTTGCACAAGGGAGGCTTAAATATCACCCTAAATTATTCCCAGCGCTGCACCGCAGCGCAATACAGGGGTTTCCAAAGGGAATGATTCCCTTTGCTGGGATCTGGGGCAAAGCCCCAGCGCCTCCCCCGTCTCTCAATCTTTAGGAGGAAAAATCAATGGCAAAGCAGATTAAATATGGCGAAGAAGCCCGCCGCGCACTGGAAGCCGGCATCAACACCCTGGCAAACACCGTGAAGATCACCCTTGGTCCGAAGGGCCGCAACGTAGTGCTGGACAAGAAGTTTGGCGCTCCGCTGATCACCAACGACGGCGTGACCATCGCAAAGGAAATCGAGCTGGAAGACCCCTTTGAGAACATGGGCGCACAGCTGGTACGCGAAGTAAGCGTTAAGACCAACGATATCGCCGGCGACGGCACCACCACCGCCACCCTGCTGGCACAGGCGCTGGTGCGCGAAGGCATGAAGAACGTTGCCGCAGGCGCCAACCCCATGGTCATCAAGAAGGGCATGGAAATGGCTACCGAGACCGCCGTTGCTTCCCTGGCCACCTTCTCCAAGCCGGTTGAAGGCAAGAATGACATCGCCCAGGTTGCATCCATCTCCTCCGGCGACGAAGTGATCGGCGCGCTGATCGCAGATGCAATGGAAAAGGTTGGCAATGACGGCGTGATCACCGTTGAAGAAAGCAAGACCATGAAGACCGAGCTCTCCGTGGTAGAGGGCATGCAGTTTGACCGCGGCTACGCTTCTTCCTACATGTGCACCGACATGGAGAAGATGGTTGCCGAGCTGGACAATCCGCTGATCCTGATCACCGACAAGAAGATTTCCAACATCCAGGAGATCATCAAGCTGCTGGAAGGCGTAGTGCAGATGGGCAAGAAGCTGCTCATCATCGCCGAGGACGTTGAGGGCGAAGCCCTGGCGACCCTGGTGCTGAACAAGCTGCGCGGCACCTTCACCTGCGTTGCCGTTAAGGCTCCCGGCTTCGGCGACCGCCGCAAGGCCATGCTGCAGGATATCGCCATCCTGACCGGCGGCCAGGTAATCACCGAGGAACTGGGCATCGAGCTCAAGGACGCCACCATCGATATGCTGGGCACCGCACGCCAGGTAAAGATCGACAAGGAAAACACCGTGATCGTGGAAGGCGCAGGCGATCCCAACGAGATCAAGGCCCGCATCGCAGCCATCAAGGCCCAGATCGAGGTTACTTCTTCCGACTATGACCGCGAAAAGCTGCAGGAGCGCCTGGCCAAGCTGGCCGGCGGCGTGGCAGTGATCAACGTTGGCGCAGCCACCGAGGTTGAGATGAAGGAGCGCAAGCTGCGCATCGAAGACGCACTGGCAGCCACCCGCGCAGCCGTTGAAGAGGGCATCGTTCCCGGCGGCGGTACCGCTCTGATCAATGCCTCCAAGGCAGTTGCCAAGCTGGTTCCCGAAACCACCGGCGATGTGAAGACCGGCGTGAACATCGTTCTGCGCGCACTGGAAGAGCCCGTTCGCCAGATCGCTACCAACGCTGGCGTTGAAGGCAGCCTGATCGTTGAAAAGATCAAGAGCAAGAAGAGCGTAACCTTCGGCTACGATGCTTCCAAGGATGAATACACCGATATGTTCGAGCGCGGCATCATCGATCCCACCAAGGTTACCCGCTCCGCCCTGCAGAACGCAGCATCCGTCGCAGCCATGGTGCTCACCACTGAGTCCCTGGTGACCGATATCCCCGCTCCCGAACCGGCAGCACCCGCAGCCGGCGGCATGGGCGGCATGTACTAAGCTCGCCCCGAAACTTAAGCCGGGAGTTACGCTGGGGCTCTGCCCCAGACCCCGCCAGGGGGAGAGCCTCCCCCTGGACCCGGCACAAAAAGGCACGCAATGCGTGCCTTTAATTGTTACTACGAGAGAATATAAAGCCTCCCTTGTGTAAAGGGAGGTGGCCCGCGAAGCGGGTCGGAGGGATTGTTACAACCCCTCAGTCACCTTCGGTGACAGCTCCCCTTGCACAGGGGAGCCTTTTTGTATTTCCTTATATCAAAACATCCCTTTCCCACCATGGGAAAGGGATGTTTTTTGCGGGGGTTTCCAAAGAGCGGCTCGCCCTTTGGTCAGGGGTTTGGGGGCTGAAAGCCCCCAATATCCCCCAACGCCTCCCGCCTACTCAAACTCGCTCTTTACCCCGAAGATTCCCGTGACCCCATCGCGGCTGGCCACATCGATGCGCACATCCTCGCCGGGGACCACGCCGCCGGACATGAGCGCATCTTCGCAGCAGCGGCGGGCGAGCTCGGGGAAGTTGTTTTCCTTGGAGAGATGGCCGAGCACGATGTGCCGCGCGCCGTTCTTCACCAGTTCGAGGGCGGCGGCGCCGGAATCCTCGTTGCAGAGGTGGCCGCGGTTGGACAGGATGCGGCGCTTGAGCTCATAGGGATAGGCGCCGGCCTTGAGCATATCCGGGTCATAATTGGATTCCAGCAGCACCGCATCCGCGCCAGATACATGGTTCATCCAGCCCTTTTTGATGCAGCCGAGGTCGGTTGCGATGCAGAATTTCGCACCGCAGAACTCAAAGCGGAAGCCCACGGGCTGGTTCGCATCGTGGGGGGTGGAAAAGGGCAGTATGTTCAGGCCGTCGAGATAAAAATCCTGCTCGGGGGTGAGGAAGCAGCGGCAGCGGGGATCGATATTGCCGATCTTCGCCGCCATGCCGTCCCATGTGCCCTCCGTGGCATATACGGGCAGATGGAATTTCCGGGAGAGTATGCCCACGCCCTGGGTGTGGTCGGTATGCTCATGGGTCACCATGATGGCCGAGAGCTGGGAGGGGTGCAGGCCGATCTTGGCCAGTTCATTTGTGATTTTCGTGCCGGACAGCCCCGCGTCCACCAAGATGTGGGTATCGCCGCAGCCGACATAGATCGCGTTGCCGCTCGAACCGCTGAAAAGCGGCGAAAAGCGCAGTTCCATGCTTATCTGTGGTTCTCCTTTGGTAATTATACGCCTGTGAGGTCAAATTTCGGGATATATTTTTCATCCGAGGAGGAAAGCTCCTGGATGAAGCCGTCCTCGAGGCCGATTTCGACGAGATGATCGGCCACCATTTCGTATTCCTCCGGGGTGAGCCGCCGCCCGAGCGCATCCATGCCTGCGGCCTCGCCGAAGGGCAGGTACTGGGCCATCAGGCTGACCCACGCGCCGGGCAATTCTTCCTTGATAAAATCGAGGATTTTGATGGATTCCTCCGCGCAGCCGGGCAGAATCAGATGGCGGATGATGGTGCCGCGGCGGATGACGCCGTTATCATCCAGCTCCACCGGGCCGGTCTGCCGCAGCATTTCCCGGATGGCGGGCGCGGCAAATTCAAAGTAATCCGCCGCTTTCGAGTATTTCCGGGCGGATTCCGGGCGGATATACTTCAAGTCCGGCAGGTATACCTGCACCTTGCCCTGCATGCGGCGGATGGTTTCCACCTTCTCATAGCCGCCGCTGTTCCACACCACCGGCACCGGGAGCCCGCCCTCTAGGGATTCGAGCACCGCTTCTGCGAAATGGGTGGGGTTTACGAGGTTGATGTTGTGCACACCCTGCCCGATCAGCTCGAAATAGATCTCGCGCAGCCGCTGCGGCGTGACTTTCTTGCCCCAGCCCTTGTGGGAGAGATCGAAGTTCTGGCAGAAGCAGCATTTCAGGCTGCAGCCCGAGAAAAATACCGCGCCGCTGCCCCGGGAGCCGGAAATCACAGGCTCCTCATCATAATGCGGGGCTGCGCGGGCGATCATCGGGTCCGCGCCCATGCCGCACCAGCCGCGGCCTTCCTCGCCCCGGATCACGCCGCAGCTGCGCGGGCAGAGATTGCAGGTGAATTCTTGCATAATTACCTCCGTTGCCAGAGGACGCTGTCCTCTGGACTCCTGGCAGGGACGCTGTCCCTGCACCCTGCCAAAGGGACAGTGCCCCTTTGGAAACCCCTGTATTGCGCACTTCATGCGCTGGGATGATTTTGTTTCACGTGGAACATGTATAAACCAGGGATAAATA
>JAFUPT010000175.1 GCA_017481065.1 Clostridia bacterium | reverse complement strand
CGCCACGATGGCGAGGCTGAGCAGCATTGCCAGAATCCTCTTCATCCTAAAAATCCTCCTCGTTTTTGTTGTGCGGCGGGGGAAAATGGCTCCGGCGTCCCGGAAATTTCGCCTCCGCGCGCGGCCCCTTTTTGGGGCCATCTTTTCCATGTCATTCTATCTCAAAAAAAAAAAAAACGACGCCTAAAGCGTTACGGAATTGTGAATATATGGATAATTTATAGTCATAAATGTGGCGGGAGGGGGAAGAAGGGCGCTGCGCGCCGGACGATTGCCAAAAATGGAAGGCTTCCCCCTCGGGCGAGGGGGAAGCCTTTTGGCTTGCGTTATAAAAATGGATTTGGGAATCAGCCATAGAGCCTGCGGACCAGCTGGGGAATCATGGCTTCATAATCCACGCCATACCAGCGGTGATCATCGCAGTGCATGGAATGGCGCACGCAATCGCAGGTGAAATCGGCGGCGAGCCGGGCGGAAGATTCCACGGAGCGGCCGAGGGTCATCATGCCGGAAAAGACGGAGGCGAAGAGATCCCCGCTGCCATGGCAGGTGAGGGGCAGCTGTTCATGGGGATAATCGAAGGCATTTTCCCCGGCGCAGAGCAGGCCGGTGTGCGCATGATCGAAGCGGCAGCTGGTGACCAGCACATTGCGCAAATGCCCATCCAGCAGGGCGGCGGCATTTTTGCGGAGCAGGGCGGTGGTTTCCACGCCCTCGCCGAAGGGGATATCCAGCAGGAAGCAGGCTTCGGTAACGTTGGGCAGGATGATATCCGCCTCCCGGCAGAGGGCGCGGATAGCGCGCACATAGGCCATATCGAAGCCGGTGTAGAGCTTGCCATGATCGCCAAAGGCGGGATCGAGGATCACCTGGGTATCATCGCCGCGGAAGAGGGAGAGGAAGCGGCGGGTGAGGTCCACGAGCTGGAGGGAGCCGAGATAGCCGATATAGATGGTGTCAAAGCGCATATCGAGGGACTTCCACAGATGCATGATTTTTTCCGCTTCCGGGGTGAAATCATGGAAGGTGAAGGCATCGAAGGCGGTGTGGGTGGAGAGTATGGCGGTGGGGAGCACGGCGGTTTCCACGCCCATTGCGGGCACGACGGACATGGCCACCGCCAGCGAGCAGCGGCCGATGCAGGAAAGGTCCTGGATGGTAACGAGGCGTTTGGTCATATATCTTCATCCGTTCCGGGTATTATTCGGTAAAACTCCATTCGCTATTATACAGCTTATCCGCCGCTGCGTCAAACGGGTTTGGAGGGATGGGGCAATATCTGCTTGCATTTTAATCGGGCATAGGTATAATGATAGGGTATACCGGACGGAAAAGAGAAACAGGATGAACAAGCGAAGAAATATATACATACTTTACGCCATATCCCTCTTGCAGGGCATGGTGTTTTATGCGCCGGTGGCTACGCTCTACCGGCAGGCGGCGGGATTTGTGCTTTACAACGGATTTTTCCGGATAATTGGAGGTTCCTATGGCAAATGATTTTCGCTCCGCGCGCTTCTGGGCGGCGGAGATCATTGAAAAGGCGCTCTATCCCGGCGCGACCGCCGTGGACGCCACGCTGGGCAACGGCCACGACGCGCTCTGGCTCTGCGGACTGGTGGGCGAAAATGGCCGGGTGTACGGCTTTGATGTGCAGGCGGAGGCGGTGGAAAACAGCCGGGCGCGGCTTGAAGGAGCAGGCATGGAGGAGCGGGCGCGGCTCATACTCGACGGACACCAGAACATGGGAAACTATGTGGCTGCGGGAAGCGCGGACGCGGTGATGTTCAACCTCGGCTGGTTGCCGGGGGCGGAGCACGGCGTGACCACCCAGACCGAAACCACGCTGCGGGCGGTGAACGCCGCGCTGGATGCGCTGAAGGAGGACGGGGTGATGACCATATGCATCTATCCCGGACATGAAGAGGGCGCTCGGGAGCGGGAGGCGCTGCTCGGCTGGGCGAAGGGATTGAATGAGCGGGAATACGACGCAATGCTGCGCTGCTACCTGAACCAATCCAAGGACCCGCCGCTGATGATCGCGGTGAAGAAGAACAGGCGGCGGAAGTGAGGGCATGGGGCCCCAGGGGGCGCTGCTTCCTGCCAATAAAATCAAAGGCACGCATTCGCGTGCCTTTTTTCAGAGGGAGCCGGGAGAAATCATTTCCCTCGGCAGGGGTTTCAGGGGATGGAGTTCCCGGCATGGCCGCCGGGAACTCCGTTGGCAAGCGGCGAACCAACCAACCGCCGCTTGCCGGTAAGAGGACTAGGGTTCAAAGAAGAATGGTGCTCTTCATGAATTACTTCTTGGCGAGGTATACGGTTTCCAGGTCTTCGCTGAGCTTCAGGGTCAGAGCTTCGATGTCCTCATTGAAGGTTTCAACGTTGTCCTTGGTGATGAATACATAGCCGGTGTTGATGTGTGCACCGTACTCAACAGGCTCCCAGCCTTCTGCCAGGTGCAGCAGGCAGAGCATGCCGAGGTAGCCCTGGCCGAAGCCGTTCTGGCCTACGCCGATATCGATGGTGCCGCCCTTGATGCCGTTGAGAACTTCCTCAGACGGGTCGGTGGCCACTGCGAACAGGTGCTTTGCATCGGTGTTGGTTGCATAGTAGTCAACCAGAGCATCTGCCATGCCGCGGGAAGCGGT
>JAFUPT010000174.1 GCA_017481065.1 Clostridia bacterium | reverse complement strand
CGCACATCAGGCCGTCGCGCTTTTCGAGCAGCTCGGTCACGCCGTCCTTGATGGCTGCGTTGCGGAAGAATGCGGTGATGAACTTGCCGCTGCCGTCGGGCTCGTCGCCGCCGGAGAAGCCGCCGGGGATGAAGATCATCTGGGACTGCTTGAGTGCAGCTGCGAAATCTTCCACGCTCTTCTGGATGCCGGCAGCGGACAGGTTGTTGATCACCATGATCTCCGGCTCCGCGCCCGCGTCGCGCACAGCCTTCGCGCTGTCGTATTCGCAGTTGGTGCCGGGGAAGGCGGGAATCAGTACCCTGGGCCTGGCCGCCTTGATGGCGGGAGCCGGCCAGCTCTTTGCTTCGCAGGAGAAGGTCTCCATGGGCACATCGCGGGTGGGAATATTGCAGCTGTAAACGCCTTCCAGCTTGTCCTCATATGTGCGCAGCAGGGCGCTCAGGCAGATGGATTCACCGCCGAGGGAAATCGAGCCTTCCTCGGTCACGGCGCCGATCACTTCCGCGCCTTCCACATCGCAGTTCACTTCCAGCAGGAAGGAGCCGTAGCACTCGCCGAAGATTTCCTGAACGGAAAGATTTTCAGCGTAGGCAAAGCCAAGGCCGTTGCCGAAGCACATCTTCATCACGGCTTCCGCGATGCCGCCCATGCCGGGGGTGTAGCAGGAAACGGCTTTTCCGCTGCGCAGCAGGGAAGTAACCTTTTCAAATACTGCCAGCAGGGATTTGGTTTCTGGCAGGCCGTTCGCATCATAGGCGGGGGAGAGCTTCACCAGCCTGTTGCCGGCGGCCTTGAATTCGGGGGATACGATGTCCTTCACCTTTTCGGTGGTTACGGCGAAGGAAACCAGGGTCGGCGGTACATCCAGATCCTCGAAGGAGCCGGACATGGAATCCTTGCCGCCGATGGAGCCGATGCCCAGGTTCATCTGGGCCTTGAACGCGCCCAGCAGGGCGGCGAGGGGCTTGCCCCAGCGCTTGCCGTCTGCGCCTACGCGCTCGAAGTATTCCTGGAAGGTGAGGTATACATCCTCAAACTTCGCGCCGGTGGCGATCAGCTTGCATACGGATTCCACGACGGCGAGGTAAGCGCCGTGGTAGGGGCTGTTCTCGGTGATGAAGGGGTTGTAGCCCCAGCTCATCAGGGAGCAGTCGTCGGTGTGCTTCTCCTCCACGGAAATCTTCTGCACCATGGCCTGGATGGGGGTCAGCTGGTGCTTGCCGCCGAAGGGCATCAGCACCGTGCCTGCGCCGATGGTGGAGTCAAAGCGCTCGGAAAGGCCGCGCTTGGAGCAGATGTTGAGATCCGAAGCGATGGTATTGTAATTCTCAGTAAAGCTGCCGGAGATTTCCTTTGCCTTGGGGGCGGGCTTGGCAGCTTCGATGGTGATGTGCTTCTCCGCACCATTGGAATTCAGGAATTCGCGGCTGATATCCACAATCTTCTTGCCGTTCCAGTGCATCACCAGGCGGGGTTCCTCCTGCACGGTGGCCACGGGGCAGGCCTGCAGGTTTTCGGTGCCGGCGAGGGCGAGGAAGCGATCCACATCCTTGGCTTCCACCACCACGGCCATGCGCTCCTGGGATTCGGAGATGGCGAGCTCCGTGCCGTCCAGACCCTCATATTTCTTGGGAACCGCGTTCAGGTTGATCTCCAGGCCGTCGGCCAGCTCGCCGATGGCTACGGATACGCCGCCTGCGCCGAAGTCGTTGCATCTCTTGATCATGCGGCTGGCTTCTTCGTTGCGGAACAGGCGCTGCAGCTTGCGCTCCTCGGGTGCGTTGCCCTTCTGCACCTCCGCGCCGCAGGTTTCCACGGAATGGGCGTTGTGGGCCTTGGAGGAGCCGGTTGCGCCGCCGATGCCATCGCGGCCGGTGCTGCCGCCGAGGAGGATCACCACATCGCCGGGTTCCGGGCGCTCGCGGCGCACATTCCTTGCCGGAGCGGCGGCGATCACCGCGCCGATCTCCATGCGCTTGGCTGCGTAGCCGGGATGGTAAATTTCATCCACGATGCCGGTGGCGAGGCCAATCTGGTTGCCGTAGCTGGAGTAGCCCGCCGCGGCGGTGGTTACGATCTTTCTCTGGGGCAGCTTGCCGGGAATGGTTTCGGAAACGGGCTTGAGCGGGTCGGCCGCGCCGGTCACGCGCATTGCGCCGTAAACGTAGGAACGGCCGGACAGCGGATCGCGGATCGCGCCGCCGATGCAGGTGGCCGCGCCGCCGAAGGGCTCGATCTCGGTGGGATGGTTGTGGGTTTCATTCTTGAACAGCAGCAGCCAGGGCTCGGTCACGCCGTCCACATCCACATCAATCTTTACCGTGCAGGCGTTGATCTCCTCGGATTCATCCAGCTTATTCAGCTTACCATTGGCCCGCAGGTGCTTCACCGCCACGGTGGCAAGGTCCATCAGGCAGATGGGCTTGTTTTCCCGACCCAGCGCCCTGCGGGTAGCGAGATATTCTTCGTAGGTTTCCTGCAGCAGCGTATCCTCAAACTTCACATCATCGATGATGGTCAGGAAGGTGGTGTGCCTGCAGTGATCGCTCCAGTAGGTATCGATCATGCGAATTTCAGTGATGGTGGGATCGCGGTGCTCGCCCTTGAAGTATTCCTGGCAGAAGGCGATATCGCCGGTGTCCATGGCGAGCCCGTATTCCTTCACGAAGGCGGTGAGGCCATCCTGGTCGAGGGAGGTGAAGCCCTCAAGCGTGCGCACCTCGGTGGGCACATCGTAGTTGGCAGCCAGGGTTTCCGGCTTTTCGAAGCTGGTCTCCCGGGCCTCCACGGGGTTGATCACATATTTCTTGATCTCGTTTACTTCCGCCTCGGAAATATCGCCGTAGAGGGCGTAAATCTTCGCGGTGCGGATGGTGGGGCGCTCGCCCTGGGAGATGATCTGGATGCACTGCGCGGCGGAATCGGCCCGCTGGTCAAACTGGCCGGGCAGGTATTCCACGGCGAAGGCGGAAGAGCCGGAAAGATCGATCTCGGCGCTGGCAATGTCCAGCTGGGGCTCGGAGAACACGGTGCCGGTGGCGTAGGAAAACAGTTCCTCGGAAATATCCTCCGCATCGTAGCGGTTGATCACGCGCACATCCGTGAGCCCGCTGATGCCCAGCAGGCTGCGGGCGTCGCCCAGCAGGGCGCGGGCCTCGTTGGCCAGCTCCTTCTTCTTTTCAACAAAAACGCGATAAACCATGCTTTATTCCTCCATAGCGGCCTTCATTGCCCGGGCGCCAATGTCGTGGCGGTAGTATGCGTTGCCGAAGTGAATCTTTTCCACCAGCTGGTATGCGCCGCCAATGGCTTCCTCAAGAGAGCCCGCGATGGCGGTTGCGCCCAGCACGCGGCCGCCGTTGGTCAGCAGCCTGCCGTCCCTGATGGCTGCGCCGGCGACATATACACTGCTCCGAATTTCCTCCGGAATGCTCAGCTCATAGCCCTTTTCATATTTCTGGGGATAGCCCTCGGAGGCCATGATCACGCAGCAGGCGTGTTCGCCGCCGAAGCTAACCTCCGTGTCCGCCAGCGTGCCGTTGGTGGTGGCCTGCATAATGGTCAGCAGGTCGCTCTTCAAAAGCGGCAGCACCACCTGGGTCTCCGGATCGCCGAAGCGGCAGTTGTATTCAATCACCTTCGGACCCTTTTCGGTGATCATCAGGCCGAAGTACAGGCAGCCCTTGAAGGTTCTGCCCTCGGCGTTCATGGCGTGGATGGTGGGCAGGAAAATCTTCTCCATGCATTCCTTCGCCACTTCCTCCGTGTAATACGGATTGGGAGCCACGGTGCCCATGCCGCCGGTGTTGAGGCCGGTGTCGTTGTCGCCCGCGCGCTTGTGGTCCATGGAGGAAATCATCGGAACCACTACCTTGCCATCCGTGAAGGACAGCACGGAAACCTCCGGGCCGGTCAAAAACTCCTCGATCACGATGTGGTCGCCGCTCTTGCCGAAGGCCTTGTCCTGCATCATGGAGATGACCGCCGCCTTCGCCTCCTCCAGTGTTCCGGCGATGATCACGCCCTTGCCCAGCGCCAGGCCGTCGGCCTTGATGACGGTGGGGATGGGAGCGTCCTCGATGTAATCCAGCGCTTCCTTCAGGTCGGTAAAGACGGCATAGGAAGCGGTGGGGATGTTGTACTTCTGCATCAGCCGCTTGGAGAACACCTTGCTGCCCTCGATGATGGCGGCGTTTTTATTGGGGCCGAAGACCGGGATGCCGATCTCCATGAGTGCATCGGCACAGCCCAGCACCAGAGGATCATCGGGTGCCACCACGGCAAAGTCGATGGCGTTTTTGGCGGCAAATTCCACGATGCCCTTGATGTCGGTGGCACCGATGGCCACGCACTCGGCATCCTGTGCGATGCCGCCGTTGCCGGGCAGGGCGTAGATTTTGGTAACGTGGGGGTTCTTTTTCAGACTCTGGATGATGGCATGCTCACGGCCGCCGCCGCCCACAACTAATAAATTCATGGTAAATTCCTTCTTTCAACAGAGTGGTATAGAAAGGTGAAGAGGGTCGATGCAGGCATCGACCCTTTTTGGGACTTACTGATGGAACAGACGAGCGCCGGTGAAGCACATGGCAATGTCGTACTTGTCGGCAGTTTCGATGACATGG
>JAFUPT010000173.1 GCA_017481065.1 Clostridia bacterium | reverse complement strand
TTTCATAGTTCACATAGATTTCAACCGAGCCCTTTACGATGTCATACATCCATCTCTGGTTTTCGCCCTCGCGGAAGATTACATCACCTTTATTGTAAGTATGAAGGTTCTGCATGTTTATCTGCCTTTCCATTTTATAATATATCGCAATGATTGAGATAAGCGATCAACGCTCATGTATTGGCTGCCGAGATTTTTCCTGTTGCCGCCGTGCATATACACGCAGCAATGAATCCCGTCATGGCAGGATTCAGCACAGGATTTCTCTCGTTTTATTGATTTCGGGAACGATCTCCTGCTCTTTTATACTATCAAATATGCTTGCAAGAGTCAAGAACAAAATCCCGCAGCTTCGCAGAAATTTCATGCGTCCCGCGGCCTCACGCATTCGATTCAGAAAGCAGGATGTAGCCCGGAAAATACCTGCTGCAAGAGCGATTGACAGGGGAATTCAAAAAGCTGGAGTTGCAATCGGAGAGTTCTATAATCACTACCATATTTTCGGAGACGAAGGTGCCCATGTTTGGTTTGGCCCGCCTACTGCAATTGTTCTTTTCTGACGGAGGGGAAATATGAAAGTAAACGTTCGTGACATAGCGGCAAGGTTATTTTTTCAAACACCAGTTGTTCTTGACTTAGACACTGGAAATACCTATATCCCAGTTTTGCAACATGATCGAAAGATCGTTGAGAATCTGGACAGTACACGGATTCTCCCTTGCTTTTCATCAGCTCCAATTTTTCAGGCATATGTGACCAAAGTAATGGAGGAACTCAAGATTGTACCTTGGGAAGGATGCGAAAAGTATCCAGTTTTCGAACTAATCCCAGATTTTCATACTGATGAACAGGAAGAATTCATAAAAAAAGCAGATCATTTTTGCTCTGGATTTGATTACGCACTTTGCAATGAAAGAGAGAAATCAATTCCTAAATATGATCCTTCTTTTCCTGTTTTTCTTGAGTTCGATAAGTCTTTTACCTTACAATTTGCAAAAGAATGGTGCAAACAAGAAGGATACGAATGGTATGAGGAACAATAACCTTCTCGTTGTTTTGTCACTGGACGTATAGATACTCCTCCCGCCCCGTCGCATTCAGCGGCGGGGTTTTCTATTGCCATCAAACTACGCCGGAACCCTGCCGTTTTGCCGCCGTCCTGCGCGTCCACGTCCGAAGTGCTCCCGTTCTCCGTCCAAAGCCGGAACGGCTCACAGGGGTGTTTTTGCAGCAAACAGGGGTAGAGCTTATTTGACGCTCCTGCGCCTGCATGGTATAATGCCCACGGAGCCGCAAGGCTTCCCAGCAGGAAGGAATTTAAGGGAGCGCAGCGACTAGCAGCGAGGACACTACTGTACCGCAGCTGCGTAGTTGCGACAGTGCATGCGCTGGCGCAACCGAACACAGATGGCGCTTGGCTTTTACCCTCTTTTCTACAAAAGGGGGTGGTGATCATGACCGATTACGAGATCCTCGCGATTGTGCTCCTGGTTATCACTTTGGCGTTCACCGTACATAACGGTACCCATAAGTAAAGCAATAGCCGCCATCCAGCGCTAACTGGTGGCGGCTCTCATCTCATCAGAGGGGAAAGCCCCGCTAAAGGCGTCATCCCTTCCTGCCGTTATTATATCATGCCGTTTCCCCGGCTGTCAACCTTCACGGAAAGTCGGGGGGGCGCAAGCCGTCACCTCTGTTCCAAAAAGAAAGGTCGCAGGAAAACCTGCGAATAATACGCCCGTTTTGGATTCAGTTAACTACATGCAGGATGCAGAATAACCAAAGAAAACAGCGCAAACATGCAATCGCGCTTCAAAAAATATTCTTTTGCCGCGGCAATCTGCGCGATTGACAGGGATATTGCGAATGGTTAAAATATAGGCAGTTTCTCTTTCGTCCAACCTATATTCCCCGGGGGTACATATGATTCTTGTATATATTCTCCTCGCGGTCATCGCGCTCGCGCTGGCCATCTCCCTCTTCGCATACGGAAAGACCTTTTTCGTATTCCCCGGCCGCAGGGGCAAGACCTATGCCCTGCCGGGCGGCGAGCAATACAGGAAGGTGAAGGACAGGACCCATGCCCTTTACGAGGAAATGCGCGCCCTGCCCTTCGAGCAGGTGTATATCACTGCCCAGGACGGCACGAAGCTCGCCGCGCGCTATTATCACCTGCGGGACGGCGCGCCCCTCCAGATCCAGTTCCACGGCTACCGCGGCAGCAGCCTGCGGGACTTCTGCGGCGGCCACAAGCTGGCCCGGGAGGCCGGCCACAACACCCTCGTGGTGGACCAGCGCGCCCACGGCGGCAGCGGATCAAACACCATCACGTTCGGCATCCGGGAGCGCTTCGATTGCCTCAGCTGGATAAAATATGCTGTGGAGAGGTTCGGCAGCGATGCGCCCATCCTCCTCGCCGGCGTTTCCATGGGCGGCGCAACCGTGCTGATGGCCGCCGGGCTGGAACTGCCGGGCAATGTGCGGGGCGTCATCGCCGATTGCCCTTACAGCTCCCCGGAGGCGATCATCCGCAAGGTTTGCCGGGATATGCATCTCCCGCCGAAGCTCATCTTCCCCTTCATCCGCCTCGGCGCGCGGCTCTTCGGCCATTTTGACCCCGCATCCGCCAGCGCGGCGGAGGCCGTGCGGCATGCGAAAATTCCCATCCTGATCATCCATGGCGAGGACGACCGCTTCGTTCCCTGCGAAATGGGCGCGGAAATCTACCGTGCCTGCGCTGGGAGGGCCACGTTTGAAACCTTCCCCGATGCGGGCCATGGCCTGAGCTATGTGGTGGATTCCGGGAGATATGCCCGCATCGTGAACGCATTCATCGATTCCTGCCTGCGCTGAGGCTATTGACACAGCGCCATCCCGGCGTTACAATCATGCTGAAGAGAACACAAGGAGGCAAACCCATGCTGAAGAGAGGTATTCTGAATGCGCAGCTGCGGTCCGTAATGGCGCGCATTGGCCACCGGGACCGCTACGCCATCGTGGACGCAGGCTACAATGTTCCCGCAAGCATCGAGACCGTTGACCTGGCCTTCCTGCCGAACATCCCCACCATTTTGCAGGTGCTGGATGGCATTCTGGATGAAATGGCCATTGAGGGCGTGATCCTGGCTTCTGAAATCAAGGATTGGGCGCCGGAGATGGACGCGGAATACGCGAAGCGCTGGCCCAAGGAGGCACAGCTTACCTACATTCCCCACAGCGAATTTGATGAGGAGATGAAGCATGTGAAGGCCGTGATCCGCACCGGGCAATATGGCCTGCACGCGCCGAACATCATCCTGCAGGCAGGCTGCACCTATTGAGCACAAAAAAAGCACCCCGAGGGGTGCTTTTTAATTTGTATTACAATACCAGGGACGGAGCGGTATACACGCGGGCGGCCATTTCGTTGTCCAGCATGTACAGGCTCTTGGGATCGCTGCCGTAGAGCTCGAATTTCTTCACGAGGCCATCGGCGGTCTTTTCCTCCTCGCCCTGCTCCTTTACGAACCAGTCGAGGAACTGCATGGTGCGGAAATCCCGCACATTGTAGGCGGCTTCATAGATATCGTGGATCAGGCTGGTGACGTAGCGCTCATGCTTGAGGCCCTCCTCCAGCACCTGCTTATTGCCGGTGATCTCCACTGCGGGCTTGGCGATGGCTTCGAGGGTAACCTTCTCGCCGTTGTTCTGCAGGTACTGCAAAAACAGCAGGGCATGGTCGCGCTCCTCCTGAGCCTGGATCATGTACCAGTTGCCGAAGCCGTTGAGCTCCTGGTCGATGAAGTAGTTCGAAAAGTCAAGATAGAGGTAGGCGGAATAAAACTCTTTATTGATCTGCTGGTTGAGCAGGGCGACAACTTTGGAATCCAACATGGTAGAAATCCTCCATTCTTTTCTTATCCTCTTATACTATTTATACCCCAAGTTTCTCCGCTTGAAACATGGCTCATGTACTAAGAATGTACGCTTCAAATCATAAGTTTTTCCAATATTCCGGCGAGAGCCCGGCGCTCTTCCTCGGTAAGAACTGCGAAAAACTGCGCCTCGGATATACCGGAATCCCGCATGGCGCGCTTTGCGCTGCGGCAGGTGAAAAACAGCTTCCATGCGAGCCCATCCCGGGCCGCATACTTCTCCCACTTGTACTTAATGCTTTCCTTTTTTGCGCATTTTGCTTCGGATTTCTGCTTCTTTGCCAGGTAGGTCCGGCCATATTTGCACCTCGGCGCGCTGAGCGGGCAATGCCTGCTGCAGCCGGGGCAGGTGTTTTGCTTATCTTTTTTCATATCATGAACTCCTTCTCGAGTATTCATGATAATTATTACCCGCATTCCCGGATTCCGAAGCATTCCTGCGGAAAAATCATCCCGGATATCCCGGAATACCCGGGATGATTTGCCTCCCGCTTAGAGCAGGATTCCAGTGAAGCACTGCACGGCGCAGTACATGCACAGGGAACCGACGATGGGCGCGGCCTTGGCCGCCGGGCCGGAGCTGAGCCTGTCCTGCATGGAGCTGAAAACCCAGGTGGTGGCGGTGAAAACCACGCAGCCGACTGCACCGATCTTCACTGCTTCGAGGGCGGCGAACATGCCGGAAGCCCAGGGCAGCAGGGCAAAAGTGATCAGGGAAAATACCGGAATGCAGATGTAGCAGCGCTTTTCCGGCCTGCCGATGTAATGCTCGATGAGCAGGGCGACCAGGGAAAGCAGCACAAGATTGGGAATATTCAGCTCCGGCAGCACGATGGCCGGGATGAAAGTGCGCAAAAGCACTGCAGCGAGCAGGGCGGCGCACACGACCGCCGCCAGGATGGTGTTGAGCAGGTAAGTTCTATCCTTCATGAAATCAACCTCCCCAGGAAGTGGCGGCGGAGCTCACGTCCGCGCCGGTGACGTAGGCCACGGCAGAATTTACGCTGCGGGCGATGGCCTTGGAGGTGACGGTCGCGCCGGAGATGGCGTCCACGGTCACTTCGGCTTCCGCGCTGTCTTCAACAGTGGTGGCGAAGCTGGCCGCATCTGCCCCTGCAGCGATGGCGACATTTCCGGAGGTATTGAGGAATTGTGCCAGGAAATCCGCATCGGTGAGGGCGTTTGCTCCGAGACCGAAGGTTTCAGACATCTGGCGAACCACCAGGCCCGTGACCTTGCCGGCATTGCTCACGCCGACCAGCATCACGATATCGCCGTTGTAGCCCGCGGTGACGGTTTCCACCACGAAGCCGTTTTCGCCCCTGTGGACGGAGCGGATGTTGGCGTCGTCGCCGGAATAGGCTTCCCGGGTGAAGGAGGCGCTGCCGGGCAGCACGGTCTGCATGATCTGCAGATGCTCCTCATGGGCGATGGAATTGCGGATTCCGGAGAGCCCGGCAGCGGCGGCGAAGAGAATCACAGCCGCCAGCGCGATGGAGAGGATGGGAATCAGAATGCTTTTCTTCATGCCGGGCTGCCTCCCTTCTTCGTGCCGAAGCGGCGGGGCGCGGTGAAGCGGTCGATGGCCCAGACGCAGGCGTTCATGATGAGGATTGCATAGGTTACGCCCTCCGGGAAGATGCCGAAGTAGCGGAAGAGCACGGTGAGCGCGCCGCAGCCGATGCCGAACACGACCTGGCCCTTCGGGGTTGCCGGGGAGGTGGCGTAATCGGTGGCCATGAAGATGGCGCCCAGCATCACGCCGCCGCTCAGCAGCTGGTAGAGCATCCATTCAAGGGCATTGCCCGCCTTCGGGAAGATGAGGGTGAGCAGCGCCACGGTGGCGAGGTAGGCCGCCGGGATGCGGATGGAGATCACCCTGCGCCAGACGAGGTATGCGCCGCCGATGAGCAGGGCGAGGGCGGAAATTTCGCCGATGGAGCCGGGGCAGTTGCCCAGCAGCATATCGAGGATGCTCTCCTCCGGCAGTGCGGGCATTACCATGTGGTGCAGGGGCGTTGCGGCGGTGACCGCATCCACGCCCAGCGCTGCATAGCGGGTGAGCCCTGCGGGATAGATGAGCATCAGGAAGGCGCGGGCCGCGAGGGCGGGATTGAACACATTCTGTCCCAGGCCGCCGCAGAGGGCCTTCACCACGATGATGGCGAACACGCTGCCCAGCGCCGCCTGCCAATAGGGCACGGATGCAGGCAGGGTCATGGCCAGCAGGAGGCCGGTGACGATGGCGGAGCAATCCACCACGGTGTTGCGGGTGCGGGTGATCAGGCTGTACAGGTATTCCGCAGCGACGGCGCAGGCGATGGAGAGCAGGGTGACCAGCAGGGCCCGGATTCCCAGCATGCAAACGCCCACCGCCAGCGCGGGCATGAGAGCGATGACCACATCCAGCATGATGCGGTTGGTGCGGAAGTTTCCTCGAATATGAGGAGAGGAAGCAACGGTTAATTTCACTTGGACTTCGCCTCCCTCAGCATTTGTTTGCCCTTGCGGAACTGCTCCACCAGGGGCAGCTTTCCGGGGCAGGTAAAGGCGCAGCTGCCGCATTCCATGCAGTCCATCAGGTTCAGGCGCTCAAGCTCGGCAGTGTTGCCCGCCTTTGCATACCGGTACATGTAAAGGGGCTGCAGCTTCATGGGGCATGCGGATACGCACTTGCCGCAGCGCAGGCACACCGGATTTTCCGCCGCGCCGTTCTTATCCTTGAGCAGGCAGAGGATGGAATTGGTGGCCTTGATGACGGGGACGGACAGATCATGCTGGGCAATGCCCATCATGGGGCCGCCGGAGATGACGCGCTCGGTTTTATCATTCAGGCCGCCCGCAATTTCGATCAGCTCCTGGAAGGGAGTGCCGAAGCGGACGATGAAATTCTGGGGCTCGGCGATGGCCTCGCCGGACACGGTGACGATGCGCTGGGTGAGCGGAAGGCCGAGGCGTACCGCGCGGTAGATGGCTGCGAAGGTGGATACATTGAACACCGCGCAGCCGACGCTCACCGGCAGGCTTCCCGGAGGCACCTCGCGGCCGGAGATGGCCTGGATGAGCTGCTTTTCCGATCCCTGGGGATAGCGGGTGGGCAGCACGGCGAGCTCGATGCCGGGATAATCCTTCAGCATGGAATTCACCTTGGCGATGGCTTCGGTTTTGTTATCCTCCACGGCCAGCACGGCGCGGCCGGGCTTGATGATGCTCTGGAGAATCTGCATGCCGCTCAAAACCTGGTGGGGCTTGGTGCGCAGCAGGGAATCATCGGCGGTGATATAGGGCTCGCATTCGCAGGCATTGGCGATCAGGACATCCACCTTGCCCAGCGCGCCGAGGGTTTTGATATTTCCCGGGAAGGCCGCGCCGCCCATGCCCACGATGCCGGCCTCGCGGATGTTGTGGAGCACGGTATCGGCGTCCAGCTGGTCCAGCGGCAGATCGCTCTTCCAGCATTCGATGGGGGTATCCTTGAAATCATTTTCGATCACGACGGCCATCACATCCCGCCCGCTGGTGTGGGGGCGGGGTTCCACGGCCACGACGGTGCCGGAGACGGATGCATGCACCGGCACGCACAGGCCTTCCCCATCGCCGATCTTCTGGCCGCGCAGCACATGATCCCCCACCTGCACCAGCGGCTGGCAGGGCGCGCCGATATGCTGCTGCATGGGAATCACAACCTGCTTGGGGGTGATGGTGAGGAAATCGGTGACCTTCGTGGACATTTCCTGGTTGTATTTGGGGTGTATGCCTCCAAAGAACAGGCGTTTCATTCTTTCACCTCGTTACGTTCGAATCAGGTCTTTAAAGCCCGGGCTGTAAAGCAGGCCGCCATCCGCATCCATCCACACGGCCTCGGCGTCGAAGGAATCGAGCAGGGCCTGTCCCTCCGCCTGGGGCAGGAGGAAGAGCGCAGTGGAGAGCATATCGGCCACGCCGGAATCATCGCAGACGATGGTGACGGCGCGCCAGAGCTTTGCGGGATAGAGGGTTTCCGGGTCGATGATATGGTGGTAGAGCTCGCCATCCACCATGTAGGCGCGCTGATAATCGCCGCTGGTGACCACGCTTCCGCCGGACACATAGATGGTGTGCAGGTAATCATCCGCAGCCCCATCGGGGTTCTGGATGCCCACGACCCACGGCGTTCCTTCCGCATCCTTCGGCCCGGTGGCGCATACATTTCCGCCCACGCTGATGAGCAGGCCGGAGGGGGATTCCCCGGCAACCCGCTGCACGGACCAGCCCTTCGCGATCGCGCCCACATCCAGCTGCACCATGGGATCGGTGATGAACACGGTGGAGGCCGCTTCATCGATCACGATGGAATCAAAGGAGGTATGCAGGGCGGCTTCCTGAAGGGCGGCGGCATCCGGGAGCTTCGCTTCCGCGGGGTTATCAATGCCTGCGCTGCGGGCATCATGCCAGAGGGCGAGCACGCTGCCCATGGCGGCGTTCACCCTGCCGCCGGAAATTTCATAAAAATCCCGGCAATCTTTCAAAAGGGCGATGATGCGGGAATCCACCTCGACGGGGGCGACGCCCGCCTGGTCGTTGATGGTCTTTAAGTTGTTCAGGCCATCGTAGCTCCGGTAAATATCAAAGAGCCGGTGGTATTCCCCGAGGGCATCCCGCACGGCGTTGGCCTGCTGCTGGAAGGCTTCCTCGCTTTCAGCGCGGCCCACCACGGAAGTAACCGTGTCAAAGAGGGTAAGGAAGGTGGCGGTGTACTGCTTGCGCTGCGTTTCCTCCTGCCTGGCCGCGCAGCCGGACAGGAGGATGCAGAGCGCGGCGAACAAGACCAGCAGCCGCTTCATTTACTGCATGGCCTTGGCGATCAGGCCCTGGAAGCCGCCGATGGCGATGGTGACGGTGGAGGCGAGATCGGCCTCGGTGGTCTTGCCCTCGGAAACGGCGATGCCGGCGACCTGTTCGGCAGTTTTGCCGGTGACATACTTGGCAAAGGCCGCGGCCTGCTCATTCCATTCATACTGGGAGCCGCCCCATGCCTTCATGCCGTAAGCCTCGCCGAGCTGGTTCTTGGTCTGCACGGCGGCGGTGAGATCGGTGCTGATTGCGCCGGTCTGGTCGAAGGCCACCTTGGCCTGCAGGGAATCGATATAGCAGCTGGTGATCACGCCGTCCTTGGCGGTAACAACGGCCACATCGCAGTCCAGCTGGGCATTGCCTGCGGCTTCCGCAGTGGCGGAGGCGCTGCTGTCCACGCCGCTGATGACGGCCAGGCGCAGTTCATCGCCGGACTTTGCGCCCAGATCCTGGGCATTGTTCACGGCTGCCTCGATGGCGGAAACATAGCCGCCGAGGTAGATGGTGGCGGTGGAGGCGAGATCAGCGTCCTTCGCCTTGCCGGATTCATCGATCGCGCCGTTTTTCAACTCTTCAACGGTCTTGCCCACGGCGTAGTTTGCCAGGGCGGCGGCCTGCTCGTTCCATTCATACTTCGCTCCGCCATAGGCCTTCATGCCGTAGGCTTCGCCCAGTTCATTCTTGGTGAGCACTTCCGCTGCGAGATCGGAGGTGATTGCGCCGGCGGCGTCGAAGGCCACGGATGCGCGCACGCCATCGAGGATGCAGGACTGGATGACGCCGCTATCGTCCACGGTGACTGCGGCGATGGTGACATCATAATCGGCCTTGGCGGCATTTTCGCTCTCGGCAAGGCTGGTCACGATGGCCAGACCGGTCTTGAGCGCGCCTGCTTCCGCTGCGGGAGCGGCCTCTTCAACGGCCACGGCAGTTTCCGCGACAATTTCTGCGGCAACTTCCGCGGCGACCTCGGCGGCCACTTCGGATGCGATTTCCGCAACTTCTTCAGAAGTCATAGTAGAAACTTCTTCGGGGCAATCACATTCGGTGTAATACACCACGGGGGTGCCGGCGCAGCCGGTCAGCACTGCCAGGATCATTACCAGGGTCAGGATGAATGCAATCCTCTTCTTCATTGGTCGTTCCTCCATAAAAAATCGTTGACATATCTGTACATCCCATCCGGGGATGCTTACAGCTCAGGAATTCTGGCGGGCGGAAGCAAGGATGCGGAGCACGCCCGCGCCCGCCGCGCCGGTGGCGAGGCCGGTAAACACGGCCACGCCCAGCAGGTAAGGCAGGTAGGCCGCGATATAGATGGACTTCATCAGCAGCATGGCGGCGCAGATCTGGCCGATGTTGTGGGCCGCTGCGCCAAGTATGCTCACGCCGTAGATGGAAAAGATGCGGATGCGGCTGGCAGCGGCCATCACCGCCATGGCGAGCAGGCCGCCCGTGATTGAAAAGAGCAGGGAGGTAATTCCCCCGCCGAACATGGCGCCCAGCAGGCAGCGGAGCACCAGGATGATGAGGGCGCTCTTTGCGCCCAGCAGGTAGAGGGCCGCGAGGGTTACGATGTTTGCCAGGCCCAGCTTTACGCCGGGCAGCGGGACCACCATCTGCAGCGGAATGAAGCGTTCAAAATAGGAGAGCGCCAGCGCGAGGGAGATGAGCAGGGCGCACTGCGTGAGCTATTTCGTATTCTTCATGCCGCTACCCCACCACGAAATCCACTTCGGACGCGCCTTCGATGCGCAGCTCCACCCGGTTGGGCAGGCACACGATGCTGCGGCCCGGGCCGGAAATCCAGCCGCTGTGCACGCAGTCCTCCCCCGGACAATCGGAGGCGGTGATGGCGGCCCTGCCATCCTGTATGGTTACAGTGTTTGAATAATCGCCGGAGATTTCAAGGCTGGCATTTTGGTTGAGGGGCAGCGCATGCAGCAGAGCGCCATCCCGGTAAATGTACAGGGAATGGTTTTCCCCCGCGCTGCCGCCGGGCAGGAAGGCCGCGCCCACGGCGAGCGCCAGAAGCACCACCGCAGCGGCGGCGATGATATCCCCTTTTTGGAAGCTGAGCCTGAGATTTTTACCCATAGCATACTCCTGTGCTTTATCCAGTATATTTTACCATTTATTCATGAATTCATCCAGAGGGAAGCGGAGAAAAATTGTGTAAAACTGTAAATTTCCCCGGTCCGTGGAATCGGATCGGGGAAAGAAATTCAAATATACTGCTGTTTGGAGAGATCATATACCCGGCCGGCAATGCGGCGGGCGAGATGATGGTTGTGGGTGACGGCGACGAGGCCCATATTGCGCCTTTCCGCTTCCTCCAGCACCACATTCCATATCTGCGCCTGGGTGATCACATCCAGCATGGTGCTGATTTCATCGCAGATCAAAAATTCCGCGCCGCTCATCAGCGCCCGGGCCACGCAGAAGCGCTGCAATTCGCCGCCGGAAAGCTCCCGGGGAAAGCGCTCCAGCCATGCGCGCTCGATGCCGAAGGCGTCCAGCACATCGCCGCGCAATTCGCCGCTCTCCTCCAGCACGCGCTTGAGCCGCCAGCGGGGATTGATGGCCTTTTCGGGATGCTGGTAGATCAGCTGCACCGGGCAGAGGCCCTTTTTGGGCAGGGGCTTGCCATCCAGCAGGATTTCGCCGGAGCTGGGAGTGAGATAGCCGGACAGCAGCATGGCGAGGGTGGTCTTTCCATAGCCGCTGGGGGCGAAGAGGGCCAGCCTTTCGCCGCTCTCCACGCAGAGGGAAGCATTTTCAAGCACCCAGGGCTGACTGCGGTCATAGCGGAAGGATACATTCCGGGCTTCAAGTCGCATGGAAACACCTCACTTCTCCGTCCCGCATTTCCTGCATGGGCGGGGTATGGTTCAGGCATTCCTCCGTGGCATGGGGACAGCGGGGCGCAAAGAGGCAGCCCTTGGGCAGGTCCCCCGCGTAGGGCTGGAAGCCGGGGATGGGTTCAAAGCCATTCTGGGGCAGCGCCCGCCAGAGGGCCTTGCTGTAAGGATGGCGCAGGGCTTCGGGGCCGCTGCGGAAATCCGCCGCCGGGGCGGTTTCCACGGTGGTTCCGGCATAGAACACGGCCACGCGGTCGGCAAATTCGAAGGCGAGATCGATATCATGGGTGATGAGGATCACGGCCTTGCCATCGTTGGCCATTTCCCGGAACATCTGCAGGGCTTCGAGGGCCTGGTCGAGGCTCATGCCGGGAGTGGGTTCATCGGCGATGATGAGCTCGGCATCGGTGATCAGCGCGGTGGAAACCAGCACGCGGCGGGCCATGCCGCCGGAGAGCTGGAAGGGATAGAGCTTTTCTGTATTCTCCGGCAGGGAGAAGCGCTTGAACAGGCCGCGGCGCTTTTCGGTGGGCCGGGGCTTTTTATGGCCGTCCGCCTGCCTGCCCACCTTCATCAGCGGATCGAGGTAGGCGATGGACTGGGGCACCAGCGCAAATTCCCTGCCGCGCAGCTGCGCCTGGCGCTCCGGGGTGAGTTCCTGCCCCTTGTAATGCAGATGGCCGTGCACGGCGGCGTTGTTCGGCAGAATGCCGAGGATGGCGGAGGCCAGCAGGCTCTTGCCCGAGCCGGAGGAGCCGGCGATGGCCACCACTTCGCCCGGACGGACGGTGAGATGCAGATCGGAGATCACATCGAGCTCCCGCTGTCCAGCGCATGATCATACATGCGGAAGGATACGGAGAGGTCATGGATCTCCAGCAGGGTATCGATTTTCTGTTTCATGCCGCCTCCTTAATCCTGCGCGCTGTATGGATCGATGATCATGCGCAGGTTATCGCCCAGCTTATCCACCAGCAGCACGATCAGCACCAGCAGAAGGCCCGGGAACAGCGCCGTCCACCACATGCCGGCGGAGAGGTACTTCATGCTCTCGGACAGGATAATGCCGATGGCGGGCTGCTCCGGCGGCAGGCCGTAGCCCAGGAAGGACACGCTGGCTTCATGCAGGATGGCGTGGGGAAAGAGCAATACCAGCCCCACGAAGAACTGGGGCACCAGATGGGGCAGCAGGTGGTGAACGAGTATCCAGCCGCTGGATTTGCCCAGCCTGCGGGACACCGCCACATACTGCTGGGAGCGCAGCTGCAGCACTTCGCCGCGAATCAGGCGGGCAAGGCTGCACCAGTGGGTGGCCGCGATGCCGATGAGCAGGCCCTTGAGGCCCCGGCCCATGGCGAAGGAAATGAGGATGACCAGGATGGTGTGGGGCACGCCCATCACCAAATCGATCAGCCAGTTGATGAAGCCATCCACATATTTGCTGCCCGTCGCCGCGGCAATGCCCACAAACACGGCGATCACCGCGCTGATGACGGAGGCCACGATGCCCACCGTCATGCTGACGGCCATGCCCTTGAGGGTGCGCATCAGAAGATCGCGCCCGAGGGTATCGGTGCCGAAGGGATGGGCAAGGCTCGGCGGCTGCTTGGCATTCAGGAAACTGGTGGCCACGGCGCTCTCGGGAATCAGCAGGCCGAGGGCATAGATGGCAACCAGCACGACCGCCATAACGATGGTGAGGATGAGCACCTTGGTGCGCCGGTTCATCTTCTTCATTTGCGCACCTCCCGAATCTGCGGATCGATCACGCCGTAGAGAAGGTTGGCGATCATATTGCCCACGCACACGAAGAGGGCGGAGAAGAGGGTGACGCCCAGCAGGAGCGGCACATCGCCGTTCAGGCCGGCTGCGGCAACCGCGCTGCCGAGGCCCGGATAGGAGAACACATTTTCCGCCATGACGGAGCCGCCGAAGAGCTCGGCAAAGGATGCAAATTGCAGGGTGAGCGCAGGCAGCAGGATGTTTCGCAGGCCGTGGCGGCGCAGGATGGTCCACCTGCCCTCTCCCCTCGCCCGGGCAAAGAGCACATATTCACTGTTCAATACATCAATCAGCTTCTGCCGGGTATGCAGGGCGATATTGGCAAACGACATCAGGCTCAGGGTGAAGGCCGGGAGGGCCAAATGGTGCAGTCGCTGCCAGATGGTTACATCCGCGCTCTGCACGCCGATGGGGCTGGAGAAGCCGATGGGAAACCACTTGAGCCACACGGAAAACACCAGCAAAAATACCAGGCCCAGCCAGAAGGTGGGCACGGAGGAGAGGAGATAGCAAATCTTCTTGATGAGCCTATCCGGCCATTTATCCTGGTACATGCCCATCACGCAGCCCAGCGCGAAGCCGATCACGCCGGAGAGCAGCCAGGCGCAGAGCATGAGGGCGAGGGAATTTAAAAACCTTTCCCCGATGATATCCTTCACCGGGCGGCGATAGAGGGAGGACTGGCCCATATTTCCCTTGAGCAATTCGCCCAGCCAGCTGAAATAGCGCTCCACGGGCGGCTCGTTCACACCCCAATATTCCTCGATCTCCAGCCGCTGCTCGGGAGAGACGGCGGCGCCGAGGCCGAGGATATACTGCTGTACCGGGTCCACCGGCGAAAGGCTTACCAGCGCGAAGGCGATCACGCTCACCGCCAGCAGCAGGGAGATGATCTTGATTCCATAGCTTATAAAGCTGCTCAACAGGCGGCCAAAGGTACCCTGCATGGCACGGCTCCTTTCTTAAATCCCTTTCTTCGAAAAAACGACAATGCAGGATGGCGCAGGCCATCCTGTTGATATGTTTTTTACAGCTTCTCTACAATGAAAATCCTCAGATTCTCATTGATTTACTCGTTATTCTTCCCAATTCCACTCCTGCAGGTTCTGGATCAGCGGCAGGCCGTGGCCATGGCCGTGGATGGGCTGGTCGCCGATGGAGAGGCCATCGCGCACATAGGTGACATGATCGAGGTTCACGATCCACACCCAGGGGCATTCGCCCTTCATGGATGTGCCGGTTTCGCCGTCCCACTGTACGAGCTGCCAGTTTTTGTTGGCCTCCTCTACGGTGAGGGCCTCCATGGCGGCGGCAAGGTAGGCGTCGGTGGTTTCGCTCATATAGCCCTCGGGATTATAAAAATCATCCAGCAGGGCGCCTTCGCTGCGGTAGAGGTAATAGGTTTCATTGGGAATGGCGCTGCCCCAGCCCATCATGACGGCTTCGGAGAACATGCGCTTCATGATTTCATCCCAGCTGGTGCCTTCGACGGTGATCCTGACGCCAATCTGGGCCGCCTGCTCGGCAGCGGCCATGGCCACGATCTGGCGCACGGAATCGCCGCTGGGATAGAGGCAATTGAATTCGGCCTTCACGCCGTCCTTTTCCACAACGCCGTCGCCATCGGTATCCGCCCAGCCCGCATCGGCGAGGAGCTGCCTGGCGTATTCCACATCGGTTTCGATGGCAGCTTCGGGGTTGTTCCAGGGCATGCCGTCATTTTCGGAATAAGCGGGGCGGGCAAAGCCGTTCAGGGCGATATCCGCCACGAGCTGGCGGTCGATGGAATAGGCGATGGCCCGGCGGATTTCCAGATTGCAGGTGACATTGTTTCCGATGGGCGCGCCGGATTCGGTGGTTTTGCCCTCATTGGGGAGCATGGGCAGGGTGAAGCCGCGGTTATCGGCGGAGGGAGCGGACACCACATGGTAGCCCGGCACCGCGATGCTGCCGAGGGTGGCGGTGGAATAGGCCACATCCACCTGGCCGGACTGCACGGCGGCGAGGGCGGCGTCCTCGGACATGAATACCACGGTGACATCCTTGATGGCGGGGGCTCCGCCGTAGTAATCTTCATTGGCGGTGAACATCAGCTGCTCCTGGGGCCGCCATTCCACGAATTTATAGGGACCGGAGCCGATGGGGTTCATGCCGTAATCCTCTCCATAGGCATGCTCGGGAACGATGCCGATGGAGGCCACGGTATTGAGGAAGATGGAGGTGGGCCTGGACAGGGTGACAACGACGGTGAAATCATCCTGGGCGACGGCGCTTTCCATGTAGGTGAGGTCCACGCTGCCCTGGGCGGCCTTGGCGGTTTCGAGGGTGAAGGCCACATCAGAAGCGGTGAGCTGCTCGCCATCGGTGAAGAAGGCGTCCTCCCGGATGGTGAAGGTCCAGCGAAGGCCATCCTCGGAGAGGGAATAGCCGGTGGCGAGGTCATTTTCGAAGGCCAAGCCGGCGGTGTACTTCACCAGCGTGCTCTGCACGATGGGGGCGTTTCCATGGCCCCAGCCCTTGGTGGGATCGAGGGTTTCCGGCTCGGAACCGATGGCGATTACCACGCTGTCCTTTGCCGCGGCTCCGGCGGAACAGGTGGACAGGGCCAGCAGCATGGCAAATGCCAGCAGCATGGCAAGGATTTTCTTCATTTTCGCTTTCCTTTCGTGCAGCTTGGTACTGTACACATTATACCTGCCCTTTTCCGCGCCCACAAGCCGACCGGGGGGATATTTCTGCGGCAGTTATCTGAAAATTAACTTTTGGACGTGCAAAGGGGGATATGCTGAATCACATATCCCCCTTGCGGAATTGAATCAGGTATTGCTTGGGATTTTCGCAGCGCATCAGGCCGCTCATGATGCAGGCGCCTGCCGCCCCGGCGGCGCGGACGGCGGAGATGTTTTCCGGGGAGACGCCGCCGATGGCATAGACGGGGATGGAGGCGTATTTGCAAACCTGACGCAAGAAATCCAATCCCCTGCCCGGCAGGCCGCGCTTGCAATCGGTATCGAACACATGGCCGGCGGTGATGTAGGTGCAGCCGAGCGCTTCTGCCTCGGCCGCATCAGCTGCGCTGTGGCAGGAAGCGCCGATTTCCGAAAAGGCTGCCCTTTTTTCGGGAGAAAGACCACGCAGGATGGGCAGCGGCAGGTGGATGGCCCGGCAGCCGAGCTCCGCGGCCACATCCGCGAAAGAATGCAGGATGCAGGGCGCGCCGTGGCTTTCGCAGATTTCCATTGTCTGGATGGCGAGGGCCCGGTATTCCCCCGGGGACAAATCCTTCTCCCGCAGGATGATTCCGGCGGGCTTCGCGGCGGCAATTTTTTCGAGCTGTTTCAGGAAATCGCCTTTGCAGAGGGCGCGGCTGGTGACGCAGAGGATATCAGACATAGAGATAATCGTTGAGCACCGGCTGCAGGCCTTCGGCGGCAATATCGCGGTACATGGCGTCGAAGCTGCGGTTATCATCGATTTCGAACTGTTCATCGCCCTGCGCGCCGGCGTCCTCCTTTCCGGAATACTTGCTCTCATGATCGCCGATGCCGGTGGAAACGCCCGCAGAGACCTTGGTGGCGGCGATCTTCACGATGCCGTTGCGGAAGGAAGCGCTCTCCCGGGAGGACACGGTGATGCCCACGAAGGGCAGGAAGATGCGGTAGGCGCAGATGACCTGGCAGAGCTGCCTCTCCCCCACATCCTGCGGGCTGATCTTATCATTGTTGATGATGGGGCGCAGCCGCGGGCAGGAGAGGGACATCTCCGCACGGGGATACTTGCGCTGGAGGAAATAGACATGGAGGGCGCTGGCGAGGGCGTCCTTGCGGAAATCGGATAGACCCAGGAGTGCCGAAAAGGCCACGCCCCGCATGCCGCCCATCAGCGCGCGCTCCTGAGCATCGAAGCGGTAGGGCCAGATGCGCTTGTGGCCCGCGAGATGGAGGGTTTCATATTTATCCGCATCGTAGGTCTCCTGGAACACGGTGACATAATCCGCGCCGCATTCATGGAGATAGCGGTATTCATCGGTGTTTACCGGGTAGATTTCCAGCCCCACCATGCGGAAATACTTCCGGGCCAATTTGCATGCCTCGCCGATGTATTCCACATCGCTCTGGGCGCGGCTCTCGCCGGTGAGAATCAGGATCTCCTCCATGCCGGATTCGGCGATCACCTGCATCTCCCGCTCGACCTGGGCCATGCTGAGCTTCATGCGGCGGATGTGGTTGTAGCAATTGAAGCCGCAGTACACGCAGTAGTTTTCGCAGTAATTGGCGATGTAGAGCGGGGTGAAGAGATAGACGGTGTTGCCGAAGTGCCTGCTGGTTTCGAGGCGGGCGCGCCGTGCCATTTCCTCCAGGAAGGGCTCGGCTGCGGGCGAGAGCAGGGCCTTGAAATCATCGATGGAGCAGCTTTCATGCCTGAGGGCGGCGCGCACATCCCGGGCGCTGTATTTTTCCGGATCATAATCCCGCATGTGGGAGAGCACATTTTCGCAGACATTGGATTCTATCTTCTCCATGCCGGGCAGGTATTCCATGTGGCTAATGCGGCTGGAGGGATCGCTTTCGAGGCGATGCTTCCGGGCGAGGGCCTCCGGGGAGAGCTGGGCGGAATCCACGAAGAACTGGTTTGACATCGTATCCCTCCTCAATCGTGCAGAAAGCCCGTGAGCGGATCGGAGGCGGATGCGCCCCGGGTGAGCACGCGGCCGAGGCCGGAGAGGTATGCCTTGCGGCCCGCATCGATGGCCTGGCGGAAGGCGGCGGCCATCAGGGGCAGGTCTCCCGCGGTGGCGAGGGCGGTATTTGCCATGATGGCGGCAGCGCCCATTTCCATGGCCTCGCAGGCCTGGGAGGGGCGGCCGATGCCCGCATCCACGATGATGGGCAGATCGATTTCATCGATCAGTATCTGGATGAAATCCCGGGTGGCGAGGCCCTTGTTGGAGCCGATGGGCGAGGCCAGCGGCATGACGGCAGCGGCTCCGGCGCTTACGAGGTCCCGGGCAACATTCAGATCAGGATACATATAGGGCATGACCACGAAGCCCTCCCCGGCGAGGATTTCGGTGGCGCGGATGGTTTCCTGGTTATCCGGCAGGAGATACTTGGAATCGCGCATGATTTCGATCTTCACGAAATCGCCGCAGCCCAGCTCCCGGGCGAGGCGGGCGATGCGCACGGCCTCCCCGGCATCGCGGGCGCCGGAGGTGTTGGGCAGGAGGGTGACGCCCTTGGGGATGTAATCGAGGATATTTTCATGTTCCCTAGTATTGGCGCGGCGGACGGCGAGGGTGATGATCTCCGCCCCGGCATCGCGCACGGCGGCTTCGATGAGTTTCAGGGAATACTTGCCGGAGCCGAGGATGAAGCGGGAGGAAAACGCATGCCCGCCGATGATGAGCTGATCGCTGTTATACATATTTTAAGCCTTCTTTCTTTAGGTTTCGTATTCGCCCGCGAGGATGCGGAGCACGGCATGGGCCTGGTGGGCGGCGCAGAGCATGACGCGCGTGGCCACGAGGCTGCCCGCCTGCTTGACATCCGTGCAGCCATCCCCGCAGAGGTAGAAGCGGCGGGAGATGCGGCGGGTCTGGATGGCGTTCGCCGCTCCGATACCCGCCATGCCGCTGGCCGCCACGATGCATTTATCCGGGAACTTTTCCAGCACGCCGTTCACCAGCAGGGCCTTGGATTCGGGCTGGTCGAAGGCCTCGCAGATGATATCCGCGCTGCTGAGGAGGGGCAGGAAATTATCCTCCGTGATGCGCAGGGCATGGGCTTCCAGACAAATGTAAGGCGCGATTTCCCGGAGATTTTGGGCGAGGGCTTCGGTCTTGTACAGGCCAAGCTGGGACGCCTTATACTGCTGGCGGTGGAGGTTGGAAATATCCACCCTGTCAAAATCGATGAGGATGAGCCTGCCCACCCCCGCCCGGGCGAGGGATATAGCGATGTTGGAGCCGAGCCCGCCGAGGCCACAGATGGCCACAGTGGCCGCTTCGAAGCGGCGCTGAAGTTCTTCGCCATGGCGATCAATGAGGGCGGCGCGCATTTCTTCCTTCGTGGGAATGCCGGGCATATCAGCCGCCTCCCACGAAGCTGACCACTTCGATGGAATCGCCATCCTTGAGGATTGTGCTGCCATACTGCGCCTTGGGCACGATTTCGCCGTTGCGCTCCACGGCGACGCGCTGGGGATCATAGTTGGCGGCGGCGAGGTACCGGGCGATGCTCTGCCCCGCCAAATTGAATTCTGTGCCGTTGATTTGAACCATGAAAACACCTCCTGAAAATAAAAATGCGGGAGTTTGCCGATCTGGCAGCCTCCCGCAAAATTGCGATTTTTGATGCATCCCTACGTTGGCATTATCCAAATCAGGTCACGGGTCGAAGGTTAAGCCTTCCTCTCAGCCTGCAAACACAAGCTCCCCGGCTATGAAATTATAAAAAAATACGGAGCACCCGCCGGGATGCTCCGCTGAAAACACATGCGCTGCACTTCCTACGGCGGCATTACCCGCATCAGGTGAATAAAGGGTCGAAGGTTAAGCCTTCCTCTCAGCCTGCGAACACAAGCTCCCCCGGACAAGGACAGTATAGCACGCTTGCCGGAGGATGTCAATCCGCATTTTCTGCATTAAAATTTTCGGAAGCGCCGAAATGAGCAAGCATGCGCTTCCCCCTGCCCCGCACCTTGGAATTCACCGGCATTTTCGCAAAATATTTCCGTTAACCCAGTAATTTTAGTGTTAAAACAGGCCATTTTACGGAATATTTACTGTATTAAACGCAAAACATCCATTGACAAATCCGCCTTGCAGGACTATAATCATTTTCATTCCAAGCAAAAAAATTGCGTTGACGGGAAAAAGTAAGCTGAGGCGCATTCCAGAGAACCGCCGGTTGGTGCGAGGCGGCAATGCAAGCCAGACGAAAGATCATCCCCGAGCTGTTCGCTGAAGGCTGAGGCTGCGTAGGCGGAACCGGCAAACGTCCGTTACCAAGCGTTGTGCATTCGTGCATTTGCGCCGATGCAGCTGAGTGGCCGGAATTTCCGGCAATTGGAGTGGTACCGCAGGAGCCGCGCTTCTGTCTCTAAGGATTGAGACAGGGCGCGTTTTTTATTGAACAGGAGGGAAACACATGCAGTCTGATTCCATCAAGAATGGCGTGGAGCGCGCGCCGAACCGCAGCCTGCTCTATGCACTGGGATATACCGATGAAGAGATCCGCCGCCCGATCATCGGCGTGGTGAGCAGCCACAACGAGATCGTACCCGGGCATATGAACCTTGATAAGATCGCCGAGGCCGTGAAGGCGGGCGTGCGCGCCGCCGGCGGCACCCCGGTGATGTTCCCGGCAATCGCCGTGTGCGACGGCATCGCCATGGGCCATGTGGGCATGAAATATTCCCTGGTGACCCGCGACCTGATCGCCGATTCCACGGAAGCCATGGCCATCGCCCACCAGTTTGACGGCCTGGTGATGATTCCCAACTGCGATAAGAACGTGCCTGGCCTGCTGATGGCTGCGGCAAGATTGAATATTCCCACCATCTTCTGCTCCGGCGGCCCGATGCTGGCCGGACATTTGAAGGATGGCCGCCGCACCTGCCTGAGCCACATGTTCGAGGCTGTGGGCGCCTACCACGCGGGCACGCTGGATGAAAAGGGCGTGCTGGACTATGAGGAGAACGCCTGCCCCAGCTGCGGCAGCTGCTCCGGCATGTACACCGCCAATTCCATGAACTGCCTGACCGAGGCCATCGGCATGGCGCTGCCGGGCAACGGCACCATTCCCGCCGCTTACTCCGCGCGCCTGCGCCTGGCCAAGCATGCAGGCATGAAGATTATGGAGCTGGTGGAAAAGAACATCCGTCCCCGGGACATCATGACCCCGGACGCCTTCCACAACGCCGAAACCGTGGATATGGCCCTGGGCTGCTCCACCAACACCATGCTGCACCTGCCCGCTATCGCCCATGAGGCCGGCGTGGAAATGGACCTGGACCGCGCCAACGCCATCTCGGCAGTTACGCCGAACCTGTGCCACCTGGCTCCCGCAGGCGACACCTTTATGGAGGACCTGGACCGGGCGGGCGGCGTTTACGCCGTGATGAAGGAGCTGACCAAGAAAAACCTGCTCCATTTGGACGGCATCACCGCCACCGGCAAGACCATGGCGGAGAATTTGGAGAACGCCGAAAACCTGAACCCGGAAATCATCCGCCCCATTGAAAATCCCTATTCCAGGAACGGCGGCATCGCGGTGCTCAAGGGCAACCTTGCCAAGGACGGCTGCGTGGTGAAGCAGAGCGCGGTCGCTCCCGAAATGATGGTGCACGAGGGCCCGGCGAGGGTATTTGATTCCGAGGACGAGGCCATCGCCGCCATCTATGCCAAGCAGATCAAGCCCGGCGATGTGGTTGTGATTCGCTACGAGGGTCCCAAGGGCGGCCCCGGCATGCGCGAAATGCTGAACCCCACCAGCGCAATCTGCGGCATGGGCCTGGGCGAGAGCGTGGCATTGATCACCGACGGCCGCTTCTCCGGCGCGACCCGCGGCGCATCCATCGGCCATGTGAGCCCGGAGGCAGCCGCCGGCGGAACCATCGCGCTGGTTCAGGAGGGCGATTTGATCGCCATCGATATCCCGGGCTGCAAGATTGAATTGAAAGTATCCGAGGAAGAATTGGCCGCGCGCCGCGCGAACTGGGTATGCCCGGAGCCGAAGGTGAAGACCGGCTACCTCGCCCGCTACGCCAAGCTGGTTTCCTCCGCCGACAAGGGCGCGATACTGCAATAATTCCTGATAAAAACGCTGGACAGAACAAGGAGGTTTGCTTTCATGCGAATGACCGGCGCAAAGATCCTGCTGGAGTGCCTGATTGAGCAGGGTGTGGATACGATATTCGGCTATCCCGGCGGCACGATTCTGAACGTATACGATGAACTTTACAACTACGGCGACCAGCTGCGGCACATCCTGACCGCCCATGAACAGGGCGCCTGCCACGCAGCGGACGGCTACGCCCGCTCCACCGGCAAGGTGGGCGTGTGCTTCACCACCTCCGGCCCCGGCGCAACCAACATGGTGACCGGCATCGCCACCGCCTACATGGATTCCTCCCCCATCGTTTGCATCACCTGCAACGTGGGCGTGGACCTGATCGGCAAGGATTCCTTCCAGGAGGTGGACATCACCGGCGTAACCATGCCGATTACCAAGAGCAATTACCTGGTGCGCAATGTGGAGGATCTGGCGGACACGGTGCGCGCGGCCTTCGCCATCGCCCGCAGCGGACGTCCCGGCCCGGTTCTTTTGGATATTCCCAAGAACGTGACCGCGGCGCTTGCCGATTACGAGCCCCTCGACCGCAAGGCGCACGCTACCAGCGGCCAGCTGAGCAAGCTGATGGAGCGCGCCAGCCAGAACTTCAAGGCTCCCGAGCCGGATTACGCCGATATCGACAAACTGGTGGATATGATCCGCCATTCCAAGAAGCCGCTCCTGATCTGCGGCGGCGGCGTGGTGCGCAGCCGCGCCCATGTGGAATTTGAAAATTTCGCCAACCGCATCGATTCCCCCGTGGCCATCACCGTGATGGGCGGCGGCGGCTTCCGCGGCAGGAACAAGCTGACCACCGGCATGATCGGCATGCACGGCAGCCAGGCCAGCAACATGGCCGTGGACGCCTGCGACCTGATGATCGCCGTGGGCTGCCGCTTCTCCGACCGCGTGGCCCTGAACACCCAGAGCTTCGGCCGGAATGCCAAGATCGTGCACATCGACATTGACCGCAGCGAGATCAACAAGAATGTGGAGACCGACCACCACATCATCGGCGACGCCAAGCGGGTGCTGGAGCTGCTGCTGGAGCGGGTGGAGCAGATGGATCACAGCGAATGGAAGGACTATGTATTCTCCTTCAAGACCGAGACCGAATATGAGGAGGCGGACGACCGCCTGACTCCCGGCCAGATCCTGAATACCATCGCCCGGGTGCTGCCCCAGGATACCATCGTTTCCACCGATGTGGGCCAGCACCAGATGTGGGCCATCCAGCATTTCCACTTTGATTATCCCGGCCAGCTTCTGACCTCCGGCGGCTTCGGCACCATGGGCTTCGGCCTCGGCGCGGCCATCGGCGCGCAGGCGGGCAACCCGGATAAGACCGTGCTCCATGTGACCGGCGACGGCGGCTTCCGCATGAACTGCAACGAGCTGGCCACCGAGCAGCACTACAACTTCCCCATCATCACCGTGCTCTTCAACAACGGCTGCCTCGGCATGGTGCGCCAGTGGCAGAATCTGATTTACAAGGAGCACTATTCCCAGACCACGCTGGATTTCGGCCCGGACTTTGTGAAGCTGGCCGAGGCCTACGGCCTGAAGGGCCGCCGGGTGACCAACGTGCAGGAGCTGGAGGAGGCGCTGAAGGAAGCCCTCGAATGCGGCCACGGCTATGTGGTGGACTGCGCCATCTGGATGGATGAGATGGTGCGCCCGATGGTGGGCGGCGGCAGCCACATCACCCAGTTTATGATTGATTAAAGGAGGACGCGCAATGAACACTACCGCAAGAAGAACCCTTGCCGTGCTGGTGGACAACGAAGCGGGCGTATTGTCCCGGGTCGTGCGCCTGTTCTCCGGAAAGGGCTACAACATTGAATCCCTGGCCGTGGGCACCACGGATGATCCCAAGGTTTCCCGCATCACCATCGAGGTGATGGCCGACGATAAGCAGACAAACCTGCTGGGCAACCAGCTCAGGAAGCTGATGTGCGTACATTCGGTGAAGGTTTTGCAGGTGGACCACTCCATCCGCCGCGAGCTGGTGCTGATCAAGGTATTTGCCAACACCAGCGAAAGCCGCAACGAGGTGATCCAGATCGCCAACATCTTCCGCGCATCGATCATCGATGTTTCCATCTCCTCCCTCACCATCGCGCTGATCGGCGATGAAAACAAGGCGGAGGCCATCCAGAACCTGCTGAAGGAATTCGGTATTCTCGAGCTCGTGCGCACCGGTATGGTTGCGCTGGAGCGCGGACAATACACCATTGACGAACAGACCAAGGAAAAAGGAGAGTTTGATTATGGCAAGAATGTACTATGAGAAGGATTGTGACCTGAACAAGCTGAACGGCAAAAAGATCGCCATCATCGGCTATGGCTCCCAGGGCCATGCCCACGCACTGAACCTGCGCGATTCCGGCTGCGATGTAATCGTTGGCCTGCGCAAGGGCGGCAAGAGCTGGCCCGTTGCCGAAAAGGACGGCTTCACCGTGATGACCGTGCCGGAGGCCACCAAGGCTGCGGATGTGATCATGATCCTGATCAACGATGAAAAGCAGGCCGATATGTACAAGCAGGACATTGAGCCGAACCTGACCGAGGGCAAGGCCATCGCCTTCGCACACGGCTTCAACATCCGCTACAAGCAGATCGTGCCCCCCGCCAATGTGGATGTATTCATGGCCGCCCCCAAGGGCCCGGGCCACACCGTTCGCAGCCAGTATGTGGCAGGCAAGGGCGTTCCCTGCCTGGTAGCTGTGGAGCAGGATGCAAGCGGCAAGGCCTATGACATCGCCCTGGCCTACATCGCAGGCATCGGCGGCGCACGCGCGGGCATCCTCGAAACCACCATGAACGAAGAGACCGAGACCGACCTCTTCGGCGAGCAGACCGTGCTCTGCGGCGGCCTGGTGGACCTGATGCGCTGCGGCTTCGAAACCCTGGTGGAAGCCGGCTATGCGCCCGAGAACGCCTACTTCGAGTGCATCCACGAAGTAAAGCTGATCGTGGATTTGATCAACAAGGGCGGCGTGGCAGCCATGAACTATTCCATCTCCGATACTGCTGAGTACGGCGAATATGTATCCGGCCCCCGCGTACTGCCCTATGAGCAGACCAAGGCCAACATGAAGGCAGTGCTGAACGATATCCAGGACGGCACCTTCGCCGGCAAGTGGATCGCCGAGAACAAGAACGGCCGCTGCTTCTTCAATTCCAAGCGCGCACAGCTGGCCAAGCATCCCATGGAGGTTGTGGGCAAGCAGCTGCGCGAGCAGATGCTCTGGAAGAACGATTCCGACCTGGACAACGCTTCCAACTGATGAAACCCTTTTCCGCATAGGGGGCGCAATCCCCCTATGCGGAAACCGCTCGAAAGGAGATGGAACGGCTTGTATCGTGAAACCGCGCGGCTGCTGCTGTACAGCAATTTGGGCGAGGACAGCATACTGATGCGCCTCTCGGAGGTATTCTTCGACTGGGACCACAAGAAATGCGAAAAGCCGGAGCTGGTGCGCCGCATTTATGCCGAGGTGAAGCGCCTGCTGGACCTGGCCACCACCTACGGCTTCGATACCAACCTCTGGCACAACTACCTCACCTTCCTGCTGGTATCCAACGAGAATTCCTTCTCCCTCACCTGCGAGCGCGCAGGGGCCAGCACGGGCTCGGTAAACCACTTTGCAAAGGCCGATTTCGCCATCTTCCGGCGCCTGTTTGACTTTAACTTCTCCCCCATCGAGGCAGACCTGGGCATCGATTGCTTCACGGTGCTGCAGGATTACCATGCCATTCCCAAGCGGGCGCAGATGTACTACCGCAGCGTGAGCGAAAAGGTGCGCGCGCTGAGCAGGGCCATCGAGCAGGCGAAGGATGGGGATGAAATTTTCGATCTCGTCACCGGCCACTACCGGGACCACGGCGTGGGCATGTTCGGCATGAACCGGGCCTTCCGCATCAAATGCGATGGCGGGCTGGAATTCTGCGCCATCAACAACATCGATTCCGTGGTGCTGGATGATTTGATCGGCTATGAATACCAGAAGAAGGAGCTGCGGGACAATGTGGAGGCCTTCGTCTCCGGCAGGGGCTGCAACAACATGCTGCTCTACGGCGACGCAGGCACCGGCAAATCCACATCCGTGAAGGCCATCCTGAACGAATACTGGGATCGCGGCCTTCGGATGATCGAGATTTACAAGCACCAGTTCGGCGCGCTTTCGGAGGTCATCGCCCGGGTGAAGAACAGGAACTACCGCTTCATGATCTTCATCGATGATCTCTCCTTCGACGAGCACGAGGTGGAATACAAGTTTCTGAAGGCCGTGATCGAGGGCGGCGTGGAGACGAGGCCGGACAACGTGCTGATCTGCGCGACCTCCAACCGCAGGCACCTTGTGCAGGAAACCTGGAAGGACAGGAACGACATGGAGTTCAACGGCGATGTGCACCGCTCCGACACCATGGAGGAGAAGCTGTCCCTCGCCGCGCGCTTCGGCTGCGCCATCAATTATTCCAATCCGGACCGGCGGCAGTACCATGAGATCGTGAAGGGCATCGCCGCCCGCGCGGGCGACCTGGGCCTCAGCGAGGAGCAGCTGCTGCTCGAGGCCAACAAATGGGAGATACGCCACGGCGGCGTATCCGGCAGGACTGCCCAGCAGTTCATCAACTACCTTTCCGGCATAGCAAAACAGAAGTGAGGGAGAAATATGGTTACGCTCGATAAGATCTATCATGCCGCTTATGTGCTCAAGGATGTGGCCCGCAAAACGGGCATGATCTATTCGCCGAACCTGAGCAAGGATTTTTCCCTCTATTTAAAGACGGAGAACCTGCAGCTCACCGGCAGCTTCAAGCTCCGCGGCGCTTATTACAAGATCAGCCAGCTGAACGAGGAGCAGCGCAAGGCGGGCATCATCGCCTGCTCGGCGGGCAACCATGCCCAGGGCGTGGCGCTGGCCGCCACCCGCATGGGCATCAAGAGCATCGTTTGCATGCCGGATGGCGCGCCGATTTCCAAGGTGGAAGCCACGAAGGCCCTCGGCGCGGAGGTTTGTCTGGTGAAGGGCGCCTACGACGACGCCTACGCCCACGCCTGCAAGCTGCAGGAGGAGAGCGGCATGACCTTCATCCACCCCTTCAACGATGACGAGGTGATCGCCGGCCAGGGCACCATCGGCCTGGAGATTCTGGACCAGCTGGCGGACGCGGACGCGGTGATCTGCCCCATCGGCGGCGGCGGACTGATCTCCGGCGTGGCCTATGCCATCAAGAACCTGAACCCGAGAATCAAGGTTTACGGCGTGCAGGCGGAGAACGCGCCCAGCATGTTCAACAGCGTGCGCGATGGCGAGGCTGTGACTCTGGACAGCGTGAAAACCTTCGCCGACGGCATCGCGGTGAAGCACCCCGGCGATGTGACCTTTGAGATGGTGAAGAAATATGTGGATGAGGTTGTGACCGTGAGCGAGGATGAAATCGCCGCAGCCATTCTCTCCCTCATCGAAAAGCAGAAGCTGATCGCCGAGGGCGCGGGCGCGGTGAGCGTGGCCGCAGCGATGTTTAACAAGCTGCCCATCGCGGGCAAGAAGGTGGTTTGCATCGTATCCGGCGGCAACATTGATGTGAACATCCTCTCCCGGGTCATCACCCGCGGACTGGTGACCGCAGGCCGCAACACCATACTGCACCTCGCCCTGGAGGACAAGCCGGGCCAGCTGCTGGATGTGAGCCGCATCATTTCCGAGTGCGGCGCGAACGTGGTGAGCGTGCACCACGAGCGCAGCGATGCGAACATGGCCGTGACCAGCTGCATACTCACCGTCGGCATGGAAACCCGCGATTTTGAGCAGATCGCCCAGATTCGAAGGGCCCTCACCAACGCCGGATTCAAAATTGTAGATTGAAGGGCATAAGAAAGCTCCCTGTCGGAAGACAGGGAGCTTTTTGGCGGGATCAGGGGTTGGAGGCGTCCGAATCCTGCGCCAGCCAGGGATGGTAGTTTTCAATCACTTGATTATTTGCATCCAGGGCGAAAGTGGTTTCCAGCGCGAGGAAAGCAGCATTGCGGCCATGGTATGGGGAACCCTCAGCAGCCGTTTCGACGAATTCATCAAAATAATTCGCCTGTGCGGCTTCGGTCTTTACGAGAATCTCAATACTCTGATTGGAGGTCGGCCACAGGATGGTTCTGTTGTCTCCATTAATATACACGAAATTCCCGTTTTCATTGCTTACCCTGCTGTCCATGTAGAAGCCTACAAGGCTGGGATTGGAAATGCTCGGTTTTTCCTTCGTGCCAGCAGCAAGCGAGCGGGTGCTCGTAGCGACATAAATATCGTAGATCACTCCGTCGATTTCCTGATTCGGAATGATGTTTGGCGTCGTGCCATCTTCCTTCAACAAGGTCCAGCCACTGTTAGGGTCAGCATTGAAATCCAGATGTATCCATTCCGTCTTTACACCACCAACATAGTTTGTCGGCACGGCGACGAAGGTGCGGACATAGGTGGGCAGGGTGCCGGTGTTCTCCACGCAGACGATTTTATCGACGTAGTTCTGGGGATTGCCCTTTTCCATGACGAAACTGACGTTTGAAATATTCTTGTCAACATCATTTCCACCCAGTTTCAACTGTGCATTAACGGTCACGGAATCGCTCTCAGAGGTGGAAACGCTGGGCAGCAGGGCCTTATCCTGGCTGAAATCCACCAAGGTACCCCCCGTTCCGCGCTCCATCTCATACTGGACAATATCCAGAGAGCCGGATCTAATCATATTTCCGGTGGCTGCCACGCTATCTGTGAAATACGCGACTGAACCTGTGACGATGACCGTGACCATGACCGCGACAGCCACGCACAGGACGATAACTCTCTTCATGTTCTTCTCCCTTTCAGCTGGGATTGGTAAGAGTAAAAATATTAATATTATTTAGAAACGGATGCCGGCGTTGGACTCGGCGTTGTTCCCGGAAGATCATTGGAATCCACCTGAACGCTAAAGGTTACATTCATGGCTGCATTCTGATAATTGTTCGATGCATTTTCGGCCATATGAATTGCAATGGCGAAGCAGTGTTCGTCAGCAATGTTCACAGAGCCAGCTGCGCCGAGATGCGCCTGATCGACAAGGGTATATTCCTTATTCTCCGTCCCTCCGGCATTCAATTCTATCCAATTCTCCGAAGATGCTGCGTTTGCAATATTACCTTCATACAGCTTATACGTTAATGTATTATCAAAACTATTCGATCCTGATACATTGGATATCTGCATTTTCACGCTGCACAGAAGGGGCATTGCTTCGTTGTTCCGTACTTCAAAATATACGATCTCGGTTCCGCCCGGGCTTAGGAGCACACCGCCAAAAGCATCGGCTTCTGCCTGTACAGCTCCATCCTTGATCAAAGCAACGCCATTGCCGGAAGAATTACTGCCGTAGCTGATGAGATCAACTTTGTAAGGCTCATAGCCCTGCATTTCTTTATTGAGCGGAGACGGGCTGGGCTCTGTCAGCACATATGTATCACCGCTTCGCGCTGTAAATGCATATGTCGCTCCAATCGCCAGCACGCCGCAGAGCAGCAGCGACACCATCACGACGAAGAACGCGCTCTTTCCATGTCTCGCTTTCGACATACAGATCAATCTCCAATCCCCAAATGAGGCCAAAATGTGAATCTGGTCATAATTACCCCATTTATCCATTACATCCAATATATTATAGCATCTTCAAAGTCCAATTACAATCACAAGTGTTAATACAAAGAAAATAAACATTTACAAAAGTATTGAAATGCTGCCCAGGAAACAGGGGGGTGGGTGCGCCGCCCTTGCCAGATATTTCAGCCGCGCATTTGTGAAGGACATTTATCCCCGGCGTCGAAATCATATAGCGATCATTTTGAAAAGCGAGGATAAAGCGTTGAAAAAAACTGCGATCTGTATGCTGCTGTGCATGATGCTCTGCCTGCCGATCATCAGCCGGGCGGAGACGGATATCGACGCGCTGCTGAACAGCATGACGGTGCGCGAGAAGGTGGGCCAGCTGTTCTGCGTGCAGCCGGAGGCGCTGGGCTCCGCCACGAAGCTCACAGATGCTGCCCGGGAGAAATTGAAGGAATATCCCGTGGGCGGCCTGATCCTGTTCAGCGACAACATCAAGAGCGCGGAGCAGGTGGATGCCCTGCTGGCGGATTACGCCGGGGTGATGCGCATACCGCCCTTTTTCTCCGTGGACGAGGAGGGCGGCAGCGTGGCCCGCATCGCCAACAGCGCAGCATATGATATTGAAAATGTAGGAAACATGGCAAAGATTGGCAAGAGCGGCGATCCCGAAAATGCCCGGCAGGTGGGCCGCACCATCGGGAGCTACCTGAAAGATATCGGCTTCCACCTGAGCTTTGCCCCGGTAGCGGATGTGAATACCAATCCGAAGAACAGCGTGATCGGCAACCGCGCCTTCTCCGATGACCCGGAAATCGCGGCGGAGATGGTGGCTGCGGCGGTGGAGGGCTTCCACGAAGCCGGGCTGGCCTGCACCCTCAAGCATTTCCCCGGCCACGGCGATACCGCGGGCGACACCCACACCGGCAGCGCATCCACGGACAAAACCTGGCAGGAAATGCTGGAATGCGAAATCATACCCTTCAAGGCGGGCATTGCCGCCGGGGCGGACGCGGTGATGATGGCCCACATCCTCACCCCCAATGCCTCCAGCGATTCAAACCCGGCCTCCCTCTCCCCGGAGATGGTTACGGAGCGCCTGCGCGGCGAGCTGGGCTTCGATGGCCTGATCATCACCGATTCCTTGAAGATGGCGGCGGTATCGAAGGCATACGACGAGGCGGATGTGGCGGCGATGGCGGCGCTCTACGCGGGCGCGGACATACTGCTGATGCCGAAAAACCTGACCGAAGCCTTTGACACGATGGTTTGGGCCATCGAGGAGGATATACTGCCCATCGAGCGCGTGGACGAGAGCGTGCGGCGGGTGCTGGAATTCAAGAAGGAATATGGAATTATTTAATAGGATATAAAAAAGCTCCCCACTCCCGTCGGAGTGGGGATATGATCAAGAACCTACGGAAACGAGGAAGAACCTTCGGTTCTGATCAGCGGGTTAGGTGGTTGCGGGAGAAACGGTCCAAGTGCCGTTGCCGTTGTTGGTTGCAGTACCATTGATGGTTGCACCGTTAATAGTGCTCGGGTCGAAGGAGAAAGTGCCACCATTGATGGTCAGAGTACCGCCCCACATCTGGGGTTTGTTGTTAATCGTACCACCATTGATAGTTACATTACCCAATACTGCAATGCCATATGCGTTGCCCTCTGCGGTAAAGGTACCACCATTGATTTCGAGAGAAGTGCCGGAACTGACGTATGCAATAGATCCGTCACCGTTACCCTTATGGGTGTAGGTACCGCTGTTAACAACCAGCTTGCTGCCGGCACCGGACAGATAGAAGACATGGCTGGAACCGCCGAAACCACTGGTAGTTACATTTACATTTTCCAGAGTTACAGTACCACCAGAGGAAGAAGCGATACCGCCGTGAGTGGAGGTTACGGTAGTATCCTTTATGGTCATGTCGCCATAGTTATTTACGGTGTAAGACGGCCAGCTTTCACCCTCATGAGGCGCGCCAGTGAGAGTGGCTTCTTCAACGGTCATGGTGCCGGAGTTGTAAATCGCAGAACCACCGTTATTGGCAGTAGATGCCACGGTACCGCCAATGATGCTGGTATTGCCAGCGTTCTTAATTACATGGCCACTGCTCTTGGGTACATTGCCGGTAATGGTCTTTCCATCCAGATCGAGGGTTGCATCGCTGGCAGATGCAAGCACGATGGACTGTCCTTCGGGAACAGCAACATCAGCGGTCAGCTTCGTATCTTCGGTCAAAACGATGGACTTTCCATTTTCGATTGCGCCTTTCAGGCCAGCTTCGTCATTTACGACTTCTGTACTGCCTTCAACTTCGCTAAGCCATACCTCAATGTTTTTCTTGGTAGGATCGTCTGCATTCTCGGCCCTGGGATCGCCGAAAGCGGTATCGAGTGCGGTCCATGCATCGGCAAAGCCATCTGCCTGTACGGCCTGAGAGAGAACCAAAACGTTCAGATCGGTAATATCGCCGAGGTTATATTCCTTGCCGTCAGAGGTGGTGAAGGTGTAATAGATGTTGCCGGATTCATCCTTCTCGTTATCTACGCGCTTATCTACGAAGAAGCCGAGCAGGCTCGGAGAGGTGGTTTCGCCAGCCTCGATGATATTTTTGTTGGTGGCAACATAGATATCGTAAGTGCGGGCTTCGCCGTTTACGGTGATCTCTACGTTTTCAACTACATCCCAGTTATCGGTATTGCCCGGCCACTCGCTCTTGTCCCGGCCCCACATCCAGCCATTGTTCTTGGGAGTGGTGGTATCGGTATCGGAACTGCCGTTCCAGTGGAACCACTGCTCAGAAGAGTTATAAGTGGTATCAAAGTCGCCAGCTTCCGGGAAGGCAAAGATGGTGCGCACATATGCGCCAGCAGTGCCGGTGTTCTTTACGGATACGATTTTATCCACATAGTTCTTTGCATCGCTCAGCTTGCGAACATTGGGAATATCATAGCCGTTGATGTTCATCGTGCCCTTACTTCCGTCGTTGCCAACGAGGGGAACGATCTGCTGTCCCTGTGTGAAGGTCTGCAGGGTGGAGTCCGTTTCCGAAACACGCTCCTGCTCATACTGTTCAATGAACACATTGCCCATGGTCATCACGTTCACTTCGCCATCCGTATCCTGCAGATACGCGACGGTGCCGGTGATTGCCAAGCCTGCCACGATGGCGAGGCTCAGTACCATTGCCAGAATTCTTTTCATCCTATTGTCCTCCTCGATTTTGCTTATGGGGCACCTTTTTACCTTTGTTACTTTAGCAAAAAAAAAAAAAACGGTGTCGAAATCGTTTCATAAATGTGAATATAGAAATAACAAATAGACATAAATATGGCGAGGGACAAAAAACAGGTCATAAATGTGGGAAATGACAACCCCTCCGGCCCTTTGGGCCACCTCCCCTTGCACAGGGGAGGCTTTTGGGGGAACGATAAGCTCTCCGTCTCGCCTGCGGCGACGGCTTTGGCCGGGACAGCCAACACTTGCACGGGGGAGGCTTTTGGGGAACGATAAGCTCCCCGTCTCATCTGCGGCGAGGACACTGGCCGGGGGCAGCCGACACTTGCACGGGGGAGGAGTTTGGTTCTCCCATATATTAAAAAACGACCCATAATGGGTCGTTTTTTTATTCTGAGGGGTGCAGGGGAAATCATTTCCCCTGCCAGGGGCTTGGGGACGGCGTCCCCAAAATCGTCTTCCCCAGCGTCAGAACTCCGGGTCATACCAGGAAGGAATTTCCTGATAAGTTGCGCGGCGGATTTTGAAATTGGTGTAAGCGACGCGGGTGCAATAGGCTTCGAAGCCGACGCGGCCATACTTTTCCTGATCGATGGGATCGGGATCGGTGGCCTCGATGGCGAGCTGGCCATCCACGACGACGAAGACATGGCCGCCGATGGAGCCGCACTGCATATGATAGGTTTTGCCGGGCTGGAAATTGAAGAGCTTGGTGCCGCAATTGAGCTTATATTCGGGGGATTTTTCGAAGCCCACCTTGCCATCCCACCAGCCGCCGACGCCCGCCACATAGGCGAGGGCGCGGGTATTGGTTTCCTCGTTCCAGGAGCCGGACCACATGCAATTGATATCATGGGTGCAGGGTTCGAGCACCCTGGCCTCGAAATCGAGGCAGACCGGGCCGTAGAAGCTATCCTTCATGATGGCCATGGAGGCGAAATTCTTGCGGCTCTCGCCGATGAGCCAGCCATCCTCGACATACCAATTGCCATCGCGGATTTCGAAATCCTGGGCGAAGGTTTCGGGAGTGAAGGGCTTATCATAGATGATTTCCATGGAATCGATATCGATGCGCTTCCTGATCAGATCCATATGCATATCTCCTTTTTTGATTGCTGCAACCATTATACCCAATTCCGGTATAACTTGACAAGACTTTCTTTTGCGGGAAATTCATGATATAATGATGTGCGAATTTGAATGATGGAGCGAATGATAGGCATGTTTTACCTAATTCTTGCGATTGTATCCAGCGCGCTGGTTTCCATTTTGATGCGGCTGAGCGAGGGGCGCAGCAAAAACAACATCAGCATGCTGGCCATGAATTACCTGATGTGCAGCATATTGGCCGCCGCCTTTGCCGGGCCGGATAAGCTGCTGCCCGGCGGCGATGGATTTGGCCTGACGCTGGGGCTGGGCGCGATCGGCGGGGTATGTTACCTGGGCAGCTTTATGCTGCTGCAATGGAACATTTACAAGAACGGCGTGGTACTGCCCACCACGTTTATGAAGCTGGGCGTGATCATACCCACGCTGCTGTCCATAGTGGTATTTGGCGAAAAGCCCCGGGCGATACAGGTTATCGGCGTGGTTGCGGCCATCTGCGCGATCATACTGATGCAGGGCAAGGGCGGACAGGCCAAGAGCACGCTGCTGCTGGTGCTGCTGCTGGTGACCACCGGCTTTTCCAATTCGATGTCCAAGATTTTCGAGGAAGTGGCCCCCGCCGCGCTGAAAAACCAATTCCTCTTCTACATCTTCGGCACGGCGCTGATCCTCTGCGCGATCATCTGCATTGCGAAGAAGCAGCGGCTCGCCCCGGCGGATGCGCTCTTCGGCCTCGCCATCGGCATACCGAATTACCTCTCCTCCCGCTTCATGCTGCTTTCGCTGGCGGAAATTCCCGCCGTGGTGGCCTATCCCAGCTATTCCGTGGCGGCCATCGTGCTGGTGGCGCTGGTGGGCGTGGTTTGCTTCAAGGAAAAGCTGACCCGCCGGAAGATGATTGCGTTGGGGATCATCCTTGCGGCGCTGGTTCTGCTGAATGTGTAGAGGGAAAGAACGCTGCTAAAACGCCGGAACCCTCTGTAAGCGCCGCTTCATGCCGCTGAAAAATATCAACCACCTGTCCCGGAACGGGACAGGTGGTTCTTTATGGGATTTTTAAGGGATAATCTCCCTTCATCGGGGGTTTGGGGACAGCGTTCCCAACGTTTCCCCCGGCGTCTCCCCTGGTATATCTTAGCCGAAGTAGCGCTTGAGCAGGCCTTCGAATGCCTTGCCGTGGCGGGCTTCATCGCGGGCCATTTCATGCACGGTGTCGTGGATGGCGTCGAGGTTCAGCTGCTTTGCCAGCTTGGCCAGCTCGGTCTTGCCGGCGGTGGCGCCGTTTTCGGCTTCCACGCGCAGCTCGAGGTTCTTCTTGGTAGAATCGGTTACAACCTCGCCCAGCAGCTCGGCAAACTGTGCTGCGTGCTCTGCCTCTTCGTAGGCTGCCTTTTCCCAGTACAGGCCGATCTCCGGATAGCCTTCGCGATGTGCCACGCGGGCCATTGCCAGGTACATGCCGACCTCAGTGCACTCGCCCATGAAATTGGCGCGCAGGCCTTCCATGATCTCTTCCGGTGCGCCCTGGGCTACGCCAACGACGTGCTCAGCTGCCCAGCTCTTCTCTTCGCTCTGCTCTACGAACTTGTCGGCCGGAACCTTGCAAACCGGGCACTTCTCGGGAGCGGAATCGCCTTCGTGTACATAACCGCATACGCTGCATACAAACTTCTTCATTATTTTTTCCTCCTAATTTCTCATTCTCTTTGGCTTTTCATTGGTGTGTTTGGCTTACGTTTATTATATAACACATGCCGCGCGTTTTGAATCACTTTTTCAAAAAAATTTTTTGAAATATTTTTTCGGGGGATTCCGGAGGGAATGCTTGCCTCCGGAATCCCAGCGCTTGCCCCGCAGCGCCTTCCCCATCACAGCATGCATTCGCCGATCAGGCGGCAGATGGCGGCCACATCGGTGCCGCCGGTGAATTCCAGGTGCACCTTTCCGAGGCCGCTGAACCACAGCTCGAGCTCGCTGTCCAGATCGAATATTCCAGCGGTTTCCACGGACCAGGTTTGGATGCGCTTGTAGGGCAGGGTGGTGAAATCCTGCTTTTTGCCGGTCACGCCCTGGATATTCACGGTGATGAGGCGGCGATCGGTGAAGATCAGGTAATCGCGGATGCCCTGGAAGCAAAAGGCGATCTCCTCGCCCTGAACGAGCATCGCACCCACAGGCTTCATGAATTTTTCCGGGCTCACGGCGCGGAGCTTGATGTACTTGGCATTCTGGAAATCGATCATGGGAATGGCCTCCTTTGGAATCTTCTGCATCCATTATACGCCCCGGCGGGGAACAATGCAAGGAGTGGAGCGGGCGGAACGGCGGCTCATCCAGCCCCCTGCGCGGCTGCCTTCCCTTTAAGGGGGAGCTTTGGCTTCTCTGAATCAAAAAAAACGACCTCGGAGCGAGGTCATTTTTTCTGAGGAATTATTCCCCCTACGGCAGCTCCGGCGCGAACTTCTGCATCATGATGCGGTCGTCCACATAGCTTCGGAAAAGGCGGGCGGCCTCGATCCAATCCGGGCGGTCCTGCAAAAGATGTACCTGGTCGTAGCGGGTGCGGGGGAGCTTGAGCATGATGCGCCGGGCTCCGTTGGAGATAAGGGGCGCGGCGGACGGGCAGTTCAGGCATACGCAGCCGCCGCGGCGCACATCGAAGCGGGCATCGCCATTGATGCTCTGGCCGCAGCGCCCGCAGGCATCCACCCGGGGCGCATAGCCGATCTGGGCCATGAAATGCATTTCAAAGGCCATGGTGAGCAGCTCCGGCTGGATATCGGAATAGCTGAGGTGCGCCAGCGCCCGCAGGGTGATGAGGAAGAGATCGGGCAAGGGCACATCCGGCATGATGGATGTTTCCAGGAGCTTGAGCCAGTAAACGCCGTGCTGCAGCCGGTCATAATCGGTGCGCAGCGGGAAAAAGCTCTCGGAAATCTGGCACTGCTCGATGGAGAAGCGCTCGCCCTTCTGGTAGAGCTGGAATTCTCCGCTGGTGAAGGGCTCGCTGGCGTTCAAAAGCGGCGATTTGGGCTTTTTGCAGCCCCGGGCCACGGCGTCGATGCGGCCGTAATCCGGGGTGAAGAGGGTGACCATGCGGTCATACTCGGAATAATCCGCGCGGCGGATCACCAGCGCGGATGTGGAGATGGAGGGCATTGCTCAGTCCTCGTAGCCCAGGGTGCGCAGGTCGCCGGCGCGGTTGCGCCAGTCGAGGCGGATTTTTACCCAGAGCTTGAGCATCACCTTGGTGCCCAGCAGGTGCTCGATATCGGCCCGGGCTTCGCTGCCGATCTTGCGCAGCATGGCGCCCTGCTTGCCGATGATGATGGACTTGTGGGAATCCCGCTCGCAATACACGTTGGCATGGATTTCGGTGAGGTGATCGCTCATTTTCTTGATCTGGAGCATTTCCACGCCGATGCCATGGGGAATTTCATCCCGCAGGTTGCGCAGCGCCTTTTCGCGGATGATCTCCGCGCACATCACGCGCTCCGGCTGGTCGGTGATCATATCATCGGGGAAATACTTCGGGCCCTCGGGCATGGCGGCGATCAGCTTTTCAAGCAGGGTATCGATGTTTTCGCCGGTGCGGGCGGACACGGAGATGATTTCATCGAACTTCACATCGTTGAGCTCGGCCAGCTGGGGCATGAGCTTCTCCGGAGGCACGATATCGATCTTGTTGACCGCCAGGAACTTCGGGCAGTTCATGGCCTGGATATCGGCCAGCACCGCCTTATCGCCGCCGCCGATGCGCTGGCCGTCCACAACGGCGAGCACGGCGTCCACGCCCTCGCGGGCATCGCTGGCGGACTTCATCATATACTCGCCGAGCTTGGTGCGGGGCTTATGCAGGCCGGGAGTATCGACGAATACGATCTGCCAGTCCTCACCGGTGGCGACGCCGAGCAGCTTGTTGCGGGTGGTTTGAGGATGGTTGGAAACGATGGCGACCTTTTCGCCGACGATGCGGTTCATGATGCTGGATTTGCCTACGTTCGGGCGGCCAAGGATGGCCACGAAGCCCGAGCGGAATTTCTTTTCAGCCAAGGTAATTTCCTCCGTTTGGTGATGGTATGGCAACCCCTCAGTCAATCGCAAGCGATTGCCGGCTCCCATTGCACAGGGGAGCCTTTAGGGGAGCGGATGCGTATGTTCAATCGATCAGGTATTCCGGGCCGAAGGATTCGGGCAGGAGTTCGGCAAGGGTTTTCACAGTGAATTCCCCATCGAACGCGCCGACGATCACCGGCATATCCGGGCCGCAGGCGAATTCCCGCAGCACCTGGCGGCAGATGCCGCAGGGCCAGGCAGGGGTATTGGCGGCGACGGCGATGGCGGCAAACTTCCTCTCCCCCGCCGCGATGGCGCAGGCTGCGGCGCAGCGCTCGGCGCAGATGGTGGCGCCGAAGGATGCATTTTCAAAATTGCAGCCGGTATAGGCGTTGCCCTGATCGGTCAGGATACAGGCGCCCACATGGTATTTGGAATACGGGGCATAGGAATGCTCCCGGGCCTCTACGGCCTTTTGGAAGAGCTGTTCATGGGTCATGCTGCCCTCTCCTTTCGCATCGCGCCAGAGTTTGAGATGCTGCATGGCGCGCTTTTCCATGGCGCGCATGGCGCGCTTATCATCATCGTTCATGTGGTCATAGCCCATGAGGTGGAAGGCGGAATGGGCGGTTAAATAGCCCAGCTCCCGCTCGAGGGAATGGCCGAATTCCGCCGCCTGCTCCCGGGCGCAGGCGAGGTTGATCACGCAGTCGCCCAGGTTTACATAGCCCAGGCAGGGATCATATTCCCTGCGGAGGCGCTTGGGATTATCCCGGGCGGTGGTTCCTTTCGGGAAGCGGCAGCTCGGGAAGGAGAGCACATCGGTGGGCTGATCGATATTGCGCATCTCCCGGTTAAGGGCGCGGATTTCCTCATGATCCACGATTCGGATGGCGAAGCCCGCGTTTTCCACGCCTTCGATCTCCATGCAGGCGTTTGCGACGCGCAGCAGGAATTCCTCCAGTCCATCCGGGCAGCCGGATACTTCACATTGCAATTCAATCGGCACTGGCGCTTTCCTCCGCTTCTGTGGTTGTGGCCTCCGGCGCAGGCACTTCTGCGGGAGCCGGGGTTTCCGGCTCAATCTTGCGCGGCGGAATGGAAATTTCCGGGTATTCGATGCGCTCGTGGAACACGCCGGTGAGCACGGTTACGAATGCCGAGCATATCTTTTCGAGATCGCTGAAGGTGAGCGCGGCATCGTTGAGCTGGCCATCGTTCAGCTTCTCCCGCACGAGCTTGCGGATCAGCTGCTCCATCTTCTCCGGATTGGGGTTTACCAGCGTGCGGGTGGCGGCTTCGATGGTATCGGCCAGCATCACCACGGCGGCCTCCTTGCTGCAGGGGCGCGGGCCCTCGTAGCGGAAGGAAGCGATATCGATGTCCTCGCCGTAGAGCTTGGCGGCCTTATCGTAGAAGTACAGCACCGGGGAATCGCCGTGATGCTGGCGAATGATATCCACAATCTGGGAGGGAATACGCTCCTTCTGGGCCATCTGCGCGCCATCGCGGGGATGGGCGGTTAAAATGGCGGCGGAGACGCGGGGATCGGTGCGGTCGTGGGGATTATCGCCCATCTGGTTTTCCTTGAAATACATGGGGCGCTTGAGCTTGCCGACATCATGGTAATAGGCGCCAACGCGGGCCATCAGGCCATTTGCACCCACAGCGGTGGCGGCGGCCTCAGCCAGGTTCGCCACGATGATGGAATGGTGGTAGGTGCCGGAGGCCTCCATCAGAAGCCTTCTGAGCAGCGGCTGGTTGGGATTGGAGAGCTCGATGAGCTTGGCATTGGTGGCCAGGTTGAACAGCCACTCCAGCACCGCCTGCAGGCCCACCGCCAGCACGGCGCTGAGCACTGCGCCGCCGATGGCCCACACGGAATTGGTGAGGGCGGTGCGCAGGTTGGTGCTGCTGATCAGGCCGATGGCGAGGGAAATCAGGAAGTTTACCACGCCGATCACCGCGCCCGCCAGCAGGGTGCCGGTTCGCTGCTGCCTGCGGGAGAGGATCAGCGCCGCGATGGGACCCGCCGCGAAGGACATGAGCATGACCGAGAACATGGACATGCTGAACAGGCCATCCGCCGATACCAGCATGGAAACCATGAAGCTGAGCACGCTGCCCACGAACACCGCGGTCTTGGCGTCGATCAATATGGCGATCAGCATGGCGCTGAGGGCCACGGGCATGAGATAGGAATTTACATTGCGCACCAGCAGGCTCAGGCCCACCTCCAGCACGATGATGATGCACAGCAGCAGGAGCCGCTTGCCATCCTTCAAAATGGCCCGCTCAAAATGCCACAGGTAGAGCACGATCATGCCGCACAGCAGCAGGAGCAGCAGGGCGAGGCCGCCGTAGAGGGGCAGGTCGATGGTATCATCCGCCAGCAGGCCGAGGCTGGCGATCATCTGGTACTGGGCCTCGGTAACAATTTCACCCTCGCGCACGATAACCTCGCGCTTTACGAGGATTTCCGGCTCCACGGCTTCACGGGCCTTCTGCCGGTTGGCCTCGGTGATCTCCGTATCGATGAGCATGTTGGGCTTTACGCACACGCGCATCACCTCGGTAGCGATGGAAGCAAGGCCGGTGGGATGCTTTTCATCGATCAGGTTGCGCATGATGCGGGTGACCGCCGCAGATTCCTGGCCCTCGGGCAGGGTGGAATTCAGGGTATCCCGCACCTCGGCAATGGTGGATTCCCGCACAGCGCGGAAGCTATCGCCGCTGTTGTTCAGCAGGGCGGAGAGCATGTCCATCGACAGCGTGACCGGGGATTCCCGGTTGATGCTCTCCAGCAGGGCTTCCCCCGCTTCACTGTAAGCATGGGCTTCGCGCAGGCCATCCAGCTGATCGAACATGGTTTCGATTTCATTGATCACCACGCCGTTTACGCTGGTATCCACGCTCTTGTAGCTGGGCTCCACGGCGTTGGCCGCGGCCTGGCGCAGGGCTTCGGTTGTGACCCCGTCCTCCACATCCTTGGTGGCGTAAACCGTTTTGGTGGCGGGCTCGCCCACATGGATATCATACTGATCCGGGCTCACGCCGGTCACCATCAGCACGATGAGCAGCAGGAAGGTGATCACGCCGATCAAGGCCGAGCGGATCACGCTGCTCAGGCGGCCGGTCTTCATATCCGAGAATTTCTTCATGGAATTTCTCCTTATCTGCGGTAGAAGGTGTTTCCTCCACGATCATTGCGCGGGTCGCCCTTCTGGGCATAGCGCTCGTAGGCCTTTACGATGGCCTGCACCAGCTCATGGCGCACGACGTCGCGGTGGCTCAGCTTCACGATGCCGATGTTTTCCACGCCCTTCAAAACCTCCAGCGCCTCCACAAGGCCGCTCTTTTTGCCGATGGGCAGGTCGATCTGGGTCACGTCGCCGGTGATCACCATTTTGGAGCCCATGCCCATGCGGGTGAGGAACATCTTCATCTGTTCGGAGGTGGTATTCTGGGCTTCATCGAGGATGATGAAGGCATCGTTCAGGGTGCGGCCGCGCATGTAGGCCAGGGGCGCGACCTCGATGGCGCCGCGCTCGACGAGCCGCTGGTAGGCGTCGATGCCCAGCATATCGTGCAGGGCGTCGTAGAGGGGACGCAGGTAGGGGTCCACCTTCTGGGCGAGATCACCCGGCAGGAAACCCAGCTTTTCACCGGCCTCAACCGCAGGACGGGTGAGGATGATGCGCTCGATTTCCTTGTTCTTCATGGCGACCACGGCCATGGCGATGGCGAGATAGGTCTTGCCGGTACCGGCGGGGCCCACGGCAAAGGTGCAGGTGTTGGCCTTGATGGCGTCCACATAGGTCTTCTGGCCGAGGGTCTTGCACTTGACCTGGCGGCCGCGGCTGGTGAAGGCGATCACATCCCGCATGATTTCGCCGATACGGTCGGCGTTGCCTTCCTCGGCGAGGCCGATGGCATAGCGGATGCGGGTGCGGTCCACATGTTCGCCCCTGCGGATGATTTCGCTCATCTTTTCCAGGGTGACCTTGGCCAGCTCCACCTTATCGCTGTCGCCGCTCAATACGATTTCGCCGCTGCCGGCCTGGATGTCCACGCCCAGTTCATCCCGGAACAGGGAGATGTTTTCCTCCTTCAGCCCGAACAGGCCGATGAATTCCTCGGCGGATTCGATGGGCATGCGCTCCGTGGCCTCGTGTACGTAGTTTTCCAAGTTCAGTAAACCTCCTCAATCAGTGCATCCCGCTCTGCGG
>JAFUPT010000172.1 GCA_017481065.1 Clostridia bacterium | reverse complement strand
CTCGAACCCTCGACCTCCAGCGTGACAGGCTGGCATTCTAACCAACTGAACTACCGCACCATTTGGTGGGAACAACAGGGCTCGAACCTGTGACCCTCTGCTTGTAAGGCAGATGCTCTCCCAGCTGAGCTATGCTCCCACGCTTTCGTCGTTTGTGTTTCACTCGCGACGACTTGTATATAATACACCATTTTTCCGTTTTTGTCAACACCTTTTTCCACTTTTTCTGAAATAAATTTTGTGGATGGCGTCTAATAGAAGCGCACGCTTACCTTCTTGCCCATCTTTTCAAGGCATTTGCTCAGCTGGTCAATCAGCTGGAATTTCGCGCCGAAAGCGATGGGCAAATTGGGATTCTGGTGGGCCGGATTGATGGCGCAGCCCACGAAGAAATGCACATCCGTGGCACGCTCAAAGAGGGCATGGGCGATGCGGGAAGCGCCGTCGTCAATCATCTTCCAGGCGGGGTTGAGCTGCTTGCCCTCGAGGTGTTCCTGGGCATACTCCAGCACCTTGGAGATGGTTACAACGCCCTCCGTGGCCAAATCCACGCCCTCCAGGGAGTAGACCGGCGGCAGGTCGCTCTCGCCGTAATCCAGGGATGCATAGACCTCCTTGCCCAGGTAGCGCGCCGCAATGCGGTTTGTGGAGCCGCCGCACACGATGTGCATGCCCTCTGATGCGAAGAATTTGTTCACCATCGCATCATCCAGGTTCATGGCAGAGGGCGGGCCGATCATCAGGTTCACATGCTCGCGGGGGCACAGGCGCATGACCGCAAAGGAGGTATCATCGCCGGGCTTGCCCTCGTAGAGGCGGTTGCACTCCCGGGCCAGCAGCGTGGCGATGCCCTTGGCCGTCATATCCTTGTGGTAATGGGCCTCCAGGTATTCGATGATCTTGTCGCGGCCCCAGCCGAAGGGATAGAGGCCGCCGAGGCCGGCGTAGATGGCGCCGTCGCTCATGACGACCACCACATCATTCTCCTCGGCTTCAAAATCGGAAAAGTAAATCTTCTTATCCTCGATCATGCGGGAATGGTATTTGAATTCATAATTCTTGCCGTTCCGCAGCACAACGGTGTGGGGATTATCGAAGCGGGTGAGCTCCACATACTTCTGGTCGCGGATTTTCACGATGGTGAAGGTGGAATAATTCACATGGCGCACGCTGCACTTGGGCAGGGTGCGCACGATGGTATCCACGCAATCCTCGATGGACATGCCGCCCTCGCTCATCGTCGCCAGAATCTGGGAGGTGAGCGTGGCAAGGATATTCGCTTTTACGCCGCTGCCGAGGCCATCCGCCAGCACGCAGATGGACACATGGTCGCTCAGGCGAAATTCAATATTATCGCCGCAGAGCTGTTCCCCATGCTTGGTGAGGCTCATGGAACCGGCGTCGGTATAGAGCTCAATCATCGTTCTGTACCGCTTCCTTCAGTTTGGTGAGCACCAGCTTGGTCTGCGCCGTGGTTTCGCCCAGCAGGGATGCGATGTCCTGTACAACGCGCATCTGGCGGTCGATAACCTGGTCGGCAGCCTCGAGGGTGCTGTCGATGATTTCCCGGGAATGGGATTCCGCCTGCTCCCGCAGATAGGGCAGGCACATATCATACTGGGCCATATCGCGGCAGATGGCGACGGCCATCTTCCGGCAGCTGGCATAGCCGCAGCAGCCGCAGTTCAGCGGCGTAACATCCTTGCCCAGCTTGTGGAGCACGGTCTGTATCTCTTCCTCGCTGATCATCACCCGGCGCACAGGCTCCGGATTGTGGTACATGCGCAGCGGCAGGTCGGTAGTAACCCCGAAATCATTGTTTCCGGCATATTCATTTACCGCCACCGTGCCGCGGATGCGGTTCTCATAGCGGTTTTTGCGGATGGCAGGGCCGTTTACGCAGCTGCCCTCGCAGGCGGTCATCTCCAGGAAGGTCTTCTCCACGCCGCCGTGGCGGATCTCGCTGAGGGCGGCAATGCAGTCCTGCACGCCGTCGATGGCGACGCGGTTCCAGCCTTCCACGGGCGTCATGGACTTTACCAGGCCGTCCTGGCGGGGATAGCGGCGGGAGCGCATGCCCATGCCCGGACGTTCCGGGTTGGCCACATGCATCGGCAGCACGCCCTCGGCGCGCATCCATTCCCGCAGCTCATAGAAGGTGATGGCCACATCCACGCTCTCGGACCACTCCGCCTCGCCCTTCTTGGCATAGCAGGGGCCGATGAACACGGTGTAAGCATCCGGGTACTTCTGCTTGATCATTTCGCAGTGGAGCTCCATGGGGCTCTTTACCGGCGCGAGGAAGGGCAAAACATCCGGATAGTAGCGCTGGATGAGCAGCACAACAGAGGGACAGCAGCTGGAAATCAGCAGGTCCATCTCATTCTCGCGCATGATGCGCTCATATTCCCGGGATACGATTTCGCCGGCGATGGCGGTTTCATCCGCATCAAAAAAGCCCAGCTGGCGCAGGGTTTTGCGCATGCCGTCGATGGTGCCCACGGGAAAATCCGAAATAAAGGAGGGCGCGACGCTGGCCACCACGCGGCGGCCGCTGGCCATAACCTCCCGGATCGTTTGTACCGGACTTGCGACAAAGTCGCCACGCTGCGGACAGGTGACGACACATTCGCCGCACAAGATGCATTCCGAATGGATAATCTCCGCGCGGCCATCCGAATAGCGGATGGCCTTCACGGGACAATTGCGGATGCACTTGTAGCAATCCCGGCATTCTACGTTTCTGAGCCGAATGACTTCGTTCATAGCTGCCTCCGAAGCGCTTTGCCGTTTTTATTTGTATTTTGGGAATCAGACCTTTGCGAGAACTTCCTTCTTGAAGAACTCGTCCACTTCCTCCGGCTTTACGGAGAACACGTTGTCGTCGATCATCACGTTCACGCCTTCGCCGCACTTGCCCATGCAGAACTTGCCGGCAAGCTCAACTTCAGCCTGGATGTTGTTTTCAGCAACCAGCTCCTGGAAGCGGGTAACAACCTTCTTGGAGCCGCAGAGATGGCAGGTGCTGCCAACACAGATCATGATTTTCATTTGCAATACCTCCTGAAATGTAGGAATCCTTATCCATTAACCAAACAGAAGCACAATAAACTGGGAGCAGAGCACCACGGCAACCAGCGCGATGGGATAGGTAGCCGCATAGGCGGATGCCACATCGTCCGTCTGCGCCACGCTGATCAGCGTGCCGAGGGCGGGGGTGGAGGTCATGCCGCCGGTGATGGAGCCAAGGTTGTTCAGCAAACGCAGTTTGAGCACCTTCTTCGCGAAGAAGAAGCCCACAAGCATCGGCACAAGGGTCATCAGCGCGCCGTATACGAAGAGCAGCACGCCCTCCTGCTTCAGCGTTTCCACAAAGCCCGCGCCGCCGTCCACGCCTGCGCCGATCAGGAAAAGCATCAGACCCAGTTCGCGGAAGGTCTTCAGGCAGGGCAGCTTCACCGTAATGTCCACAGGACCCACATGGGCGAAGTGGCCAAAGATCAGACCCATGATCAGCGGGCCGCCGGTGGTACCCAGAGAGAAGCTGGCGCCGCCGGGCAGCGGAACCTTCACACCGCCGAGCAAAATGCCCAGCACAACCGCGCAGCAGAAGGGAAAGAAGCCATCGGGATCCAGCTGGATGAGCTTGCCCTCATATTTCTTCACATGGGCGGAATTCGCAGCGGAGAAATGGCGGCGCTCCTCATCCATATTTACCTTCAAAATACGGGGCATCAGCTGCACAAACAGCACCACGCCGATCACGCCGAAGGGATAGGCAATGGCATATCCGGTGGTGGCAAGGCTCGCCATCTCCCCCGCCGCCTCCTGTGCCGCCGCGAGACCGGGAGTGGAGGTCAGCGCGCCGGTCATCAGGCCGACGGAAAGCTCTGCGGAGATGCCGCCGATCTTGGAAACCAGCACGCATACCACAGCGCCGCTCAGGATGATGATGAAGCCAAGCAGTATGTAACTGGCGGCATTGGTCTTAAAATCCCTGAAAAACTTCGGGCCCGCGATGAAGCCTACGGAGCATACGAAGCATGCAAGGCCCAGATTTCGTACAATGGCGGGAATTTCCACACCGAAGTGGCCGAATACCAGTGCAACCAGCAGCACGCCGGCGGTGCCGAGCTCAATGCCCTTGATTTTGATGCCGCCGATGAAATAACCCAGTGTTGCAATCAGAAACACTGCGAGCAGGGTATTCATGTTTTCTGCCTCCAACTTGTTATCTTCATTATTTCGCCGCCATGCAGGTTTTTTCCTGCATGGCAGCAATGATACTATCAGAATTTGCGGGTGTAATCCGGCAGGAGCTTGGGCGAAAGGGCCTGGTTTTCCACGCCGATGGCCTCCAGCTCTTCTGCATACTTCTTCACATGCTCCAGGGTGAGCGCGCCGACGGAAACTTCCTTCGCCTTCTTCGCCGCATTCTGGCCCGCGTTGCGGCCGAACACGATGATATCCAGCAGGCTGTTGCCCATCAGGCGGTTGCGGCCATGGATGCCGCCCACTGCCTCGCCGGCGACGAACAGGTTTTCCACACCGCTCTGGCCGTCCACCGTAATCTCGATGCCACCGTTCTGGTAGTGCAGGGTCGGGTAGATCAGGATGGGGGTTTCGCGCATATCGATGCCAAACTTCAAATACATGCGCAGCATGGCGGGCAGGCGCTTTTCAAGGGTGCCCTTGCCATGGATCATATCGATCATGGGAGTATCGAGCCACACAGCGCTGCCGGTGGGGGTAGGAACGCCCTTGCCATTGGTGGAGCACTCGCGGATAACCGCCGCGGCGTTTACATCGCGGGTCTCCAGGGGATGGATGTATACCTCGCCCTCGCTGTTGACCAGCTTTGCGCCCATGGAGCGCACCTTTTCAGTTACCAGCGCGCCGAAAATCTGCTGCGGGAAGGCAACGCCGGTGGGATGGTACTGCAGGGTATCCTGGTAGAGCAGCTTCGCGCCCGCGCGGTAGGCCAGAACCAGGCCGTCGGCGGTCGCACCGTAGTGGTTGCTGGTCGGGAAGCCCTGGTAGTGCATGCGGCCAGCGCCGCCGGTGGCGATTACCACGCACTTTGCACGGGCGATCAGGATTTCGCCGGTCTCCATGTTCTGGAGCACAGCGCCGGCTGCATGGCCATTTTCATCCTTGATCAGCTCGATTGCCGCGGTGAAATCCAGCACCGGGATGTTGCGGTTGAGCACCTCGTCGCGCAGGGTGCGCATGATCTCCGCGCCGGAATAGTCGGCAGCCGCGTGCATACGCTTGCGGGAAGTGCCGCCGCCGTGGGTGGTGATCATGGTGCCTTCTTCGTCCTTATCAAATTCCACGCCCAGCTCGTTCAGCCACTTGATGCTCTTGGGACCATCGTTTACCAGCTTGGCAACCAGCTCGGGCCTGTTGCAGTAGTGGCCGCCGCCCATCACGTCCAGATAGTGCTGGGCCGGGGAATCGTTCGGCTTGTCTGCCGCCTGGATGCCGCCCTCGGCCATCATGGTGTTGGCGTCGCCGATGCGCAGCTTGGTGGCGATCATTACATTCGCGCCGGCCTCGTGGGCTTCGATGGCTGCGGAGGAACCCGCGCCGCCGCCGCCGATGACCAGCACATCCACGTCGAAATCCACCTTGTTCAGGTCAATGTCCATATCCAGCACGCGGCTTCTGCCCTCGAGCATTTCATTCAGCTCTACCGGACACTTTTCACCCTTGTTTCCGCCGATGCGGATGGTGGTGAAGCCTACGCCCTTGTAATCCGGGTGGTAATCCGCCAGGAGCTGTTCCTTCTCCTCGGCAGTCAGGCGGCGGGGCTCAAGCGCGATGTTTGCATCACGGGCGGCCTCTACCTTTTTCATGGAAGCAAGCATTTCCTCAGTGAAAATCATATTCGCGCCTCCCTTACTTTTCAATATCGCGGTGGTTGTAGAGTTCCTTCAGCTCCTCGATGGGCTTGGCCATGATGGCTTCCAGCGCATCGGCGCACAGACCGTCCTCGATCTCCTTCACACGCTCGGTCAGGTGCTGGGATTCGGGAGCGATGTACTTGCCGTTGATGCGGCGGGCCAGCATCGCCACCTGCGGGTGGGAGATGCCTGCCGGGCAGCGGCTGGAGCAGATGCCGCACATCACGCAGTCGAAGCTCAGCTCGGCGCACTTTTCATAATCGCCGCGCTGGGCGTATGCGATGTACTGCATAACGTTCAGGCCCTGGGAGCAGGAATTGGTACATGCATTGCAGCCCACGCAGGCATAAATCTCCGGATAGAGCTGCATCATGATGCTTTCATCCGTGGGAACCTTGTTGATATCATAGCCTTCCTTGATCAGCGGGAAGAAGGGCAGGGTTGCCACATACATGTTGTCCTCCACCTTGGTGGAGCAGGCCAGGCAGGCCTTGAGTTCGCGGTCGCCCTTGATGCGGTACACCGTGGCGCATGCGCCGCAGAAGCCGTTGCGGCAGCCGCAGCCGCGCACCAGCTTGTAGCCGGCGTATTCCATCGCTTCCATGATCGTCAGATCGGAAGGAACCTCATATTTTTTGCCGTACAGAAAAACGTTGACCATATCTGCCATAGTGATCTCCTCCGATTAATACTCGTTGGGAAGCGCATCCAGCTGGTCGAAGCGGAAGACCGGGCCGTCCTTGCAGACGTATTTATCGCCGATGTTGCATCTTCCGCACTTGCCCAGGCCGCATTTCATGCGCAGCTCCATGGTGGTGTAAACCTGGTGCTTCTCAAAGCCCAGTTCGGTCAGCGCCTGCAGCACGAATTTGATCATGATCGGCGGGCCGCAAACCAGCACCGTCTTGTTGGGATCGAAGCCCAGCTCCTTTACATAGGTGGGAACGAAGGCAACGTGGCCGTCCCAGTTGTCCTGGGCACGGTCGATAGTGAGATGCACATCCATCCTGTTCTTCGGGTCCATCCAGGAGGTCTGGATTTCATTCAGATCCAGCAGGTCCTCCTTGGAGCGGGAGCCGTAAACCACGTCGATCGTGCCGTAATTTTCGCGCTTATCCAGGCAATAGTTGATTACGCTGTGCAGCGGGGCAAGGCCCACGCCGCCGGCAATGAAGAGCAGATCCTTGCCCTTGAGCTCGGTATCCACCGGGAAGGGATTGCCATAGGGGCCGCGGATGGTCACCTGCTGGCCCACATCCATCCTGTGCAGCCAGCCGGAGAGGCAGCCGCACTTCTTGATGGAAAATTCCTGGTATTCCCTGAGCGTCGGAGAGGAAGTGATGGAAAACATCGCCTCGCCCACGCCGGGAATGGAAAGCATGGCGCACTGGCCGGGCTGGTGCTCAAAGCACTTGCCGCCGCCCACTTTTTCCACGCGGAAGGTCTTGATATCGGGGGTATCGGTGCGGATATCGGTCACCACGCCGATCATGGGAATCAGGTTGTTCGTCATTTCTCTTTCACCCCCAAAGCCTTGATTACCTTCACGATATTCAGGTTCTGCGGGCACTTCTGCACGCAGCGGCCGCAGCCCACGCAGGAATACATGCCATCATTGTTGCTGGGGAAGTAAACCAGCTTGTGCATGAACCTCTGGCGGAAGCGCTGGGCCTGGGTCTGGCGGTTGTTGCCGTGGGCCATCAGCGTGAAATCGGAATACATGCAGCTGTCCCAGCAGCGGTAGCGGGTGACGGACTTGCCGTTGTCAAAATCGCGGATATCGTAGCACTGGCAGGTGGGGCACACGAAGGTGCAGGTGCCGCAGGCCATGCATGCCCGGGAGAGGGTCTCCCACTGAGGATCGTTGAACTTCTCCATCAGGTGCTCGCCGTCGAAGCCCTCCAAATTGAGCTTCGCAAAGGGCAGCCTTTCACAGATGGCTTCAATCTTCTTCTGCTCTTCTGCCACGGCGGCGCCTTCGGCCTCTTCCAGCTCTGCGATCAGGACCGCGCCCTTTTCGGTATTGGCCTCAATGTACATCTCATCGCCGATAATCCATGCGGTGGCGTCGCCGGCAGGCCTGGCGGGATTCACATCGAAATTGGTACAGAAGCAGGCTTCCTCGGGCTCGCCGCAGGCAAGGGTAACAACCGTGCCATGGGCGCGGCGGGCTGCGTAGAATTCATCCCTCGGGTCCACCAGGAACACCTTATCCAGCACTTCGAAGCTCTTGGCGTCGCAGCCGCGCACGCCGAAGACCACGAAATCCTCCTCATTCTTCGGGCACTCGGAAATTTCGATGCTCTTGCCATCCATGCGGAATTTCAGCAAATCCTCCACCTGGGGGAAGAACACATCCTTGGCGGATTTGATGGTTTTGAGAACATCCAGGCGCACCTTTTCATTCTCATTCCACTCGTAGAAATCCACCTGGCCCGCCTTTTCGATGGGCAGGTAGAGCTTCCGGCCCTCTGCGATCTTTGCAAAGAAGCCATTCAGGGAAGACATGGAAATCTTTTTCACTTGGATTCCCCTCCCCTCTCGTGCACGATGCTGGGCTCGCAGTCGCCCTTATCGAAGTTTTCCAGCGGATGGCGCTGGCCCACTTCCTCGCCGGCCTGGTAATCGCCGTAAAGTTCATCGATATCCTTGATAAATTTCCGGTTGAGCAGGTGCAGCGGAATGCCCTGGGGGCAAACGCGGCTGCATTCTCCGCAATCGGTGCAGCGTCCGGCGACATGGTAGGCGCGGATGATGTGGAAGAGGTTCTCCTCAAAATCATCGGCCGCGGCCTTGTTCTGCACGCCGGTGTTGGGGTTGTCAAACACGCACTTGATGCAGCTGCACGCCGGGCAAACATTGCGGCAGGCGTTGCAGCGGATGCACTTGCTCAGCTCGCTCCGCCAGAATGCAAAGCGCTCATCGGCGCTCATGGCTTCCAGCTTTGCAACCAGCTCAAACTTATCGCCAACGCTGGTTTCCTCAGATTCGCCGATAAATTCCGCGCCGGCCTTGTGCTCCTTGCCCTTGCAGGAAAGGCACTTGTCCAGCAGCACTTCCTTCCGGCTCACTTCATGGTCGCCATAGAGGGTCTTTACTTTCAGGCTGTCACCGTCCTCTTCGATATCGAGGATGCCCTTCACATCCTTCGCTCGGATCTTCTCCACATCGATCTTGCCCTTGCAGCCCACGCCGACCACATGCACCTTATCCGGGTTTACCCGGTACTCGGTGCAGAGCTGGTTGAAGGAGTAGGTATCGCAGGGCTTCAGGAAGGCGAGGATAACGCCGTCCTTGGGCATTTCAGCGATCAGATATTTGCTTACATTGGCTCCGCAGAAGCCGTCATACTTGAGGTTTTCGATATTCCCGGCATCAAAGAACGCAGGCGTGCGATCCCAGGAATTTTCGCCCTGTTCCCAGCCGAGAACGCGGTTCACTTTACCGCTTGCGAGGTATTCCTTCGCCTTTTCAATCATCATTCTTTGCATCTGAGATCCCCCAGTTTCTTGTTTTCGCCCAGCTCCGTAATGGTCTTGGCAAAATCATTCATGGTTGCGGAGAACTTTGCGCCCTCAGCCGCGGAAACCCATTCCACGCGGGTGCGCCTGCGGTCGATTCCCAGGTAATCCAGCATGCTGAAGAGCATGGTCATGCGGCGGCGGGCGTAATAATTGCCGGTGGTGTAGTGGCAATCGCCCGGATGGCAGCCGCAGAGGATCACGCCGTCCGCGCCGCGCTGGAAGGCACGCAGCACAAACAGCGGGTTCAGGCGGCAGGAGCAGGGAATGCGGATGATCTTCACGTTCGCCGGATAGCTCAGGCGGCTGGAACCGGCCAGGTCCGCGCCGGCGTAGGAGCACCAGTTGCAGCAGAATGCCACGATCTTCGGCGTCCATTCCTTGTTATTTACCAACATATTGCATCCACCTCCGCCATGATCTGGTTATTGGAGAAGCCCTTCAAATCCATCGCGGTGGACGGGCAGGTTACGGTACATGCGCCGCAGCCCTGGCATACGGCCTCGTTGACCACTGCCACGCGCTTCACTCCCCTGAATTCAGGGCCGCGCACTTCCTTCTCCACATAGCTGATTGCGCCGTAGGGGCATACGTTTTCGCACTGGCTGCAGCCGTTGCACAGCAGTTCATCGCTGTGGGCCACGCAGGGATTGCAGGTGAGGCTATCCTTGCTCAGCAGGCCGATCACCTTGGCAGCCGCGGCAGAAGCCTGGGCCACGGTTTCGGGAACATCCTTCGGGCCCTGGCAGGCGCCGGAGAGGAAGATTCCCGCGGTGGGGCTCTCCACGGGGCGCAGCTTTGCATGGGCCTCGGTGAAGAAATCGTTGGTATCCATGCTGGCGGTCAGCATGGTGCCGATGGAGCGGGCGGAGGGATCGGGCTCGATGGCGGTGGCGAGAACAACCATGTCGCAATCAATGTGCACCTGTTCATTGTCGATCAGGTTGCTGCCCTGCACATGCAGGCGGCCGTTTTCCACGCTGACCTTGCCCACCTGGCCCTTGATGTAGTCCACGTCGTACTGCTCGACAGCGCGGCGGTAGAATTCATCGAAGTTCTTGCCCGGGGTGCGCACATCGATGTAGAACACATGCACCTTCACATCCGGGTATTTTTCGCGCACCAGCATGGCGTGCTTGGCGGTGTACATGCAGCAGATCTTGGAGCAGTATTCCTTGCCCTTGGTCGCATCCTTCGAGCAGCGGGAGCCCACGCACTGGATGAACACGATCTCCTTGGGATGGCGGCCGTCGCTGGGGCAAACCAGCGTTCCCTTGCTGGGACCGGCGGCGTTCATCAGGCGCTCGAATTCCAGAGAAGTTACAACATCCTTGCTCTGGCAGTAGGCATATTCATCAAAGGCGGAAGCATCGATGGGCCTAAAGCCGGTGGCGACGATGATCGCGCCGTACTTCCGCTCGATGATCTCCTCCTGCTGGTCAAACTTGATGGCTCCGGCGGTGCAGTTCTTTTCGCAGAGGCCGCACTTGCCGGTCTTGAAATGGATGCACTGGGTCTTGTCGATCACGGCCACATTCGGAATCGCCTGGGCGAAGGGAATGTATACGGCGCCGCGGGTATTCAGGCCCATGTTGAATTCATTCAGTCCCTTGCGGCTGGGGCACTTCTCGGTGCAGACGCCGCAGCCGGTGCACTTGTCTTCATCCACATAGCGCGCCTTTTTGCGAATTTTTGCGGTGAAGTTTCCCACGAAGCCGGATACATTTTCCAGTTCCGCATAGGTGATCAGGTTGATCTTTTCGTTCTGGGCGGCGTCCACCATCTTGGGAGTTAAGATACAGGCCGCGCAGTCCAAGGTCGGGAAGGTCTTGTCCAGCTGGGACATGCGGCCGCCGATGGTGGGGGATTTTTCCACGATATCCACCTCGTAGCCCGCATCCGCCACGTCCAGCGCGGTCTGGATGCCGGCGATGCCGCCGCCGATCACCAGCGCGCGCTTGGTCACCGGGCTGGTGCCGGCGGTGAGGGGCGCGTTGCGCAGCACCTTGGCAATGGCTGCGCGGGCCAGGATGATGGCCTTGGCGGTGCCTTCCGGAATATCCTTGTGAATCCAGGAGCACTGCTCGCGGATATTGGCGATTTCCACCATATAGGGGTTGAGGCCGGCCTGCAGCGCAGTTTTGCGGAAGGTGGCCTCATGCATGCGCGGGGAGCAGGAGCAGACCACGACGCCATCCAGCTGGTAATCCTTGATGGCATTGCGAATCATGGCCTGGCCGTTCTCGGAGCACATGTACTGGTAATCGGTGCTAAAGACAACGCCGGGTTCCGACTTCACCGCTTCCGCGACGGCCTTAACGTCTACGGTGGCGGCGATGTTGCTTCCGCACCAGCATACAAATACGCCTATTTTCTGCATTGTCGTTGTCTCCTATCACTTGTTGTACTTGCGCATGGCGGTCACGATGGCCTGCTGGGGAAGCTCCGGATCGAGCAGGGCGGGCACATCGCCCGCGGTCATGTGGCTCATGCCCTGCTGGCGAACCACTGCGAGGCGCACGGCTTCCACCAGCTTGGCGGGCTCCACATTCCTCGGGCAGCGCTCGATGCAGGCAAAGCAGCTCAGGCACATGTAGATGGATTTGGAATTCATCAATTCCTCAATCTTGCCCTGCTGCACCATGGATACAAACTGATGGGGATGATACTCCATCTCATCGTATGCCGGGCAGGTTGCCGAGCACTTGCCGCACTTCATGCATTTTTTCGGGTTCACGCCGCTGATGCGGAGGATTTCTTCCTGAAGGAACTTGTTTTCCATTTATGTATCCTCCTTTTCGGCGGGTTCAAGGGCCTGCCAGAGCAGCTCGGTGAAGTATTTCACGGGCAGCTTTTCATCCCCTGCGTTGTGCACCAGGTTGTAAAGGCACAGCGGGCAGGCGGTGATCACCATATCCGCGCCGGCTTCCCTTGCGGATTCCAGGATCACCTGGGCGCGCTTCTTGGAGAACTCCGGCTTTTCCATGGCCATGTATGCGCCGCAGCACTCGTTGCGCTGGGAATAGGAGACGGGGGTTGCGCCGATGGCGCGGATGAAATCTTCAATGATCTTCGGATTTTCCGGATCATCAAAGGCCATTACATTGCTGGGGCGCAGCAGCAGGCAGCCGTAGTAGGCGGCGATCTTCACGCCCTTGAGCGGATTCTTCACCGCCTTCTTGATTGCATCAAAGCCCACGCTGTCCCGCAGCATTTCCAGGTAATGCACCACATTTACCTCGCCGGCATAGGGCGCTTCCAACTTGAGGTAGTTGTTTGCGCGGGTGCGGATATATTCATTGGAAGCCATATCATGATTCACGCGCTTCATAACATGGTGGCAGGCCGAGCACAGGGTCAGCAGGCTCTGTTCCTTTTCCTTTGCCGCGTTCAATGCGCGCACGGCAGATAGCTTCGTGGCAATTTCATCCTCTGCCTGGGGATAGACCGCGCCGCAGCACTGCCAGTTTTCGATTTCCTCCAGCTCCACGCCGAGGGCCTGGGCGGAAAGACGGCCAAATCGATCCAGCTCCTTGGCCTTCGTGCTCAGCGTGCAGCCGGGATAATAGCTGAATTTCATGGTGTATGCCTCACTTCTCTCTCAAATCCTTGGGGAAAATTACATGCTGAAGTCAATCTGCGCGATAACATCCTTGAGCACATCCGCGCTGTGGCGCAGCTGGGCAACCTCGTCCTCGGTCAGCTCCGGCAGCAGGGTGCCCTTGATACCCTCGCCGTTTACGATGGTGGGAATGCTCAGGCAAACATCCTCGATGCCGAATTCGCCGTGCATCATGCTGGAGATGCAGAGGATGGAATCGCTGCCGTTGAGCAGGGTCTTTACGATATCGCACACGGAAACGGATACGGCGTAGAAGGTTGCGCCCTTGCGCTGGATGATCTTGCCGCCGGAAGTGCGGATGTAGTTTTCGATTTCATCCAGGTCCAGCTCCGCAGCGAAATCCTCGTGGTAGTTCAGCTGGTTGCGGTAGTTCTGCAGGGATACGGAAGAGATGCGCACGCTGTTCCACGGCACGAAGGAGGTGTCGCCGTGCTCGCCGAGCACATAGGCGTTTACATCCTTGTGGCTGATGGCCAGGCATTCCGCGATGCGGGTGCACAGGCGGGCGGAGTCCAGCTGGGTGCCGGAGCCGATGATGCGGTTCTCCGGAATGCCGGAGAGCTTGGCAAAGGCGTAGGTCAGGATGTCGACCGGGTTGCTTACAAATACATAGATTGCGTCGGGCGCATACTTGGTGATCTGGGGAGTGATGGACTTGAGGATGTTTACATTGATCTGGCACAGCTCCAGGCGGGTCTGGCCGGGCTTGCGGGCGATGCCGGAAGTGATGATTACGATGTCGGAATCCTTGGCGTCCTCATAGCTGCCTGCGTAAATCTTGCAGGGCTCCATGAAGGGCGTGCCCTGGCGGATATCCATGGCCTCGCCGAGCGCCTTCTTGGTGTTTACGTCGATCATAACAATTTCAGATACCAGGCCCTTTACTGCCAGGGTGTATGCGATGGTGGAACCCACGCTGCCTGCGCCGATAATGGTTACTTTGTTGCTCATGTTCGCACCTCCGAAAGATATTTCGATTGATCTATATTAATTTACCACTATTATTCTATCAGAAAAAACTCCTTTTGTAAGTTAACAAACCGCCCTCTGATGATTACGCTTTTGTAATGCAAACAATGCAATTTAGCGCCTATTATTACTATTTATGAGTTTATCATTTCTAACCTAATAAAATCGCCAGCCAATTCGCCAGTTTTTATATTTTTATTTAAGCATCAACAAAGTTTTCTATAAAAAAATCGTCCAAGTCAATTCTTGGACGATGTTAAAAATTGTATCATTTTTGGAGCATTTCTTGTATAGCGTCCAAAATTTGGTCATACCTTTGCTCGATGTCCTCCAGGAGCTTCATCTGGGCGCGGGCGCGGACCAAATTGTGGTTCGGGGATTTTACCTTGAAGTAAAGATCGCCGTCTAAGTAATCGGTAAAAAAGCGCATGGCCAGCTCGCAGGTCATCACCTTGATGCCCAGCGGCAGCATCTTCAGCTCGGTCTCGGTGAGCGCGCCGCGCACCTGGGAGATGAAGCCCTCGGTGAATGCGCGGAACAGGTCCAGATCCAGCGCGATCTTGCTGGTATCCGGCTCATCCTCGGCCGCGGTGGAAGCGCCGAAGCGGATGGCGTCGCCGTAATCATAGAGCACGGAGCCGGGCATTACGGTATCCAGATCGATTACGCACAGCCCCTCGCCGGTCTCGGCGTCCAGCATCACGTTGTTCACCTTGGTATCGTTGTGGGTCACGCGCAGCGGAATCTCGCCCCGGTCGATCATATCCACGATCTGGCTCATCATCTTGCGGCGCTCGAAGAAGAAATCGATCTCCTTCTCCACATCCTTCACGCGGCCCGCCTTATCCTCGGCAACTGCGGCCACGAAGGCGTAGAAGCGCTTGCGGGTATTGTGGAAATCCGGGATGGTTTCGTGGAGCTCCTCCGCCGGGAAATCAAAGAGCATCTTCTGGAAGTTGCCGAAGGCCACGCCGGCCTGGCGGAAATATTCGGGATTTTCCACGCGGTCGTATGCCACCGCGCCGGTGATGAAATCATACACGCGCCAGCAGCGGCCCTGGTCGTCCCGGTACATATAGCCGCCCTTTTTGCATTCCACAAGGCGCAGCACCCGGCGCGCGGTATCCAGCCCGTGCCCCTCCAGCGCGGCGCGCTGGTGGTCGGTCACGCGCTGCACATTGCTCATAACCTCATCCGGCTTTTTGAATACATAGGTATTGATCTGCTGGAGCACATAATCCCGCAATTCGCCGTCGCGCTGGCGGTAGCGCAGGCGGAAGGTGTTGTTGATATTGCCGGAGTGCAGCTCCTCTGCGCTCACAAAATCGCCCTCAAAATTGAAATGGCGGAGCACATGCTTAATCTGATTGTATACCACGATGCGTCCCCTCCCCTATCAGAAGATTGCGTCCACGAAGGCTTTCGCATCGAAGGGCTGCATATCGTCCAGCTGCTCGCCGAGGCCGATGTAGCGCACCGGCAGGCCCATTTCCTTGCGGATGGCCACGGCGATGCCGCCCTTGGCGGTGCCGTCCAGCTTGGTGAGGATGATGCCGTCCAGGTTCGCCACTTCGCCAAACACCTGCGCCTGGGCGAGGCCGTTCTGGCCGGTGGTCGCATCGATCACCAGCAGGGCCTTCACGGCGGCTTCCGGATATTCGCGCTCCACAACGCGGCTGATCTTTTTCAGCTCCTCCATCAGATGGGCCTTGTTGTGCAGGCGGCCGGCGGTATCCACCAGCAGAATATCGGCGTGGCGGCCCTTGGCTGCCTGGATGCCGTCAAACACAACCGCAGCGGGGTCCGCGCCCTCCTTCTGCTTGATGATGGGGCATTCGGCGCGCTCGGCCCACACGGTGAGCTGGTCGGCCGCGGCGGCGCGGAAGGTATCGGCGGCGCAGATGATCACGCGGCGGCCCATCACCTTCAGTCGGGAAGCCAGCTTGCCGATGGAGGTGGTCTTGCCCACGCCGTTCACGCCAATGATCAGCAGTACCATCGGGCTCTCCAGCTGCATGGGCTCGGCCCGCAGCATATCCACCAGGATTTCCTTCAGCGCCTCGCGGGCCTTGGCGGGATCGCCGATCTTTTCGCCCTGGCACTTTGCGCGCAGCTTGGATACGGCCTCTTCGGTGGTCTTCATGCCCACGTCCGCCATGATCAGGATGTCGGTAAGGTCCTCGTAAAAATCATCGTCCAGTTCCTTGTATGCCTCCACCAGCTCATCCATGCGGCCGGAGAAGATTTCGCGGGTCTTTTGCAGGCCCTTCTTAATCTTATCAAAAAGTCCCATAGTCTTATGCCCCCTGCAATGCTTCGTTGAGTTTCACGGAAACGGTTTTGGAAACGCCCTTTTCCTGCATCACCACGCCGTAAAGCGCGTCGCAGCGCTCCATGGTGCCCTTGCGGTGGGTGATTACGATGAACTGGGTGTTCCTGGAATAGTCCTTTAAGTAGTCGGCGTAGGTATCGATGTTCGCATCATCCAGCGCGGCCTCGATCTCATCCAGCACGCAGAAGGGCGTGGGCTTGAGGTCAAGTATGGCAAAGAGGATGGCGATGGCCGTGAGCGCGCGCTCTCCGCCGGAGAGCAGGGAAAGCATCTGCAATTTCTTTCCCGGCGGCTGGGCCACAATATCGATGCCGCAGTTGAGCGCATCCTTGGGATCGGAGAGCCGCAGCTCCGCCGTTCCGCCGCCGAAGAGGCAGGTGAAGGTGCGCGCGAAGTTCTGGTTGATCAGGGCGAACTGGGTGCGGAACTGTTCCTCCATGTTCTTTTCCAGCTCGGCGATGATGCCCTCGAGGTCGGCCCTCGCCTTGAGCAAATCGTCCCGCTGGCTGCCCAGCTCGTTCACCCGCTCGATGGTTCGCCTGTACTCATCCACGGCGGCCACGTTCACCGTGCCCATGGCACGGATGCGCTGGCGGATGGCCGTGACCCGCTTCTCGGATTCGGTGAGCTTAAAATCTGCCTGGCGGAAGGGCTCCGCAGTGGCGTAGGTCAGCTCGTAATCCTCCCAGATTCGGTCCTGAATCTGCTTGTATTCGCCCTCCACCCGGGCCAGCTGCAATTCGCTCCTGTGATGGCGGTCGCTGAAATCATCCAGGTTGGCGCGAACGGAATCGCTGTGCCCGGTGATCTCCTGCAATTTCTTCTGGCTGGAGATGCGCCTCTCATCCGCGGCAGCAAATTCGCTGCGGGCACTCTCCAACTTCTGCTTGTGCTCTGCGAGGGAGGCTATATCCTTCTCCAGCAGAGCAGCGCTCTGTTCCAGCTCCTCCCCGCACTTCTTGAGCAGCTCCTCGGATTCTGCCAGCAGGCGGCTGCTGTCCTCGCTCTGCTGCACAAGGCGTTCCTTGTCCGCCCGGGCGGCCTCCAGGCCGCGTCGGCGGCTGGCGAGGGAAACCCGGCCATCGGTCACTGCACTGCGCAGCGCTTCGTTGGCATTTCTCCGGGCGTAAATCTCCTCCTGGAGCTTCTTTACCTCCTCCTGGCGGCTCTCGGTGGAATGCTCGGCATTCTCCTGCTGGCCGTCCAGTGCGGAAAGGGATTCGCTTACATCGCTGAGCTGGGTGCGCAGGCGGCTTCTCTCGGCCTCCACGCGCTCCACGCGCTCGTTGTTCACCTGCTGCTCGTCCAGCGCAGCCTTCAGAAGCGCATCCGCGCGGCCGCAGAGCACCTCCTGCTGGTGCAGGGCGTCAAAGAGCTCGCCGCGCTCCTTCTTGAGGGCACTGCGCTCCTCATCCATCTGGCCGTACATTTCCCGCAGCTTATTCAGCTCATCGCCGATGGAAGCGAGCTTTTTCTCCGTCTCCTCGATCTCGCGGGAGCGGGAGAGCAGGCTGGTCATCCTGGATTGCACGGAGCCGCCGGTCATGGAACCGCCGGAATGCATCACATCGCCCTCGAGGGTCACCAGGCGCAGCTGGTATCTGGACGCCCGCTGGATGGCGATGCCGCTGGTCAAATCCTCGGCAATTACCGTCCTGCCCAGCAGGTTGTCCGCCACGCCCTGGTATTTGGGATCAAATTCAATCAACTCGGAAGCCACGCCCACGCAGCCCGGCATGGAAAGCACCTGGCGCTCCTGCTGGGTAAGGGTTCTTCCGCGCACGGAGGAGATGGGCAGGAAGGTGGCGCGCCCGAAGCGGTTGGCACGCAGGTATTCAATCATGCGCTTGGCGTCCTCATCGCGGTCCACCACGATGTTCTGCAGCGCGCCGCCGAGCACCATGTCCACCGCGCGCTCCAGCCTCGCCGGCACACGGATCAGATCCGCAACAACGCCGTGCACGCCGGAACCGGTATTCCTGCGAGCCTGCAGAAGCACCTGCTTTACGGAATTGTTGTAGCCTTCATAGTCCCGCTGCATCTCCCGCAGCAGCTTCATCCGGGAATCGGCGGCCTGGCGCTGGTTCTGCAGCTCCGTCACCTGGTCGGAGAGGGCATGCAGCCTGTCGTTCAGGGCCTGCACCCGGTTGTTGTGGTCGCTGGTCATCTCCTTGAGCTCGGCGCGGCGCTTCTCCTCTTCCTCGAGGCGCGCTTTCGCATCCCGCACCTGCTCATCCAGGGAATCCACACCCGCCTGTTCGCGCTCGCGGTCTCCCTCCATATTGGCAAGCTGGTTCTCCAGCGCGGTTTTCATCGCGCCGAGGCGCGCCCGCTGGGACCGCACATCGCCCAGGCGGTTCATGGCCTGGATGATCTGCTGCTTCATCTGTTCGGATTTTTCTTCAATTCCGGCGAGCTCCGCTTCCGCGCGGCTCAGCTCCGCTTCCTGCACGGACAGGGCCTGCGCAGCGGCGCGCACATCCGCGTCCTCCCGCTCGATTTCGGCGGCGATCGCCTCGATGCGCTCCTGCATGCCTTCCCTGCCCCGGCCCGCGGCGTCCCGCTGGGCCAGCAGGCGGTTCTGCTCCTTTTCGCCGGCAGCCATGCGCTCCCGCATGACTTTCACTGCACCCTCGCCGGCCTCCACCTCGCGGATCAGGCTTTGCACCTCATCCCGCTTTTCGGCGGCCTCAGTTTCAAAGATGGCAAGCTGCTCCTGGCAGGCTTCCCGGTCGGCGGAAATCTTCTCCAACTCCCGGTTGGATTCCAGGATGGATTCGCCCAGGGTCTCCACGGATTCCTTCAATTCCTTGATGCGCGCCTCATACCTCTCGGTGCGCAGCAGGAACACGTTCAGATCCAGTATTTTCAGTTCATCCCGCAGGGCGAGGTATTCCCTCGCGGTCTCGCTCTGCTCCTTCAGGGGCTCCACCCGCTCCTCCAGATCATGGAGTATATCCTCCACGCGGTTCAGGTTCGCGGTGGTATTGTCCATGCGGCGCTGGGCGTCATGCTTGCGCGCCTTGAACTTCACAATGCCGGCGGCCTCCTCGAATACCTGGCGCCTGTCCTCGGATTTTACCGAAAGGATTTCATCGATCCTGCCCTGGCCGATCATGGAATAGCCATCCTTGCCGATGCCGGTATCCCGGAAGAGATCGATGATATCGCGCAGGCGGCATGCCGCGCCGTTGATCTTGTATTCACCCTCGCCGCTTCGATACACGCGGCGGGTGACGGAAACCTCGGTAAAATCGATGGGCAGGGAATGATCCTCGTTATCAAAGATCAGCGTAACCTCGCAGAAGGAGAGGCGCTTGCGCTTCTCCGTACCGCCGAAGATTACATCCTCCATCTTTGCGCCGCGGAGCGATTTCGCGCTCTGCTCGCCCAGCACCCACTTCACCGCATCGGCAATATTGCTCTTGCCGCAGCCGTTGGGGCCGACCACGCCGGTAATTCCGTCCTCAAACAGGATCTCCACCCGGTCAGCGAAGGATTTGAACCCGTGGACGATCAGTTTCTTCAGTCTCAAATTGGCTTACGCTCCCATTCTTTTGAGTGCGTCCCGCGCGGCGGCCTGCTGCGCGTTCTGCTTGCTGGTGCCCTGTCCGCTGCCCAGCTCGCGGCTGCCGTCCAGCACGCGGTAGGTAAACAGCGGCGCGTGGGGCGGCCCTTCCATGGATATAAATTCGTAGACCGGCATCAGTCCGTCCCGCTGCATCAATTCCTGCAGCCGGGATTTGGCGTCCAGATGGTCCTTTAAAACCTCCGGCTTCAATTCATCCCGCAGGATTTCGGAGATGATGCGCACGGCCTCGTCAAATCCTCCGTCGAGATACACGGCGGCAAGCACCGCCTCCATCACATCCGCCAGGATGGACGGCTTCTTCCGTCCGCCGGAGCGCTCCTCGCCCACGGACAGGCGGATAAAATCGCCCAGGCCAATCCTCTGCGCCGCCCGGGACAGGGTTTCCTCCCGCACCAGCGCCGCGCGGATGCGCGTCAGCTTGCCCTCGTCTACCTCCGGAAGCTCAAAAAACAGATAGCGGCTCACCGCCAGCTCCAGCACCGCATCGCCCAGGAATTCCAGGCGCTGGTAATGCGGCACATGATGATCCCCCCCGAAGGAGGGATGCGTCAGCGCCGTATCCAGCAGCCTGGGATTTTCAAAGCGGTGGCCGAGCCTTGCTTCCAGCTCTTTCACGTTCACTTTGTATTTTCCTCTCTCAGATATGGCCCTCGATGTAGGTCACGATGTCGCCCACGGTCTTGATGCTGGTGAGCACTTCGTCCTCAACGGTCAGGTCAAACTCGGTCTCCAGGTCCATGATCAGCATCATCAGGTTTGCGCTGTCTGCGCCCAGGTCGTCAATCAGCTTGGCTTCCATGGTCACCTTCTCTTCGCTAACGGGCAGCTGCATCAGGATGTATTCCTTTACCTTGTCAAAAACCTTCATCTTATTATCTCCTTCGGATTGCATTTTTTATGATAAGGGCTGCGTGTAGCGGCAGCCGTTATTCCTCGTTAAGTCCGGCAAGGCCCTCGCGGATCTTGCCCACCACATCGCCCTCCAGCATGCGCTTGGCCTGGGCGATGGCATTTTCAATGGCTTCGGCTCCGGAGCTTCCATGGGCCTTCACCACCGCGCCGTTCACACCCAGCAGCGGCGCGCCGCCCACGGAATTGTAATCCATGCGGCGCTTGAGCTTCTTAAATGCCGGCTTGGCCAGCAGCGCGCCGATCTTCGTGGGCAGGGAAGCCATCAGCTCCTGCTTGATCATGCTGAAGAGCGCCTTGGCCAGACCCTCGGTGTGCTTCAAAATGATATTGCCCGCGAAGCCATCCGCCACCACCACGTCAAAATCGCCGGTGAAGATATCGCGGCCCTCGCAGTTGCCCGCAAATTTATAGCTGTCCTGGGCCTGCATCAGCTCGTAGGTTTCCTTGGTCAGCTTGTTGCCCTTCTCGGCCTCCGCGCCGATGTTCACAAGGCCCACCTGCGGCTCCTGCACGCCCATCACGTTCTTCATGTAAACCGAACCCATCAGGCCAAACTGCAAAAGATATTTCGGCTGGCAATCCACATTCGCGCCGGAGTCAATCAGCAGCACATGCTTCTTCAAGCCCGGCAGCACCGGCGCGCAGGCGGGACGCTCAATGCCCGGAATGCGGCCGATTTTGAACATGCCGCAGGCCAGCACAGCGCCCGTGGAACCCGCGGAAACCACCGCTCCAGCCCTGCCCTCGCGCACAGCGTTCATTGCCACCACCATGGAAGAATCCTTCTTCTTGCGCACGGCCAGCATCGGAGCCTCGTCCATCTCGATCACTTCCGTGGCATTCTGTATCTCAATCCTGTCCTTCACATCCGCGCCAGCGATCATACCGCGCAGCTTCTCCTCCGGTCCCACCAGCAGGATGCGGATATCCCTGTACTTGCGCAGGGCTCTCAACGCACCCTCAACGATGGCGTCCGGCGCGTTATCGCCGCCCATTGCATCCAGCGCGATCATATATTCGCTCATTTGCACAAGCCCCCTAATTTTATATTCCGTTCTATTGTATCAGAAACACGTTATCTTGGCAAGCATCCGCGCATCAATTGCGACGGAGATACGAAGAAATTTGGCTCCATCGCCTCTTTTCGGCTCCGTACATATTCATATTTTACATCCCCAGCTTCAATCGGCCTTCGCATTTGATATTTCGCCTTCCAGAAATTCCACCCTGTGCCCCACCTTTTTCGAAGAAAATTTGCCCTCAAAGCAAATTTCCCGCAAAATTCCAAATTCGACCGCTTTCCCGCTTGCCTCAAACGCAAATCTGCGCTATAATATTCCTTGTTCACCGTGTGCCATTAGCTCAGTTGGATAGAGTGTCAGACTCCGACTCTGAAGGCCGCGCGTTCGAGTCGCGCATGGCACGCCAGGAAAAAGGGCCCTGAAAGCATAGTATATTGTGCTTTCGGGGCTTGTTTTTTGTGTTTTTCAGAAAACGTTGGTGGGAAGTTTTGGGCTTGGGGTTTATTTTGGAGTTTATTTGTATTTCAGAATTCACGAATTCTGGTATGCCTGGCGCACTAAATTTGAGACATTTTTACTTGACTCCAGTTCATTTCTGAATGCATGGGCATAGATTCGCAGGGTTACATCGGTGCTGGCATGCCCAACCTGGCGGGCAATTTCTGTAATCGGCGCATTTTGATGGATGGCTGCAGAAACATAGCTGTGACGCAGATCATGTAGGCGGATTTGTATGCCGATTCGTTTACACAATTTCTCGAAGCGTTTCGTTACACTGTCCGGGTGAATGCGCTCCAGAATTTCTTCATTCAGGAACACCGGATAGTCCTGCGTCCATTCTTTCTCATAGAAAGCGTATCGCTTTTTCTGTTCTGCCTTCAGGCGTTTCAGAAGTTCAAGCACATCCGGCTGGATGTAGGTGCTGCGCACACCTGCGCTTGTCTTAGTTGGGCCAATGATCATGCGGTGTTTCGCCGTGGAAACAGCCGCCTGGACGATATGTACCTGTTGGTTCTTGAAATCCACACTGCGCCAGTCAAGGCCAACCGCTTCACCTCTTCTCATGCCGGTTGATGCAATCAGCATAAACATCGTGCTCCAAACCAACGGTTCACGCTTGATTCCCCGCATAAGTGCGGTATATTCCTGAGGTGTCAATGCTTTCCCCTTCCTTCTCTCTTCATGAATCCAGGTTACTTTTTTCGCCGGATTGCTGGGCAGCAGTTCCTGCCTGACCGCCGTTTCCAACATGGCCGAGAGAGTTCTGCGCACATTCCCGACCGAAACCGAAGAAAGTGTTCCTCCTCTGCCGTTGCTTTTCTTTGCCATGCGGTTCGCAAACAGTTTGATCTTCGGCGGGTTCAGATTCTCCAGTTTCACTCTGCCAAGCTCCGGCAGGATGTGCAGGCGCAGGTTGCTGGCGTGACCGTCGTATGTGCCGATTCTCCGATCCGGCTTGATGTATTCTTCCAACCAAATCTCCGCCCACTTTTCAACGGTTAGAACCCGGTTGCCGACTTCCTTGCGCTCCACCTGATTTTCAAATCGCGCTTTTTCTGCAATCAGCCAGTCCCGAACCTTATCTTCTCTTCCCTGGATCTTCTTGGGAATGGATACAGTTTTCTTCCGGCGCTTCTGCTTGCCATCCTCATAACCATCGAACACGGTGATCCGTGCCGTGGTTGTAGTAATGCGGTCAACGCCGGAAATCTCGATCATAGTATATCCCTCTTCATTTACAGTCGGTACAAATTTTTCTTTCTTACATTATACCGTAGTTTACAGAGGGCTTTGTTTTACAAAAAAGCTCAGCCGAGCGTGAACAGAGTCCCGCCAAGTTCGGCTGAGTAAATGCGGAGTCCAGTTGAGTAAATTTCGAGTAAAACAGAGAAATAATCCCGCAGTTAAACGCTGATTTTGATCTCTTTCATTGCTTTTCCGATGGACTTATCCAGTATATCTCCTATCGCCTGCGCAATCTGATCATGATGCATCTTTTCGCCGTTGAAATAGGTTTCGAATTCAATGATGAGTTGCTCCCTGAAGCCTTCCATGCAATCCTGAAAAAGCTGCGGAACTGCAATGCGCATAAATTTCTCCGTTGCAGTGAAATAGTCATAGATATGCTGATCATGAGGATACCGCGCATCAGATACCATAGTTGTGATTTCTCCCATAATACAATTCAAGCCTTGATAATTTGCCATAATAATCCTCCTTTCCTCGCCACATCCCATATACCAAGGACAGCAGAGGGTAATAATAATATAATAATTTATATATGTAAAAAGGAATCCCGACCGCATCAGAGTGATGCATCAAGATTCCATGGATTTTTGTGATAGTACCAATTCTGCCAGTTCGAGCCTGTCGGATTCATGCTCCAGAAAATATAGTAATAGACGGTCCGTCTTGTCAGGGGATAAATGAACCGGTGTGGTTTTCCATTTGTACAGCGTATTCGCCTTTATACCTGTTGCCGCCGCTATTCCTTTGATACTGCAACCGGGCAAATCCATCGCCGTCAACAATAGTTCTTCCAATTCTGCAAAAGCCATATATTTCCGCATCGTATCACCTCCACATCATAAGTACAAACGCCTGAACCTCCTTCACATTTTTTCTTCCAAGATACAAGTTTTTTAGCTCATTTTCAAAAATATATACCTGTGATTGCTGTAAATATAATGTTATGGTATAATATTCTTATACACAGTCTAGGTTCGTTCACTGAGGAGGTACATTTATGGATAAGCAGGAGAATATCCTTTCCCTTCCGGCCATCGGTGATAAGACTCGTTTTTGGATGATTCGTACCAAGAACGGTTTCTTCTTTGATGAATTCATTTCAAAAGGATTTATAGCTATTGGTTGGAATTTGATAAAATCCTCAACTATAAACACCCCTCTATCTAAGGAGCAGGTAGACCTTCTCAAGCAAGATATTAAGGACGAATATGATGAAAAGTTACCAGGTACTGCAATCAATAAATGCATTAAATTCTGCAAAGAGATCAAAGTCGGCGATATTGCCGTAATTGTTGGACGGGACCGCATTTCCTTTGCGACAATAGGCGATTATTATGAGGCAGATGATCCTTTTCTTACAGTTGAATTTGAAAAAACAGTCCACAAAAACATCGAAAATGCAAACCTAAAGAAGGATAACTTTCAGTGTCCATATTTAAAACGCAGAAATATATCTGTGATTAATAGTATCAATGCCCACGAAACAGGAAGTCCATACCTGGCAAATTTACTTGCTGTAAATCGCCATATTTTAAGTGACATGACAGAGCATGCGGTTACTATACTAAGCGACTGCTATGATAGTTATTTATATAAGGATAACCTTTATGTGGCTTTCAGGGTTGAGCAAGAAAAGGATATCAACGCCATTTCCTTGGCAAATTTCATTGCAAACTCTGCAATTATTTTATCTAATGGTGCCACAGAGAATGTATCAGCCAAAACTGCAGTTCACTCTATTGGTGATATAATTCTACAAAT
>JAFUPT010000171.1 GCA_017481065.1 Clostridia bacterium | reverse complement strand
TGCCTGCAGATTTTCCAGTTCTTCTGCTTCATTGTTGATGGCAACGCCCTGTCCGCGCAGTTTTTTGATGATTTTACGGGCTGTGAATGCGCGGCGAACTTCATGCGCCGGGAAAGCGCGCTTCAGGGCTTCCTCAACGGGACGAATACAGCTTTCCTCGGCTTCTGCGTAGCTGGTGCCGAAGCTCACGGCGAGTATGGCTTTCTTCATGGAATTTCCTCCTGTCTGTTTGCGTAGAAGATGTATTTTTGATCGTCAGATTGTTTGACACCGATATTGAATACGCTCTGTATTCTGCCCGATTGGTAGATGATATCCGGCGTGCCGGACGCAACAAGATCGCCACGCTGCATCAGCAGGATTTCATCCGTACACTCCAGCGCCAGGGCAAGGTCGTGCAGCACCACAGCGATGCAGCGGCCCTCGCTGCGCAGCTCCTGCAAGAGCTCCATCAGCGCGAACTGGCTGGAAAGGTCCAGGTAGGTGGTGGGCTCATCCAGCAACATGACAGGTGTTTCCTGCGCAAGCATCATGGCGAGATAAGCACGCTGCCTCTCGCCGCCGGAGAGTCGGCTGACGGGCTTCTTTGCCAGCTTCGTGAGCTTTACGCGTTCAATGGCTGCTTCGATGATGTCCCTGTCCTCGCGCCGCAGGCTCTGGCCCCACTTCAAATGGGGATAGCGGCCGTGGGTTACCAGCTGCTTCACGCTGATGTCCGGCGCGATGCGGCTCTGGGGCATGTAGGAGATGAACTTCGCCCGTTCCTTTTCAGGGATACTTTGCAGGCTTTTGCCGTCCAGCAGGATTTCACCTTCCGCAGGCTTCAGCAGCCCGGCAGCGCACTTCAGCAGCGTGGATTTTCCGCAGCCGTTGGGGCCGATGATTGCGGTGAGCCTGCCCGGCTCCAGTCTGGCGGAAACGCCGTGCAGCTTTTCCACGCCGTCGTAGCCTGCGCGGAGATTTTTGAATTCAAGCATGATATATCTCCTTTCAGGTCGCGTCGTGGCGGCTGCGCTTTTTGCGAATCAGCAGCAGGTACAGGAAGAAGGGCGCGCCCACGAAGGATAGCACGATGCCCACCGGCAGTTCATAGGGCGCAAACAGCGTGCGGGCGATCAGGTCACAGATCAGGCACAGCAACGCGCCGAATACTGCGGTGATCGGCAATTGTAGATGCGCTTCATTCCTGCACAGGATGCGGGTCATGTGGGGAGCAACGAGGCCCACAAAGCCCAGCAGGCCCGCGAAGCTCACGGCGGAGCCCGCCAACATGGCGGCGGCGATCAGGAAGATAGCCCGGTAGTGTTCTACCTTCAAACCGAGACTGTGGGCGACGTCATCTCCGAGAGCCATGATGCTCAGCTCCCGTCTGCACAGCAGCGCGGCGAGGAAGCCGATCACAGCCAGCGGTGCAGCGAAGCTGAGTTGCCGCATGGTGGTTGTGGCGAAGCCGCCGATGGAGAACGCGCTGCGGCTGACCACGGCGTCGGGAATCATGGTAACGATGGCGTCCATCACCGCACCGAAGATGCTGTTTACTGCTACGCCCGCCAGCACGATGGTGCTCTTGGAAGCCCCGGTGATTCGTGCCAGCAGGTAAACGGCGAAGGCGGCAGTACATGCGCCGATGAAGGCGGCGAAGGGGGCAAACTGCGAAAAAGTCGGCAGTACGGCCATGCAGATCAGCGCGCACAGGCCCGCGCCGGAATTGATACCGATTACGCTGGGCGCGGCCAGAGGATTGCGCAGAACGGATTGTAGCAGGAGTCCGGCGGTGGCCAGCGCAGCCCCGGCGAGGATGGCGGCGAGGGTTCTGGGTAGGCGGACATACCAGAAAATGCGTGCGGCCACACTCTCGTTTTCACCTTGGAATACGGTGGAAAATACTTCTCCCGGAGTCAGCCCACTCGCACCGAGGCAGAGGTTGCCCAGAACGGCCAGCATCAGCAGGCATATCAGGATGACAAATACGCGATTGTTGCGGGACATCACATATCTCCTTTCGGGTGAACGCTGATTCATTCAGACGCAGTGCTGGAGTTGCCTGATACGGCATCTGCTTCCTGCAAGAATCTTGACAGACCTCCAGTATGCCTGCGATTCTTGCAGTTGCATCTGCCACAACATCCTTCCTCCAGCATACATCTTCATTTCATCATCGTTCACTGAGGACATCAAGAATAAATTCGTAGGATTCGGCCCATCTCCCGTTGGGATGGTAGTGGAAGAGATCGCGGTCAAGGATATAGAACCGGCCTTCCCGCACAGCGCTGAGTGTGTTCCACGCAGGATTGTTGGTGAGCACGGAAGCGAGATTCTTCTCCGCTGCTTCGCTGCTTGCTCCCTGCAGCACTACGAAGATATAATCCGGATCCTCTATCAGCACGGTTTCCATGCTGATACTCTCACAGAGCGCGCTGTTGCCGTCGGCAAGGTTCACAAAGCCCATATCCCGCAGGATATTGCCAGCTACTGTGGTTTCGCTGTTTTTGCATTTTACGGTGATGGAATTTGCACGAATCAGCAGTACGGTAGGGTCAGGGAGAGCTTCTGCTTCCTTGATCATTTCTTCGATGGGCTGCTGTACGGCTTCAATCTGCTGCCGGTGCAGGTCTTCTTTCCCCGTAAGCTGAGCAAAGACAGAGATCATCTCCATATAGCTTCGGTAATCCGGCGTGGAGAAGAAGGCGCAGGGAATGCCCGCCTGCTCAAGCAGTACAGCGATTTCTGCATGGCTGGCAATCTCGGAGGACAGCAGCACAAAATCCGGGTTCAGGGAAAACAGAAGCTCCATACTGGGCGTGGTGTGGCTGCCGAGGTTCTGCACGCCGTCATCCAGCATGCCATTTTCAAAACCATCCGCAATACTGCCGATCAACTTGCCTCCAGCAAGCATCCAGGCTTCACCGTAGGAATTGTACAGGGAAACTACGCACTGCGGATTTTCGATCTCCACGCTGCGACCGTTGGCATCCGTAAAACTGAGCGCATGTGCGGAAGCTACGAGCAGGATGCCCATCAAAAGCAGGCAGAACAATTTTTTCATCACGATTCCTCCAAAATAAAAACAGAACAGGATCGGTTCATTCAACCAATCATGCTCTGCAAAAAGACAAACAGCCATAGCCTGCCTGCCCGAATACATATCATTCTTGAGTCCGAAGAATCCGATACGATGCTTTACAGGCAGGTCTTCTGACTCAGGTTCATCGCAGCATACACCCTTCCCGGCCAAAACCAGTGGTCATCTGTATGCCGCTCACCATTACAGCAGCGGTCCTGTCGGAGACTTTCACTCCGTTCCCTTTTCATCCATGCCGAAGCATGGACACCTGTAAAGGAGTATTTATTTATAATGGTATTATAGCATATTTGGCGTATTATGTCATCAGTTTTCATAGAATTACCGGAGACACAGAGTGATGATTACTTTTGTTCATTAATGTACTTCGTGATTATTCTTCCAGAGCTTTAATTCAGTTTGCCCTTCCTCGCTTTCATAGTATTTTTGGATCAGCAGCAGCATGCAGCGCGCCAGGCGTTCAATGGCGTAGTCGGGGATGTTCATTTCAGATTCGATAGCTTTGGTTTCATTTGCAGGATTTGCAATGCCTGCGTTCTTTTTCTTAGTGGGAGTAATCGCCTCTTTCTGTGTTCATCGTTCATAATCACCGCGCAACATGCGCATGGCATTTTCACGTGCTTCCTTGTACTGCTGCTTGATCTCCGGCGGCATGTATTTCACATACTTCTGCAGATCAGAAACCTGAGAATACAGGTTCATGACCTCCGCCTTCATTTTGCCCATCTGATCATTGGCTTCCCTGCTGCTGCGCTTTGCTTCGGCAGCTTCCCTTTTCCAATGGGCGATGCCGATGTAGGCAGAGGAAATCTGTGCGGACAGAACCTGTACCTGTTTGACCCAGGCAGGGAATTTGGTTTCGATTTCCTCCTTCACTTTCGGAGCATTGATACGATTGACGCTGCTGAACAGATCGGCAATTTCCTGCCCTTCCTTTTCCAACACAGAAG
>JAFUPT010000170.1 GCA_017481065.1 Clostridia bacterium | reverse complement strand
AAGGAACAACCCCTCAGCCCTTCGGGCAGCTCCCCTTGCACAGGGGAGCCTTGGGGCGCGGCGGGCCGTCTCCCAATTTTGCTTTGTTCCATAATATATTTAAAGGCGCGCGCATGCGTGCCTTTTTCAGAGGGGTCCAGGGGGAATCATTCCCCCTCGCAGGTTTGGGGACAGCGCCCCCAAATCGCTTCCTGGCCGTGTCTCTCACCCGATTCCGTAGGCCTCGGTCATTTTGGCCATGAAGCGGTCGCAGAGGAAGGCGAAGAATTCCTCGATAACCTGGGAATGCATGCGGTTTTTCTGCTTACGGATGACGATGCTGCGGCGGCAGATGGGTTCGGTAATATCGATGAGTTTCATATCGCCGGGGCGGCCCCAGCTGAAGGCGGGCCAGAAGCCCACGCCCATGTGGGCGGCGATCATATTGCGCACGGTATCGGGACTATCGCTTTCGAAGGCGATGCGGGGGGAGAAGCCGGCCTCGGCGCAGAGCTGATCGCAGATCTGGCGGAATTGCTTGCGGGAATCGAGGCTGATGAAATCCACATCCCGGAGCGCGGCGAGGCGCACGCTGCTGATGTTTTCGTAGCGATCGGAATTGGGCACGGCGATGCAGATTTTTTCATTGCAGGTGAAGAGATCCTCGGGCGGGGTGAGCTGATCCCGGGAGGCGCGCTCGGCGGAGATGCTGACATCGAAGAGGCTGGCGTCCTCGCCCAGAAGGAAGCGGAAATTGGTCTTCGGGCGCAGGCGGCGGTATTCGATGATGGCCTCGGATACGATGAGGGAGGCGGCGGTGACATGCAGGCAGATGGTGGCGGTGTCCGGATCGGCCATTTCGCGCAGCTGGTCCGGCAGGGCGTCGAGGCGCTGGATGAGGGGCTCCAGCCTGTCCCGGAAGAATTTGCCGTATTCGGTGAGCACGATGTTGCGGCCACGGGCGGCAAAGAGCTTTACGCCCAGTTCATTTTCCAAACGTTTGATGGCCTGGGAGAGGGAGGGCTGGGCGATATGTAATTTTTCCGCGCTTTTTGTTATGTGCTGTGTGCGCGCAACCTCCAGAAAATAACGCAGCTGCAACAATTCCATGGAAACCTCCGAACGATAGCTTAAAAGCTATGATAATGATCGATTTTTGATATTATACATTCTTTTGATCTAATGATACAATATCCTTGCAACGAAAACAAGGGGGAAACGGGAGAATGACTGAAATTTTTGAATCGATCATGCTGATCTGCTTCGGACTGAGCTGGCCGATGTCGGTGGTGAAGAATATCAAGGCACACACGGCGAAATCCATGAGCCTGCCCTTTATCCTGCTGATCATCACCGGCTACATTGCGGGCATCGCCGCGAAGCTGATTTCCCACAATTACAGCTATGTGCTGGCGATTTACGCAATCAACCTGTGCTTTGTGAGCGCGAATCTGGTGGTATACTTCATCAACCGCAGCTACGACCTGCACGGCGGCGACTGGCATCACCGCCGCATGCACCACGGCGCCCATCACGCTTGATTTGGAGGGAAAGAGCATGAATACCATACTTGAACAGAAGGAAATTTACCACGAGGTCAATTCCATCACCGGTTCCGCGGGCTCCATCATCTTCGGCGAGGAAAGGTTTGCCGGGCTGCCGGTATCGGAGCTTGTGCAGGACTTCGGCCTGAACATCTCCGTGTGCAACCGCAGCCTGGAGCGGGGCACCATCGCGGACGCCTTCGATCTGCTGGGCGAATGCGTGTTTGAGCTGAATCCCCGCAAGGTTTTCCTGAACTTCGGCGAGACGGACATGGAGCGGGAGGATTTTGATATCCGGCGCTTCCTGGAGGATTATGCGCGGCTGGTGGGTGAGATCAGGGGCGGCTGCAGCTGCCGGGTATTCATCGTGCCTGTGCTGAGCGAGGACGCCCGCGCGGCGGAGCTGAACGGCGCGCTGTGCACGCTGGCGAAGGAAACAGGGAGCATCTTCGTGGATACTGGGGATATCTTTCGCCACGAAAAGCCCCGCCTGCGCCTGTTCAGCGAACTGATGCACTACATGCGCGAGAGCCGCATCTCCTTTACGGAGGCCATGGGCGCATATTGAAGCTGAAAATTGGTCTATACAATTGTAAAGAAATGGGTTATAATCGATGCAGTAGGAACTTTTGTTCCGAGACATCGATTTTTTTGATATGGAGGAATGATACCCATGAAAATCCAGTCCGTTTATGATGCTTCCTTTGCTCCCTACGGCAAGGTGATCAAGGGTTTTGACCTTGAAGCGCTGATGGCTGAAATGGAAAAGACTCCCTGCCCGGACGGCGCGGTTGTGTATGTGCCCTCCGTTGCGGAGCTGGAGGCGCTGCCCATCTTTGAAGAGATGCGCGATCAGCTCTATGGCGGCATGCCCATCCAGATCGGTTACTGCAACGGTGAAAACTACACCATGAACTGCCTGGAATACCACCGCGACAGCGAGCTGAACCTGGCCTGCGACGATCTGGTGCTGCTGCTGGGCAAGGAAGGCGATGTAGATTTCGAGAATTACGAGTATGACACTGCCACGGTAGAGGCCTTCCTCGTGCCCAAGGGAACCCTGCTGGAGTGCTATGCCACCACCCTGCACTATGCTCCCGCCAGCGCCGGCGCAGGCAAGAAATTCCGCTGCGTGATCGTGCTGCCGAAGGACACCAATACCGAGCTCAAGTTCAAGCCCGATCCCGCCGGCGAATCCCGCCTGCTGACCGCTACCAACAAATGGCTGCTGGCCCATGCCGATTCTCCCGAAGCGAAGAACGGCGCGGTGGTTGCGCTGAAAGGCGAGAACATCACGCTGAAGTGGTGAGGTGCGGGATACTGCTTAAGGGGCGCTGCTCCTTAAAAAACCCTGCCGGGGCTTTGCCCCGGACCCCACCAAAGGGCATGATGCCCTTTGGAAACCTCTGTATAAAAAACGCACCCGGAGCGGGTGCGTTTTTTGAATGGGAGTATACAAAACGTATTGCTTACTTGAATTAAAAAAGGCACGCTATGCGAGCCTTTTTACTGGGGTTTCCAAAGGGACACTCTAAGGTTATCATAATAAGAGCAACAGAGGAAAAAGAATAGAACATCGAGCGAGCCTGTGTTAGAATGAAGTTACCACACACCAAATCAACAGGAGGCAGGCACGATGTCCTATACACATCTTACACGAGAAGAAAGGTT
>JAFUPT010000169.1 GCA_017481065.1 Clostridia bacterium | reverse complement strand
TCGAACCCGTGTTACCGCCGTGAAAGGGCGGTGTCTTAACCGCTTGACCAAGAGGTCACACCATGGTCGGGGTGACAGGATTCGAACCTGCGGCCCCATGCTCCCAAAGCACGTGCGCTACCAAACTGCGCTACACCCCGAAGAGCCGTGCTCGAAGCGACGTATAGAATTATAGCAAAATCCTGTGCTTTTGTCAATACCTTTTTGGGCAAAAATTCGCCTGCTGGGAAAATATTTTGTTGACAGCGCAGCATTCATATGGTAAATTCAAAATACTTGGAGGAAACTTGCATGAATGTATACGATTTTGACAATACCATACTCCGGGGCGACAGCACGGCCCGCTTCTTCGCCTACTGCTTCGGCCATTATCCCGCGCTCTGGGCGGATATCCCCGGCCAGGCGGCAAACGCCCTGCTCTTCATCCTGAAAATCCGCAAAAAACAGGATTTCAAGCAGCGTATGCTGGGCTTTTTGAAGCGCATTCCGGATGTGGATGCGGCCGTAGACGCCTTCTGGCAGAAAAACTTCTGCCGGGTGAAGGCTTTTTACAGGGAGACCCACCGGGAGGACGACGTGGTGATATCCGCCTCCCCGGAATTCCTCATTCTCCCGGCATGCAGAAAGCTGGGCATTCGCTGCGTAATGGGCTCGCCGGTGGACAAAAAGACCGGCGCTTTCTCCGGCCTGAACTGCCACGGCGAGGAGAAGGTGCGCCGCTTCCGGGCGGTATTCCCGGACGGGCAGATCGATGATTTTTATTCCGATTCCTACTCGGATGATCCGCTGGCCCGGATCGCCAGGCGCGCCATCCTCGTAAAGGGCGATGCGCTGCTTCCCTGGCAGAAAAAAAGCTGAATTTTACCCGCCGCGGCCTTGACTCCGGCGGGTTTCGAGGCTATTATATAAGGAGAGGAATTGTTCGTTTTTTATCACAATTCCCGCCATTCATTTTCAAAACTGGAGGTGCAAAAGCATGGACGACGGCGGAAGAAGTATGTCGGCTGATGGCGTGCCTGAAGGCGTGTGTTCATCGCTGCGCATCTGATTTCCGATTGGACAGCCCCGCGCCGTCTGCTCGGAAACGCGGCTGTTTCATACCCCTTTTTCCAGGCACCCTTCATCTTCACATAATTATCCGAACGTCACACCGATGGGCTGATACCGGCAGATCGCCGCTTTGCTGCGCGCAAAATTGGCCGTTCAGCCGCAAAAACCCGGAGTGAAATGTGGACAGCTGATCCGCAGCTGTAAATCAAGAAGGAGGGTGAAGCCAATGGATTTTGATCGCATTAAAAACCGTTTGGACGCGCTGCTGGCGGCCGGTAAGAAGGCCGAGATGCGGGGCGCCCTGAACATGCTCAACGAAGTTGATATCGCGGAATATCTGGAAACCCTGGACAATGAAAAGATGCTGATGGTGTTCCGCCTGCTGCCCAAGGACATCTCCGCCGAGGTCTTTTCCTACATGGACAACGACCAGCGGACCCGCATCATGGAGGCCATGGATGATACCGAGGCCATGCGCCTGATCGACGATATGTTCATCGACGACGCGGTAGACTTCCTGGAGGAGCTGCCCGCGGGCGTGGTCAAGCGCATGCTGCAGGGCTGCGATGAGAAAAAGCGCCAGCTGATCAACCAGTTCCTGCGCTACCCGGAAAACAGCGCCGGTTCGATCATGACGATCGAATACATGGAATTCCGCCTGGGCACCACCGTGGGTCAGGCCATGGCGGAAATCCGCCGCACGGGCGTGGACAAGGAAACCATCAACACGCTCTACATCATCGATGAGAGCCGCAAGCTGCTGGGCACCGTGGGCCTGCGCAAGATCATTCTCTCCACCGATGATAAGCTGGTGGACGAGCTGATGAACACCCAGGCAATTTCCGTGCACACCACCGATGACCAGGAGGTTGTCGCCGACACCGTTCGCAAGTACGACCTTTTGTCCATCCCCGTCGTCGACCATGAGGAGCGCCTCGTGGGTATCATTACCGTCGACGATATCGTGGACGTTATCGAAGAAGAGAACACCGAGGACTTCGAAATGATGGCCGCTATGCTGCCGTCTGATGATGAATACCTCAAAACCAGCGTGATCACCATGGTGAAAAACCGCCTGCCCTGGCTGCTGATCATGATGGTGCTCTCCACCCTGACCGGCATGATCATCACCCACTTCGAGGGCATCCTCTCCGGCGCGCAGGGCGTTGGCGTGGCGCTGATGGCCTCCGTGCCCATGCTGATGGGTACCGGCGGTAACTGCGGCTCCCAGGCTTCCACCCTGGCCATCCGCGGCCTTGCCCTCGGCGAAATCGAGCTCAAGGATATCTTCCGGGTGCTCTGGCGCGAGGTGCGCGTGGCGCTCATCCTCGGCGCAGTGCTGGCCGTGGTGAATTTCGCCCGCATCTGGTTCCTCACCCCGGATAACCGCAGCGTGGCGCTGATCGTTTCTCTGGCCATGTTCGCCACCGTCATCATCGCCAAGGCCCTCGGCTGCACCCTGCCGCTGCTGGCCAAGGCCATCCACCTTGACCCCGCGCTCATGGCAAGCCCCATCATCACCACCGTGGTGGACGCGGCTTCCCTTACCGTACTCTTCACCTTCGCCACCCGCATTCTGGCGGCCTGACGGGAGAGACGATGGGAGGCGGACGATTGGGGATGCTGCCTCCAAGCTCCGGCAGGGGAAATGATTGCCCCTGCATCCCCAGAAAGCAATGCTGGAAAAAATCTAAAATACCTGTCCCGCTCCGGGGCAGGTATTTTTTCATGGACTTTTTAAGGAACAATGTTCCCTTAATCCGGGGGTTTGAGGGCTGGAAGCCTTCAAGGTTCCTCCCGCAGTCCCCCGCATCCCCAATTCTTTACCTTCTTTCAGGTATAATCCGGCAAACTCCCGATTATAATATCTCTCACTTGGAGGAAATCCCTTCAAGGCAGAACAATACCTGGGAGGATCATTTTCATGAAAAAGATTATCGCACTTGCACTCGTGATGATGCTGGCAGCCATGTGCCTGAGCGCATGCTCCACCAAGACCACCACCACCGTGGAAGCCACCGATGCACCGGCCGCAACCGATGCGCCCGTAGTGGCCACCGAGGTGCCGGCGACCGACGCACCGCTGGCCGCCACTGCCGAGCCCGCCACCATGGGCTCCGAAACCGATACCACGACCACCACTACCACCGCCGGCTGAATTACGAAAGAAATCAAGCTGCCAAAAGCATTTGCCTTGGCAGCTTTTTCTTTTGTGAGATTACAGATACCTTTCTTCCAGTTCAAGCGCCTTTGCCCGATAGAGTTGGCGCATCTGCGGGAATTCATGCGCTTCAAAAGCCCGCACGCAGGGAAGCACCAGCTCTGAGTATAGCCTTCTAAAAATCTCTGTGAAATTTCCTTCCCTTCGAATGGCAAGAACAATTCTGGGAGCAGCATCGTAATAGTGATTCACTTCATCGACACCGCCGGGCTGATGCATCAACCACGCATCTCTAAACTCCCGCAATACCGTTAATTCGTAGCAATCATCCGCTAACCCCATCGCTTCCACGCATGCCGATGTAAGATAGCATCCGCTATTTGCTGGTTCGGGCTTAAAATGCGGGCATTGGGAATAATTGCTTTCGTAATTATTGCAATAGCTGTTGTAAAGAGAACTCCCGGTAAGTATATCCTGATCGGTTTTCCGGCAGCGATAGCTGGCGCTGAATAAACCGGAATTCTTCCATTCAAGAAACGGACACTGGCGATCCGGCATACTATCCCTCCTGCCCTTCTCCAAAATATATATCTATGCAGTAGCCCTTCCCCATTATGGGATCCCCTTCATGGAGATATTTCACCTTAACGCAAGCGTGCGGAGCATGCTTTCTTATGCATTCCAGATATTCTTCGGGAACCCACTTCAGCATTTTGGAATTCTGATCGTTGAAATTAATGAATTCAGAATCAGAATGAGTGGAAGATTCATAATCATATTGATATTTGCCATCATTTCCGCGCACAGAGCATATCTTTTCCAGATAGGAAAGCGCAGCGGGCTCAGCTTCGTGGCACCACTTCAAAGTTTCACCATGATCATAGAAGGAAATATCCGTACCGCTAAAGCCATTGTAGTTAATGATCTTCAAATTGGCGGATTTCGGCGGGAACGACTTATATGTGTATTCTCCGATCTTTGCAAACAGCTCCACATGCGCCTGCAGCGTATTCTCAGGACTCCATTGCGGATATTGGCGAGCTGGCGTTACCACCCAGTTTGCATAGGAAGGCGGCGATTCTTTTTCCTTGCTTGACGGCTTCCTCTTAATGAATAAAAACAAAGCAACAACGATGATGATCAGTACAACGGCTGTCATAGAAAACCCCTCCTTATGTAACTCTTCGAATCTCAGTATATGACAAAACGTCATATTTGTCAAGCATACAATATGACAAAATGACATGGGTGATATTGTATGGCAAACAACCTTCGCAAGCTACGCAAGGAGCGGGGGATTACGCAGATTTCCCTGCAAATGAAAACCGGCATTGAACAGGCGCTGATTTCGAAATATGAAACGGGCGAGCGAGTTCCTCCGACGGATACGCTGGTGATTCTGGCGGATTTCTTTGATGTGAGCGTGGATTATCTGCTGGGACGCACGGACAAGCCGGAGGTAAACCGCTGAAAAAGCCCTTTACTCCCCCGCAAAAATCATGTATAATAGAAATGTTGAAGAAAAATACACCATGCGTCCCCGCGACGCAGGAAGGATGGTAAGAAATATGGCACGAGGCGGATTCCCGAACATGATGGGCGGCGGCAACATGCAGCAGCTGGCCCGCCAGGCACAGAAGCTCCAGCAGCAGATGACCAAAATGCAGGAGGAAATCGAAGCCCGCGAATTCGAAGCAAGCGCAGGCGGCGGCATGTGCACCGCAAAGGTGAACGGCAAGAAGGAGCTGCTCTCCATCACCATCAAGCCCGAAGCAGTGGACCCCGATGATGTGGAAATGCTGCAGGACCTGGTGCTCGCAGCTGTGAACGAAGCTCTCCGCGAAGCAACCGACACCATGGAGCGCGAAATGGGCAAGATGACCGGCGGCTTGAGCATGCCGGGCCTGTTCTAAGGGGAGAGACAACGATAGGAGACGCTGGGGGCCGTCTGCCCCCAGACCCCCG